>NZ_CP104381.1:2218668-2535621 GCF_030582395.1 Ralstonia pickettii
GCTGCCCGGCAACGGCCGCACACATCATCCCGGCCGCGCCTGCGCCGATCACCGCTACATCGCACCGCATCATGATCGCTGCGCCGCCCTATTCTTGAAGAAACCGCGCATTTTAACTTGTGCTATCTTCGGCGGCCTTCCCTTTGCAACTCCTCACACCCGCTTGCCATGCTGGTCCTCGGCATCGAATCCTCCTGTGACGAAACCGGCGTCGCCCTGTACGACACGGCGGCTGGCCTGCGCGCGCATGCGCTGTATTCGCAGATCGCCATGCACCGCGAGTACGGCGGTGTGGTGCCGGAGCTGGCCTCGCGCGATCACATCCGCCGCGTGATTCCGCTGCTGGAAGAAGTGCTGGCCAAAGCCGGCGCGACGCGCGCGGACATCGACGCGATCGCTTATACGAAAGGCCCGGGGCTGGCCGGCGCGCTGCTGGTCGGCGCTTCGGTGGCCAATGCGCTGGCGTTTGCGCTGGGCAAACCGCTGGTGGGTGTGCACCACCTGGAGGGGCATCTACTTTCGCCGCTGTTGGAAGCAGACCGGCCGGAGTTTCCGTTCCTGGCGCTGCTCGTCTCGGGCGGGCATACGCAGTTGATGCGCGTCGATGCCGTCGGCCAGTACACGCTGCTTGGCGAGACGCTCGACGATGCCGCCGGCGAAGCTTTCGATAAAACCGCCAAGCTGCTCGGCCTCGGGTATCCGGGTGGGCCAGCCGTGTCGCGTCTGGCTGAGTTCGGCAACCCGGGCGTATTCGACCTGCCCCGGCCCATGCTGCATTCTGGTAATTTCGATTTTTCGTTCGCGGGCCTCAAGACCGCGGTGCTCACCCAGGTGCGCAAGCTCAACCTGACCGACAGCGAGACCTGCCATCAGCCGCGCGCTGATCTTGCCCGCGCGTTTGTCGACGCCATCGTGGAAGTGCTCGTCAAGAAGACGCTGCGCGCGGCACGCGAGCATGGCCTCAAGCGCATCGTCGTGGCTGGCGGCGTGGGCGCCAACCGCCAATTGCGCGACGGGTTGAACGCCGAAGGCAAGAAGCGCGGCCTGCGCGTCTATTACCCCGACCTTCAGTTCTGCACCGACAACGGCGCGATGATTGCCTTTGCTGGCGCCATGCGGTTGCAGGCAGACCCCGCCCAGGTGCAGGACGGCTACGGCTACGGCGTGACGCCGCGCTGGGACCTCGAAGACATCCGCATCCACCAGGCATGAAAAAAGCCGCTCGGTTGAGCGGCTTTTCCTTGGGGCGGCGCGTCGATTACTTGTCGGTGCGTTTGTCGCGCTCGATCAGCGCATACGCGCTGTGGTTGTGGATCGACTCGAAGTTCTCCGCTTCCAGCGTGTAGGCGACGATGCGGTCGTCCTGGTTCAGGCGCATGGCGATATCGCGCACCAGGTCTTCCACGAACTTCGGGTTTTCGTAAGCACGCTCGGTCACGAACTTCTCGTCCGGACGCTTGAGCAGGCCCCACAGTTCGCACGACGCTTCTTCTTCGGCCATGCGGATCAGCGATTCCACCGGCGTATCGGCGGCCAGCTCGGCATCGATCGTGATGTGCGAGCGCTGATTGTGCGCGCCGTACTGCGAGATCTTTTTCGAGCACGGGCACAGGCTCGTCACCGGCACCAGCGCCTTGACGCGAACCTTGGTATGGCCGTCGCGCACTTCGCCAATCATCGTCACTTCATAGTCCATCAGCGACTGCACGCCCGACACCGGGGCCGTCTTGCTGACGAAATACGGGAAGTGGACTTCGATGCGGCCGGCGTCGGCTTCGAGCTTCTCCAGCATCTTTTCCAGCAGCAACTCGAATTGCGCCAGATTCAGGGGCTCGCGCTCTTCTTCAAGCAGCGCGACGAAGCGCGACATGTGCGTGCCCTTCTGGTCGGCCGGCAGATGCACGTCGAGGTTGTACGTGCCGACGGTATTCAGCACGCCCGAAGGCGTTTGCAGCGACATCGGGTAACGCACGCCGCGCACGCCAACACGCTGAATGGGGATCTGGCGGTTATCGTGGCTGGACTGCACGTCCGGCATCGCGAAAGCCGGGTTCATATCGTTCATGATCGGTTTCCTTTACGGTCGCCCGGCCATCGCAGTCGGCCGGCACGCAACGAGTGTGAAACCGCGGAACCTGGCTGATGCTGACCACCCCTCAAGTGATCGAATCGGCCCATCCCGCGACTGCGCACACAATTCAAAAATAGGACTGGCGGAGTGTAAAAGAAATCTCCTACCTTTGCAGTCAACTACTCAAACCCCCGGCTGCAATGCGGGTGATTGATTCTGCCTATGGCGCGGGACCAAAGTGCCTCAGGCGACGCGCGGGGCGGCAGCACGCGGCTGTACGGCAAAACGCTCGCGGATGGAAGCGAGGATGCCGTTGGCGTCCAGACCACATTGCGCAAGCAGCGCCGCGTGATCACCGTGATCGACAAAGCGGTCGGGCAGCCCGAGTTGCAGCACTGGCGTGGCGACACCTGCGCAAGCCAGTGCTTCCAGACAGGCGCTGCCTGCACCGCCCATCACGCAGCCTTCCTCTACGGTGACCACGTAATCGTGCGTGCGGGCCATTTCCAGCACGCAAGCCACGTCGAGAGGCTTGACGAAGCGCATGTTGACCAGGGTCGCGTCCAAACGCTCAGCCGCTGCCGAAGCCGGGGCCACCATCGAACCAAATGCCAGAATCGCCACACGCTGGCCAGCCGGGGCGGTGGAAGCGCGGCGCACTTCGGCCTTGCCCACGGGCAGCGGCTCCAGCGTCGGCTGCACCGCCACGCCCGTGCCGGCACCCCGCGGATAGCGGACCGCTGTCGGGCCACCTTGCGCGAAGGCTGTGCTGAGGAGTTGGCGGCATTCGTTCTCGTCGGCCGGCGTCATCACCATCATGTTGGGGATGCAGCGCAGGTAGGCAATGTCGTAGGCACCGGCGTGCGTGGCGCCGTCTGCACCGACCAGCCCTGCGCGGTCCAGCGCGAATACCACCGGCAGGTTCTGCAGCGCCACGTCGTGGATCAACTGGTCGTAGCCGCGCTGCAGGAACGTCGAATAAATCGCAACGACCGGCTTGAGCCCCTCGCACGCCAGGCCGCCGGCAAAGGTGACGGCGTGCTGCTCGGCGATGCCGACGTCGTAATAGCGATCGGGAAAGCGCTGTTCGAACTCCACCATCCCCGAGCCTTCGCGCATGGCCGGCGTGATACCCACCAGGCGCTGGTCAGCCGCCGCCATATCGCACAGCCATTGGCCGAACACTTGCGTGTACGTGACTTTGGCCGGACGCCCCGAAGGCTTGATGCCCTCCTGCGGATTGAACTTGCCCGGGCCGTGATAGAGGATCGGGTCAGCCTCGGCCAGCTTGTAGCCCTGGCCCTTCTTGGTGACGACGTGCAGAAACTGCGGACCGCCACCTTCACGTGCGCGCTGGCGGATGTTCTGCAGCGTCGGTACCAGCGATTCGAGATCGTGCCCGTCGATCGGACCGATGTAATTGAAGCCGAACTCCTCGAACATCGTGGCCGGCACGAACATGCCCTTGGTGTGTTCCTCGAAGCGCTTGGCAAACTCGAGCACCGGCGGCGCCACCGACAGCAGCTTTTCCACGCCCTTCTTGGTGGCCGCGTAGAACTGCCCGCTCATCAGCCGCGCCAGATAGCGGTTCAGCGCCCCCACCGGCGGCGAGATCGACATGTCGTTGTCGTTCAGCACCACCACCAGCGGCAGGTCTTTATAGACGCCCGCGTTGTTCATCGCCTCGAAGGCCATGCCGGCGCTCATCGCACCGTCGCCGATCACGGCAATGGCGACGCGGTCTTCACCGTTGGTCTTGGCGCCCAGGGCCATACCCAGCGCGGCCGAAATCGACGTGGAGGAGTGCGCGGTACCGAACGTGTCGTACGGGCTCTCGCTGCGGCGCGGGAAGCCCGAGATGCCGTCCAGCTGACGCAAAGAGCCCATCTGGTCGCGGCGGCCTGTCAGGATCTTGTGCGGATAGCTCTGGTGGCCGACGTCCCACACGATGCGGTCTTCCGGCGTGTTGAAGACGTAGTGCAGTGCAATGGTCAGCTCGACCGTGCCCAGGTTCGACGACAGATGGCCGCCCGTTTGAGACACGGAATCGAGCACGAAGGCGCGCAACTCGTCTGCCAGGGGCCCGAGTTGGCGGCGGTCCAGGCGGCGCAGGTCGGCCGGATCGTCGATGGTGTTCAGAAGTTCGTACGTCATGTGGGACCGCCGCTCAGGCGTTTTGGCAAAGACTTCTAAGGTCCATGCAATGTTGTTCAGTGGCCACGCCGCACGATCAGGTCGGCCATCTGGGCCAATCGAACGGTACGGGCTTCGCTCGCTTCACAGCCGATCTCGCCGGCCAACTGTGCGAGCGCCGCTGCCGCTGCGGCGTGCAGCTCATCGGCCAGCGCCCGGGCCTTGTCCAAGCCGAGGATGGAGACGTAAGTCGGCTTGTCGTTGGCCTGATCCTTGCCGGCGGTCTTGCCCAGCGTTGCAGTATCGGCCGTCACGTCGAGGATGTCGTCGACCACCTGGAACGCGAGTCCAACAGCGCCTGCATAAGTATCCACATGCTCCAATGCAGCGGCATTCACGCCAGCACAGAGCGCGCCCATGCGCAGACTGGCTCGCAGCAACGCACCGGTCTTCATGCGGTGCATCGCTTCCAATGCATCCTGCGACAGCGCAACGCCGACGCTTTGCAGATCGATCGCCTGACCGCCCGCCATGCCAAGCGAACCGGATGCGCGTGCCAATTCACCCACCAGTTGCGCCCGCGTTGGTGCGCTGACCGCGCCCAACTCAGCCAGCAGGATGAACGCCTGCGTCTGCAGGGCATCACCCACCAGCAGCGCCGTCGCTTCATCATAGGCGCGATGCACGGTAGGGCGGCCGCGACGCAGGTCATCGTCATCCATGCACGGCATGTCGTCATGAACCAGCGAGTAGGCGTGGATCATCTCCACCGCGCAGCTTACGCCGTCCAGCGCCACAGGCGATGCGTCGCCAAGCGCACCGGCGGCGTGCGCCAGCAATGGGCGCACACGCTTTCCCGCACCCAAGGTGGCGTAGCGCATGGCGGCATGCAGCCGTTGCGGGGCAACGGCTTCGGGTGGCAACGCACGGTCGAGCGCGCTTTCCGTCCGCGCGACCACGGACGCCATCCATTGGGCGAAATCGCTCATGCGTCGCCTTGCTCGTTGGTGTCGGACTCGTCGCCCAAGGGCTTCAGGGCATCACCGTCAAGCACGCGCACTTGCTGCTCGACGCGCTCCAGCACCTGCTGGCAGTACCTGACCAGTTCAGCCCCGCGTCGATACGCCGCAAGCGAGGCCTCCAGCGGCAATTCGCCGGATTCCATGCTTGCGACAAGGGTTTCGAGTTCGGCCATGGCCGCTTCATAGGAAGCCGGCGTGGCGGAGGGCGTGGCGGACGCGCTGCTGGAGGCGTCGTTTGAGGCACGGGGCATGCCGGTTGCGAATCAGAAAAGGACAATCCGGCATTTTACGGCAATTCCGCGTGCGTTCTGCGCACATCCCGCACGGTGCGGGGTAGCGGTCCGCAAGTGGGACGCGGGGCAACCTCGATGTAAGAGTTGAGGGCCCGGCGGCGGAAAGGGTTCGAAAATCAGGGACTTATCAATTTCCCTGGGGTACAATCCCCCCCTTTCCTCCAAAGGCCGGGCCGGCGTACGCCGCTCCGCACGATGGTTTGGGTCTGTTGGCCCATTGAACGTATGGTCGTTGGCCCAAGCGGGGGCCAGCAAGCGCTCGTTTCCTACCTCAACAGACCCTAGGCCACCTGCCGATGGCGTCCTTTCCCAAATCGATCTTTTCGATGGTTGGGTTGTTCACTGCTTTCACCGTTATTGGGAGTGGGGATAATGTCCAATCTCAGCGCCGCACTGAACCTGGTGCCGTCTGAAACCCAGCTGCCCGTCTCTGCTTACTTCGACGAGGCGCTGTATCAAACTGAAATCGAACGTCTGTTCAAACATGGCCCCGGTTACGTCGGCCATGAGCTGATGGTTCCGGAAGTTGGCGACTACCACACGCTTGCCGCCGAGGCCGAAGGCCGCGTGCTGGTGCGCAATCCGAACGGCGTCGAACTGCTTTCCAACGTGTGCCGGCATCGGCAGGCCATCATGCTCAATGGGCGCGGCAATGCTCAGAACATCGTTTGCCCGCTGCATCGCTGGACGTACAACCTGCAGGGCGACCTGCTGGGCGCGCCGCACTTTGAGAAGCAACCGTGCGTGCATCTGTCGCGCTCGCCGCTGCAGAATTGGAACGGTCTGCTGTTCGAGGGCAAGCGTGACGTGCGCGAAGACCTCGCCCGCCTGGGCGTGGCGCGCGATCTCGACTTTTCCGGCTACATGCTTGATCACGTCGAGGTGCACGACTGCAACTACAACTGGAAGACCTTCATCGAGGTGTACCTCGAGGACTACCACGTCGTGCCCTTCCACCCTGGCCTCGGCCAGTTCGTCTCGTGCGATGACCTGGAGTGGGAATTCGGCGAGTGGCACAGCGTACAGACCGTTGGCATCCACGCCAATTTGCGCAAACCGGGCACACCGGCCTACCAGAAGTGGCACGAGGCCGTGCTGCGCTTCAACAACGGCGAGATGCCGAAGTACGGCGCGGTGTGGCTCACGTACTACCCGAACGTGATGGTCGAGTGGTATCCGAACGTGCTGGTGGTTTCGACGCTGCATCCGCTCGGCCCGACCAAGACGCGCAACGTGGTCGAGTTCTACTACCCGGAAGAGATCGTGCTGTTCGAGCGCGAATTCGTTGAAGCCGAACGCGCCGCCTATATGGAAACGTGCATCGAAGACGACGAGATCGCCGAGCGCATGGATGCGGGGCGCCTGGCCCTGCTCAAGCGCGGCACGAGCGAAGTCGGGCCGTACCAGTCGCCCATGGAGGACGGCATGCAGCACTTCCACGAATGGTATCGGCGCGTGATGAACTACTAAGCGACGGCTGAAGGTAGGCATCCGCCGCCTTCCGCGTCACAATAGGAACGGTGCAGCCTGCGGGCCGCACCGTTTTTTTTCGTCCTCCCCCTTGCCATGCCTGCCGACAACGCAACCGCTGCTCCGACTGCCATCCAGACGGCCGACAGTTCCTCCCGCCAATCGCTGTGGATGATCCTCGCTGCGTTCGCCTTCTCGGCGATGGGCGTGTGCGTGAAACTGGCCTCAGCGCACTACAGCACGGGTGAGATCGTCTTCTACCGCAGCGTAATCGGCATGACCGTGATGGGTGCCATCCTCGCCAAAACCGGCGCCGGCATCCGCACGCCCTACCTTACGGCGCATATCAAGCGCAGCGTGTTCGGGGTGACGTCGCTGCTGCTGTGGTTCACGTCGATCAGCCTGCTGCCGCTCGCCACAGCCATGACGCTGAACTACATGTCGCCGGTATGGATTGCGTTGATCATCGGCGCGGGTGCAGCCATGGCCGGTAAAGCCGCGGGCGCAGACAAGAAGATGGTGGCGGCGATCCTGATGTCGTTTGTCGGCGTGCTGTGTCTGCTGCAACCGAGCGTGGGAAGCGGGCCGTCCCAGCTCGCCGGCGGCATGGTCGGGCTGGTCTCCGGCGTGTTCACCGCGCTCGCCTATGTAGAGGTCCGCCAACTGGGCGATCTGGGGGAGAACGAGGCGCGCATCGTCTTCTACTTTTCGCTGGTGAGCGCAATTGCAGGCGGCGTGTGGATGCTGATCGGGGGGGCGCAGTCGCATACCTTGCATAGCGCGGGCCTGTTGCTGGCGGTCGGGCTTCTCGCAACGCTGGGCCAGACCGCCATGACGCGCGCCTACAAGCGCGGCAACACGCTGCTGACTGCGAACCTGCAGTACACCGGCATCGTCTTTGCGAGCGGCTGGGGTATGTTGCTGTGGAATGATCACCTGAATGCGCTGTCGTGGGCGGGCATGGCGCTCATCATCGGCAGCGGTATCGTGACCACCGTCATGCGCGCCCGCCAGTCGGGCACCGAGCATCCGACACCGCAGACCGCCGTGTCCGGCCCGGAAGCTGAAATTCACCCGGAAGTTTGATCGACCCTGGAGATTGCCGCCATGAGCGAACGCGCTCACTACGCCACCCTCATCACCGCGCCGCAACTGGCCACGCTGCAACAGAGCGCGCCTGAGGCGGTGGTCGTCATCGATTGCAGTTTCGACCTCGCCAACCCCGCCGCGGGGCGCGATGCGTATCACGCCAGCCATGTGCCCGGCGCGTTCTACATGCACCTCGACAACGAACTGTCGGGCCCCAAAACCGGCACCAACGGCCGCCACCCGCTGCCCGACGCAGAGGCGCTGGTCGCGCGCCTGCAGGCGCTAGGCGTGAACGACGACACGCAGGTCGTCGCGTATGACCGCCAGGGCAGCATGTACGCGGCGCGCCTGTGGTGGCTGCTGCGCTGGGTCGGTCACGCCGATGTGGCCGTACTCGATGGCGGCCTCCAAGCCTGGGAAGCCGCGCACTTTCCCGTCGACCAGGTCGTGCCCGAAGAACCGCAGCTCAACGCCACGCCCGGCAATATCACGCGCAAGCCCTCGCTCATGCAGATGGTGACGGCAGAGATCGTGCAGAAATACCTCGGCCACGCCGACAAGCCCGTCGTCGACGCCCGCGCCCCCGACCGCTACCGCGGTGAGAACGAGACGCTCGATCCGGTTGGCGGCCACATCCCTGGCGCGCGCAACCGTTTCTTCCGCGACAACCTGCAGGCCGACGGCACTTTCAAGCCGGCAGAACAACTGCGCGCCGACTTTACGGCCGTGCTGGCCGGCGCCCGACCGCAAGACGCGACGCTGCAATGCGGCTCTGGCGTGACCGCCTGCCACAACGCGCTGGCCATGGAGATCGCCGGCCTGACCGGCGCCGCGCTCTACGCCGGTTCATGGAGCGAGTGGTGCAGCGACCCCTCCCGCCCCGTGGCCACTGGGCCGAATCCGTAGCGTTGCGAATCTGACGAACAGTAAAAAGCCCGGCATCGACCGGGCTTTCTTTCTTGGGGAATGCGGCGCCTCAGTGCGCGTGACCGTGCAGACCTTCGGTCAGCAAAAAGATCATCGCGATGCCGGCAGCGATCAACGCGACCTGCACCGCCGATTCCTGCCAGCGCGGCCGGCGCTTCATCTGCGGCATCAGATCGCACACGGCGATGTAAATGAAGCTGCTGGACGCTACCACCAGCACATAAGGAATCCACGACGTCAGCCGATCCAGCAGGTAGTAGCCGAGCACCGCGCCTACCAGCGCGCAGAGGCTGCAGATGAGGTTGTAGACAAAGGCGCGCGTCTTGGAGAATCCGGCGTTGAGCAGCACCATGAAATCTCCGATCTCCTGTGGGATCTCGTGTGCGGCAATCGCCAGCGCCGTGACGATGCCAACCTTGGTGTCCGCCAGGAACGCGGCGGCAATGACGATGCCGTCGGAGAAGTTGTGCAGTCCATCGCCCACGAGGATCATCAGGCCGCTGCGGCCGGCTTCCTGCCGATCATGGCCGTGATGATGGCCGTGGCCATCACCCTCGTGATGGTGTGAATGACGGATCAGCGAGATCTTTTCCAGCAGGAAGAAACCCAGCAGCCCGGCCAACAAGGTGGCGAACAGGGCGTGCGTATTCGGCTCGATACCGCGATGCGCTTCGAACGCCTCCGGCAACGAATGCAGCAGCGACGTGGCCAGCAGCACGCCCACCGAAAAACTGACCATCCGATCGACCATGCGCGACAGCACCGTCAGCGACAGCACGGCGGCGCCCGCCATGCTGCCGATGCCCGACAGTGCGGTGGCGAGGAGAATGCCCAACAAGGTGGTATCGAAGGTCATGCGGACGTAACGCAGCGGAAGCCTATAAACGCAACAGAGTTGCAAGAAGGGCGAATTGTATGCCGCTTTATCAACCTTTGCCAGTGCAGACAAAAGAAAAAGGCCCCGGGCCGACTCCCCAGAGCCTTTCTCGTTGGGCGCGTCTCGCTGCTACACCACGCCGTGGTCCTTGAACCAGGCGAGGCACTTCTTCCAGCCATCTTCTGCGTCGGCCTTTATGTAGCTCGGGCGGTAATCGGCGTGAAATGCGTGGCCGGAATTTGGGTAGACGATGATGCGCGACGCGTGCGCCTTGGGGTTCTTGGATTTCTCCAACGCGGATTTCATCGTGTCGCGCACGTCTTCCGTGATCACGGTGTCCTTGGCCCCGTAGAGGCCCAGCACGGGCGCTTTCAGGTCGTCGACCAGGTCGACGGGCGAGACCGGTTGCAGCAGATTCGGATTGCCTTTCAGCGGCCCATACCACGCCACCGCCGCCCGGATGCCGGGATTGCGCTCCGCGGACAACCAGACCTGACGACCGCCCCAGCAGAAGCCGGTCATGCCGATACGCGCTGCATCGCCGCCGTTCTCCTTGGCCCAGGCGATCGTGGCGTCGATATCGCCCGCCACCTGCGAATCCGGCACCTTGGAGACCACGTTGGCGACGGTTTCCTGCACGGTTCCGTAAGCACGCGGATCTCCCTGGCGCACGAACAACTCCGGCGCGATCGCCAGGTAACCGAGCTTGGCAAAGCGCCGGCAAATATCGGCAATGTATTCGTGTACACCGAAGATTTCGCTGATGACGATCACCACCGGCAGCTTCGTCTTGCCCTCAGGCTGCGCGCGATACGCCGGCATCTTGAAATCGCCCACGGGCACGGTCACTTCGCCCGCCGTCAGGCCATTGAAATCGGTATGGACGGTCTGGGCAGACACCGGCAGCACCGCCGCCGCAAAGGCTGAGCCCAGCGCCGTCTTCATGAAGCCGCGACGGTCAAAGCTGCGGCCGGGTACCAGACTCTCCACTTCTGCATCAAGCTGCATCGCACTCTCCTCGCGCCCATGGGCGGTTACGGTGAACGAAGCGGCTAGTCTACCGAAGCAGATGCATTGTTGCCGAGCCAGACATCCGGCTCGGCCACGAGGACGGGCCTAGTGCAGCTTGACCCGCGGATTCGTCTTGCTGCGCAGCCAGTGCATGACCGTGTCGACCGACATGCGCACCCAGCCGTGCAGCGCCAGCACGTGCATCCGGTACAGCGATGTGTACATCAGACGTGCCATCAGGCCTTCGATGAACATCGAACCGCCGATCAGCCCGCCCATCAGGCTGCCGACCGCGCTGAAATGGCCAAGCGACACCAGCGAGCCAAGGTCCTTGAACGCGAACGGCTGGACTGGCTTGCCCTCCATGCGCTTGCGCAACGCATCGAACAGATAGGTGGCCTGCTGATGTGCCGCCTGCGCACGCGGAGGCACGCTGGACGACGCCTCGGGCCACGGGCAGCTCGCGCAATCGCCAAAGGCGTAGATCGAGTCGTCGCCCTCCACCTGCAGGGTGCGCGAGACGACCACCTGACCCAGCTTGTTCACCGGCAGCCCCAGCTCGCCCAGCACCGACGGCGCGCGGATCCCTGCGGCCCACACGGTCAGATCTGCCGGAATGGATTTGCCGCTCGCCGTGTTGACGGCGCTGGCCGTGACTTCCGTCACCCGTTCGCTGGTGATGACGTCCACGTCGAGCTTGTGCAGCAGTTCCGTGGTGGCTGCGGAAATACGCTCCTTGAGCACCGGCAAAATGCGCGGACCACCTTCGATCAGGTGGATGCGGATGTCGTGGCGCGGGTCCAGCTTGTGCAGGCCGTAAGCCGCCAGCACGTGCGCGGTGTTGCGCAGTTCGGCTGACAACTCCACGCCCGTGGCTCCCGCACCGACAATGGCGATGTCGACCTGCGGACGCGCATCGGCCACGCCGTTCTGCGCGCGCATGCATGCCGCGATGAGCTTGCGGCGAAAGCGCTCGGCCTGCCATGCGGTGTCGAGCGCGATGGCGTGCTCGGCCGTGCCCGGCACACCAAAGAAATGCGTCACGCTGCCGATGGACAGGACCAGCGTGTCGTACGAAATGGCACGCTCCGGCAGCACCTCGGTGCCGTCGGCATCGACGCATCCGGACACGATGATGGATTTGGCGACGCGATCGAGGCCATTCAGTTCGCCCTGCTGAAATTCGAAGCCGTGCCAGCGCGCCTGCGCAGCGTATTCGAGCTGATGCGTGTTCGGATCCATGCTGCCGGCAGCGACTTCATGCAGCAGTGGTTTCCAGATGTGTGTGGGATTGCGGTCGACCAGAATGACCTGGGCGGCACCGCGCTTGCCAAGCTTGTCGCCCAGGCGCGTCGCAAGCTCCAACCCGCCTGCGCCCCCCCCGACCACCACAATACGCCGCCCGCCCGCCCCGCCTGTGCCATCCGTCTGCCCTGCCATGTGCCTCTCCTGGAGCCGTTGAATCTTTTCGATCACGTGATCTGTCAGGTGCAGTCTGCTGCAACGCAAAATTCACCGCAACCCCGCACGCATGGATATGGCGAATCATGGCAACCGCATGCCCAGGCCCTGGCAGGCTGCCTCGGCAGGCAAAGTGGCGCGGAGCGTTGCTTCACGGCGCGGCTCTGGCGCGGCATGCGATCGCGTCAGTGTGCTTCTTCCCAGTTCGCGCCTACGCCGACTTCGGCCACCAGGGGTACGCGCAGCGTTGCGACACTGCACATCAACTCCGGCAGGCGCTCGCGCACCACTGCAAGCTCGTCCTGCGGGACTTCCAGTACCAATTCATCGTGCACCTGCATGACCAGGCGCGAGCGCATCGCTTCGGCTTCGAGCCACCCTTGCACTGCCAGCATCGACAGCTTGATCAGGTCAGCCGCCGTGCCCTGCATGGGCGCGTTAATGGCGGCGCGTTCTGCGGCCTGGCGGCGCGGGCCGTTGCCGCCGTTGATGTCCGGCAGCCACAGACGACGGCCGAAGACCGTCTCCACGTAGCCTTGCTCGCGCGCGCTCTGGCGGGTTTCTTCCATGTAGTTAGCGGCGCCGGGGTAGCGGGCGAAGTAACGGTCGATATAAAGCTTGGCGGCGTCTCGTCCAATGCCAAGGTTGCTGGCGAGTCCAAACGCGCTCATGCCGTAGATCAGACCGAAGTTGATGACCTTGGCCACGCGGCGCTGGTCCGGCGTCACCTCCAGCGGCGTCACGTTGAACACCTCGGCAGCCGTTGCGCGGTGTACGTCCTGGCCTTCACGGAACGCGCGCATCAGGCCTTCGTCCTGCGACAGATGCGCCATGATGCGCAGCTCGATCTGCGAGTAGTCCGCCGATACGATGACGCTGCCCTCCGGCGCGATGAATGCTTCGCGGATGCGCCTCCCTTCTTCCGTACGCACCGGAATGTTCTGCAGGTTCGGATCGGTGGAGGCCAGACGCCCCGTCACCGCCGTCGCCTGACCGTAGGTGGTGTGGACCCGCCCGGTGCGCGGGTTGACCATTTTCGGCAGCTTGTCGGTGTAGGTCGACTTCAGCTTGGCCAGGCCCCGGTAGTCGAGCAGCAGCTTCGGCAGCGGATAGTCTTCGGCCAGCTTCTGCAGCACCTCTTCGTCGGTCGACGGCGCACCACTTGCGGTCTTCTTGATGACCGGCAGCTTCATCTGGTTGAAGAAGATGTCGCCGATCTGCTTGGGCGAACCGAGGTTGAACGGCTGACCGGCAAGCTTGTGCGCCTCGGCTTCCAGCTCGATCAGACGCAAGCCCAGTTCGTTGCTCTGCTTGGCCAGCCGGTCAGCATCGATCAGCACGCCGTTGCGCTCCATCTTCTGCAGCACGATGGAGGTCGGCATTTCGATCTGCTCGTAGACGTAGCGCAGCTTGTCGTCTTCGGCCACCTTGGGGAATAACGTGCGATGCAGGCGCAGCGTGATATCGGCGTCCTCTGCCGCGTATTCGGTCGCGCGATCGAGCGGCACCTCGTCAAAGCCGATCTGCGATGCGCCCTTGCCGCACACGGCCTCGTAAGTGATCGTCTTCAAATGCAGCACGCGCTCGGCCAGTGCGTCCATGCCGTGATTGCGGTGAGACTCCAGCACATACGATTCGAGCATCGTGTCGTGCTCGATGCCGCGCAGCGCGATGTCGTGGTTGGCAAACACATGCGCGTCATACTTCAGGTGCTGGCCGACCTTCTTGCGTGATTCGTCTTCGAGCCACAGCTTCATGCGCGCGAGCACCGTGTCGCGCGGGAGTTGCGCCGCTGCATCGAGCCCGGCCACATCCGGCCCGCGATGCGCCACCGGAATGTAGCAAGCCTCGCCCGGCTTGACCGACAGCGAAATGCCCACCAACTGCGCGAGCATCGGGTCAATGGACGTCGTCTCGGTATCGATGCAGACGAGATCCACTTCGTCCAGGCGTTGCATCCACGATTCAAGCTGCGCCTCGGTCGTCACCGTCTCGTACTTGATCTCATCGGGCGGCGCTTCCACATCGAACAGATTGGCCTGTGCTTGCAGTTGTGCCGCCTCGCCGGCGTAATTCTTCACGGGCGTTGCAGCCTTGCGTGCGGCACCCACGCTGCGCGTATCGGGCAGCGCCTCGCCAGAGGCCTCGCGCAGCCACGTCTTGAAACCATAGCGAGAGAAGAAATCGACGAGCTTGGATTTGTCTTCGCCGCCGTCGATCAGTGCATCGAATGTCGGCACTTCTTTGCTGAGGTCGCAGTCGAGCTTCACAGTCAGCAGTTCGCGACCCTTTGGCAGCCACTCGAGCGTGTTGCGCAGGTTCTCGCCCACCACGCCCTTGATCTCGCCTGCACGCGCGATGACGTTGTCGAGCGAGCCAAATTCAGTCAGCCATTTCACCGCGGTCTTCGGGCCCACCTTGGGCACCCCCGGCACGTTGTCCACGGTGTCGCCAATCAG
Organism: Ralstonia pickettii; assembly: GCF_030582395.1. Taxonomy (NCBI): domain Bacteria; kingdom Pseudomonadati; phylum Pseudomonadota; class Betaproteobacteria; order Burkholderiales; family Burkholderiaceae; genus Ralstonia; species Ralstonia pickettii. Next base: position 2,233,482 of record NZ_CP104381.1, read on the forward strand.
AGAGAGATAGTCGACGATGCGCTCCGGCGGCACGCCGAACTTGGCTTGCACGCCGGCCGGGTCGAGCGTTTCGTTGGTCATGGTGTTGACCAGGGTCACGTGGTCATTCACCAGTTGGGCGAGGTCCTTATCACCCGTTGAGACGATGGTCCGAACGCCTTCGCGAGCAGCCCGTTCAGCCAGGGTGCCGATCACATCGTCGGCCTCGACACCTTCGATCACCAGAATCGGCCAACCCAATGCCCGCACGGCTTCGTGGATGGGTTCGATCTGCGCGCGCAGGTCGTCCGGCATGGGCGCGCGGTGCTCCTTGTAGGCCGGATAGAGGTCGTCGCGAAAGGTCTTGCCTTTGGCGTCGAAAATGCAAGCGCTATACTTGGCCGGATAGTCGTTGCGCAGTTTGCGCAGCATGTTCACGATGCCGTAGATGGCCCCCGTAGGAAACCCTTCTCCGTTTCGCAAGTCGGGCAGTGCGTGATAGGCACGGTACAGATAACTCGAGCCATCGACGAGCAACAGCGTTTCTTGACTTTCCGACATTCCCATGGACTCTAAAGTGACTGGAACGCCAAAAGGCGTTTCCGATAATGGCGCTTCCGCAGAAGGCGGCGTGGCAAAGCAGGCTGCTGGCGCTTCCTCGGCCGAGGTGTCGGCGGCTGAACTGACCGGGGTAAGCCCCTCGCGCCAGGCCACCACGGCCGACATGGACGTCAACGTGACAGTGGGCGTTGAACATGAGCCCAAAGCAGACGTGTCACATGGCCGTACCGATCGCAAGATGATCCCCAGCCTGCGGGCACTCGCCGACGAAGAACGCGCTACCGCAAAGAAAGCGCGCGCCTCCTGGCAGATGTTCACGATTATGGCAGAGTTCATCGAGGCAACCGAGTACCTCTCGGAGATCCGACCGGCCGTCTCCATCTACGGCAGCGCGCGTCTGCGCGAGGATTCGCCGTACTACGAACGCACCATCGAAATCGCCCGGCTGTTCTCGGATGCGGGCTTCGCCGTCATCTCCGGTGGTGGCCCCGGCATCATGGAAGCGGCCAACAAAGGCGCGCACGCTGGCAAGTCGGCAAGCGTCGGCCTGAACATCGAACTGCCGCACGAACAGCAGGGCAATCGATACCAGGACATTTCGATGCGCTTCCGCCATTTCTTCACGCGCAAGGTCACTTTCGTGAAGAATTCGGACGCGTTCATCGTCATGCCTGGTGGTTTCGGCACGCTCGATGAACTGGCTGAAGTGCTCACGCTCGTCCAGACGGGCAAATCGCGCAGTGTGCCGGTGATCATGTTCGGCAGCCACTTCTGGAAGGGTCTGCTGGACTGGTTCCGCTTTACGTTGCTGCCGATGGGTCTGATCGCCGAGCACGACCTCGACATCATGCGCATCGTCGACGAACCCAAGGATGCGCTTGATGCCGTCTACGAGTTCTACGAAAAGCGCGAAGGCACCTCGCCGATTCCGCCCAAGGAAGAGATGTTCTATCTGTAACCTCGGGTGTGACATTCGGCGCCACATGAACGGACGATGGCGAGAGGCCGGACTGCTAGAATGTAGGGTCACAGATCACCCGCCGGAGTCCATGATGGATTCGCTGCTTCACCCGTCCGCCGCCGTCCCCTCCGGGTTTGCCAATGCCGCGCGCCTGATGCGCCACGCTGGGCTGCTGGCAGGGGCCGCTTTCTGCCTCGGCCTCGCCCTGCCCGCGCATGCCGAGGTGACTTCCGACAGCGCCGGTCTGGACCTGCCCGACGTCAAGGCCATCAACAATCAGCCGATTTCCAAGCCGACGCACGGCGCGATCCACAACGAGCGCGTCAAGCCGAGCTTCGACTACCGCGACAACGACGGTACGCAGGTCGAGGAATACCGCTTCCAGAAGGGCCAGGCGCCGGACATCCATGTCAAGTCCGGCATGGGCACGTCCTACAACCTCAGCAAACCTGAAGACAGCTCGCCGCGTATCCGCGAGCGCGGCGATATTGACCGCGTTCCCTCGGTCAACGTCCTGAAGTTTTAACCGGTGCCGCAATCGCGGCATCTGCTGCCCGGCCCCTTGGTGGGCCGGCTGCCCTTCCCTCCACCCGTTTCCCGTTCCTGAAGCATGGCTGTTTTCACCCCGGTCTCCGACGCCGAGATCGCTCTCTGGCTGGATCAATACGATGTGGGCGCCGTGCGCGCATTTCGCGGCATCCCCTCCGGGATCGAAAACTCCAATTTCTTCCTGACCACGGAAAAGGACGGGCAGACGCACGAATACGTGGTCACGCTGTTCGAGCGGCTGACGCTCAAGCAACTGCCGTTCTACCTGTATCTGATGCAGCATCTGGCGCAGCACGACATCAGCGTGCCTGCACCGATTGCCGGCCGCGACGGCGAAATCCTGCGCACGCTCAACGGCAAGCCGGCGACCATCGTCACGCGTCTGGCGGGCCGCTCGAACCTGGCGCCCACGGTGTCGGAGTGCAGCATCGTGGGCGACATGCTCGCCCGCATGCATCTGGCCGGACGCGACTATCCGCGCCATCAGCCAAATCTGCGCAGCCTCCCGTGGTGGAACGAAGTCGTGCCCGATGTCGCTCCGTTCGTGCACGGCGACACGCGCGCGCTGCTCGAAAGCGAACTCGCGCACCAGCAACGTTTCTTCGCCAGCGCCGACTACGCTACGCTGCCCGAAGGTCCGTGCCACTGCGACCTCTTTCGCGACAACGTGCTGTTCGAGCCGGCCACCGCCGGCCAACCGGAACGGCTCGGCGGCTTCTTCGATTTTTACTTTGCCGGTGTCGACAAGTGGCTCTTCGACGTGGCCGTCACCGTCAACGACTGGTGCATCGACCTGGCTACAGGCGTGCTGGATGCCGAGCGGGCACATGCGATGCTCAGCGCGTATCACGCTGTACGCCCGTTTACCGATACGGAAGCGCGGCACTGGCAAGACATGCTGCGTGCCGCGGCGTACCGCTTCTGGGTCTCTCGCCTGTGGGATTTCTATCTCCCGCGCGATGCCGAACTGCTCAAGCCGCATGACCCCACCCACTTCGAGCGCGTGCTGCGCGCGCGGGTTGGCGCGAGTGGCCTGACTCTGGATCTTCCCCAACCATGCAACTGATTGAAGTACCGGCCAAGCAAGGCTACGTCTGGCTGCGCCAGGGTGCGTGGCTGTTTCGTAAGAACCCGATCGGGTTCTTGCTGCTGCTGTTCATCTACCTGTTTGCGGTCAACCTGCTGATGCTGCTGGTGCCGCCGATTGGTGTGTTCGCCATCCTGCTCGTGAATCCAGCCATCTTCGTGGGCTTCATGTCGGCCTGCCGCGATACGGTGGCGGGCAAGCGCGTCGGGCCCGCGTCGCTCATTGCAGGCTTTCGTGCATATGGCAAGGATGCGATGCGCGCCCTGCTCAAGCTTGGCGGCATCTACGGCGTGCTGGTGCTGGTGGTCAGCGGCGTGCTGATGACCATGGTGGATGTCGACACGCTGATGACCGTGGTCACCGACAAGCCGCTCACAACGGACGCGATCCGCGAGTTCTACCTCGCCATGGTGATGGGCTCGGTGCTGTATATCCCCGTGGCGGTGCTGTTCTGGTTTGCGCCGTTGCTGGTGGCATGGCACGGCATTCCGGTGGGCAAGGCGCTGTTCTTCAGCTGGATGGCCGTGTGGCGCAATCGCGCTGCGTTCATCGCGTACGGCGTCTTGGTAGCAATCCTGCTGATCGCGGTGCCGCTGTTCATCGATGCGCTGTTCGCGTCGAGCGGTGCCAACAACATCGCGCCCATCATTGCCACGCCATACCGGATTCTGGTGATGGCGGTGCTGTACTGCTCGTTCTATGCCACCTACCGCGGCTGCTTCAACGTCACGCAAGCCGCCGGCCAGACGACGGACACGACGGCCTGATCGGCCCGACGACCCGATCGGCGTTCAGTTGATCGGGTCGAGCTTGGCGATACCCAACGCCAGCGTCTTCACCCCGTGGCGGTTGAACTTGATCTGGGCACGCGCCTCGGCGCCCTCGCCTTCCAGCGTTGTGATGACGCCTTCCCCGAACTTGTTATGGAACACCGACTGGCCGACGCGGAAGCCGGTGGCCTCTGCGCGCTTGGCATCGGCGTAGTTTTTGCCGGTGTCCATGCCGCCAGTCGGGCGGCCGGTGTAGGCATCGTCGTCGCCACGCTCCGGGCGCTTGAACCAATCCTTGCCCCAGGCGGAATCGCCTTGCACCCGGCGCGTCGCCTGGTAGCCGGCGTGCTGCGGCGTCAGCCACTTCAATGTGTCCTCAGGCAGTTCATCGAAGAAGCGTGAGCGGATGTGGTAGCGGACCTGCCCGTGCAGCACGCGGCTTTGCGCGAACGACAGATACAACCGCTCACGCGCACGCGTGATCGCCACGTACATCAGGCGGCGCTCTTCCTCAAGGCCGTCCTTCTCCATCTGGCTGTTTTCGTGCGGGAACAAGCCCTCTTCGAGCCCGGTGATGAAGACGACGTGGAATTCCAGCCCCTTGGCCGCATGCACGGTCATCATCTGCACGGCATCCTGGCCAGCCTGGGCCTGGTTGTCGCCGGCTTCCAGCGAGGCATGCGTGAGGAAAGCCACCAGCGGCGTCATCTCCGCGGGCGTCTCGTCGGTCACCAGTTCAGAAGCGGTATCGGTCTCCCCGCCTTCGATGCGCAGCATGGCGTCGTGGCGCACGGGCAGCGCGGTCGCAATCGCGTCGACGCCGTAGCCCTCTTCGGCAACGAAGGCCTGGGCCGCGGTCACGAGTTCCTGCAAGTTCTCGATGCGGTCCTGACCTTCCTTCTCGCCCTGGTAATGCGTGATCAAGCCGCTGGCGTGAATGACGTGCTGCACGATTTCAGGCAGCGTCATCTGGCGCGTGTCGGCACGCATCTGTTCGATCAGACGGACAAACGCCGACAGCTTGGTGCCCGCCGCCCCCGTCAGATACGGCACCGCCGCCGCGAGCGAAATGCCATAGAGCCGCGCCGCATCCTGCAGCTGCTCCAGCGAGCGCGCCCCGACGCCACGCGCCGGGAAATTGACCACGCGACCAAAGGCCGCGTCATTGTCGGGATTCTCAAGAAGCTGAAGATACGCCAGCGCGTGCTTGATTTCCGCACGCTCGAAGAAGCGCAGGCCGCCGTACACCTTGTACGGGATGCCGGCCGAGAACAGCGCGTGCTCGATCACCCGCGACTGCGCGTTGCTGCGATACAGGATGGCGATTTCCGAGCGCGACATGCCGGTGGCAATCCGGTCGCGGATCTCATCGACAATCCAGCCGGCCTCCTGCCCATCCGTCGCAGCTTGGTAGACGCGCACCGGCTCGCCATGGCCGGCGTCGGTGCGCAGGTTCTTGCCCAGACGACGCGTGTTGTGCGAGATCAGGTGGTTGGCGGTATCCAGGATATGGCCGTGCGAGCGGTAGTTCTGCTCCAGCTTGATCCGGTGCTCGACGCGGAATTCGCGCTCAAAGTCGACCATGTTGCCTACGTTGGCGCCACGAAACGCGTAGATGCTCTGGTCATCGTCGCCCACGGCGAAGATGGCGTTGGGCGTGACACCAGGCTCGCCCAGGCCGGCGAGGATCTTCAGCCAGGCGTATTGCAGCTTGTTCGTATCCTGGAACTCGTCCACCAGGATGTGCTTGAAACGCCGTTGATAGTGCGCACGGATGGCGTCGTTGTAGCGCAGCAGTTCGTAGCAGCGGAGCAGCAGCTCGGCAAAATCGACCACGCCTTCGCGCTGGCATTGCGCGTCGTAAGCGGCGTAGAGGTCGGCCATGCGGCGGTCGTATTCGTTGGCGATTTCCAGATCGCCCGCGCGCAGGCCCTGCTCCTTGGCCCCGTTGATGAAGTACTGGACGTTCTTGGGCGGGAATTTCTCGTCGTCGATATTGAGCGACTTGAGCAGGCGTTTGACGGCGGACAGCTGATCTTGCGTATCCAGAATCTGGAACGTCTGCGGCAAACCAGCATCGCGGAAATGCGCGCGCAGCAACCGGTTGCACAGGCCGTGGAAGGTGCCGATCCACATGGCGCGCGTGTTGATCGGCAGCATGGCCTGCAGGCGGGCCGTCATTTCCTTGGCTGCCTTGTTCGTAAACGTGACGGCCAGCACACCCGACGGCAACACCCGCGCACTTTGAATCAGCCACGCGATGCGGGTAGTCAACACGCGCGTCTTGCCGCTGCCCGCCCCCGCCAGGATCAGCGCCGATTCATCGGGAAGCGTGATGGCAGCGCGTTGTTCGGGGTTCAGATTGGCGAGCAGGTCAGACATGCGGGAGGGGCCTCGGCAGAATCCTGAAATTATACCGGCCGCATTCGCCGCTTCGCCCGTGCCGGACATCGACACGCCGTATAATTCCATGCTTTCGCCCGCCATTTTCCTGGGCCAAACGTCTTTTTACGCCGCTTGCGCGCCCTGTCAGCATGACCGATCAAAACCAAGCCCTCGCCAAGAGTTTCGAACCCACCACCATTGAGCAAAAGTGGAGCGCAGCGTGGGAAGCGATGGGCGTCTCCCGTGCGACGCTCGAAGCTGGCAAGCCCGACTTCTGTATCCAGCTCCCGCCGCCGAACGTGACGGGCACGCTGCACATGGGCCACGCGTTCAACCAGACCATCATGGACGGCCTGACGCGCCACGCGCGTATGTCAGGCGCCAACACGCTGTGGGTACCGGGCACCGACCACGCGGGCATCGCCACGCAGATCGTCGTCGAACGCCAGTTGGATGCCCAGGGCGTATCGCGCCACGACATGGGCCGCGAGAAGTTCGTCGAAAAGGTGTGGGAATGGAAGGAGCAATCGGGCTCGACCATCACCCGTCAGGTGCGCCGCATGGGCGCCTCGATCGACTGGGAGCGCGAATATTTCACGATGGACCCGAAGATGTCGCGCGCGGTCAGCGACGTGTTCGTGCGTCTGTATGAGCAGGGCCTGATCTACCGCGGCAAGCGCCTCGTCAACTGGGATCCGGTGCTCGGCACCGCCGTGTCCGACCTGGAAGTGGTGAGCGAGGAGGAAGAAGGCTCGCTGTGGCACATCCGCTATCCGCTGGCCGAACCGGATGCCGTGCATGGCCTGACCCATCTGACGGTGGCCACCACTCGTCCGGAAACGATGCTCGGCGACACGGCCGTGATGGTGCACCCCGAGGATGAGCGCTACGCCCACCTCATCGGCAAGTTCGTCCACCTGCCGCTGACCGATCGCAAGATTCCGGTGATTGCCGACGAATACGTCGACCGCGAATTCGGCACCGGCGTGGTCAAGGTCACCCCGGGCCACGACTTCAACGACTACGCAGTGGGCCAGCGCCACAAGCTGCCGCAGCTGTCGATCCTGACGCTCGACGCGAAGATCGTTGCCGACGCGCCGGCCGCCTATGCTGGCCTGGATCGCTTCGACGCGCGCAAGAAGATCGTCGAGGACCTCGAAGCGCAAGGCCTGCTGGCCGAAGTCAAGAAACACACGCTGATGGTGCCGCGCGGCGACCGTACCGGCGTGGTCATCGAGCCGATGCTGACGGATCAGTGGTTCGTCGCCATGAGCAAGCCGGCACCGGAAGGCACGCGCTTCCCGGGCCGCTCCATCGCTGAAGTGGCCCTGGACGCCGTGCAGAGCGGCAAGATCAAGCTCGTTCCCGAGCAGTGGGTCAACACGTACAACCAGTGGCTGAACAACATCCAGGACTGGTGCATCTCGCGCCAACTGTGGTGGGGACACCAGATTCCGGCGTGGTACGACGAAGCCGGCAACGTGTATGTGGGGCGCACGGAAGAAGAAGCGAAAGCGCAAGCAGCCGCCAAGGGCTATACCGGCGCGCTCACGCGTGACGACGACGTGCTCGACACCTGGTTCTCGTCGGCGCTGGTGCCGTTCTCATCCCTGGGCTGGCCGGCCGACACCCCGGAACTGAAGCATTTCCTGCCGTCTACCGTGCTCGTCACGGGCTACGACATCATCTTCTTCTGGGTGGCGCGCATGGTCATGATGACTCTGCACTTCACCGGCGAAGTGCCCTTCCACACCGTCTACGTGCACGGCCTTGTGCGCGATTCGGAAGGCAAGAAGATGAGCAAGTCCGAGGGCAACACGCTCGACCCGGTGGACCTGATCGACGGTATCGCGCTGGAGCCGCTGCTGGCCAAGCGCACGACCGGCCTGCGCCGCCCCAAGGATGCACCCAAGGTCGAAAAACGCACGCGCAAGGAATTCCCAGACGGCATTCCGGCATTCGGTGCCGACGCGCTGCGCTTTACGTTCGCCTCGCTCGCCACGCTTGGCCGCAGCATCAACTTTGACCCGAGCCGCTGCGAAGGCTATCGCAATTTCTGCAACAAGCTCTGGAACGCCACGCGCTTCGTGCTGATGAACACCGAAGGCCAGGATTGCGGCATGCAGGAATGCGTCGGCGATTGCGGCCCCGAAGGCTACCTGCACTTTTCGCAGGCGGACCGCTGGATCGTCTCGCTGCTGCAGCGCGTGGAAACCGAAGTGGAAAAAGGCTTTGCCGATTACCGCTTCGACAACATCGCCAACGCCATCTACAAGTTCGTCTGGGACGAATACTGCGACTGGTATCTGGAACTGGCCAAGGTGCAGATCCAGACCGGCACACCGGCACAGCAGCGCGCCACACGCCGCACGCTGCTGCGCGTGCTGGAAACCGTGCTGCGCTTGGCGCATCCGATCATTCCTTTCATTACCGAAGAACTCTGGCAGAAGGTTGCGCCAATGGCGGGCCGCGCCAAGGGCGACGGCACCGAAAGCCTCGCGCTGCAGGAATACCCGCGCGCCGCGCTGTCCAAGATCGACGAGCAGGCCGAGCAGTGGGTGCAGCAATTGAAGGCGCTGGTGGACGCCTGCCGCAACCTGCGCGGCGAGATGAACATTTCCCCCGCGCAGCGCGTGCCGCTGTACGCCAATGGCGAAGCCGACTTCCTGCAAGTGGCGGCGCCGTACGTGCAAGCGCTGGGCAAGCTGTCTGAGGTGAAGGTCTACACGGACGCCGCCGCCATGGAACAGGACGGCGCCGGCGCACCGGTCGCCATCGTTGGCGAGAACAAATTGCTGCTGAAGATCGAGATCGACGTGGCCGCCGAGCATGCGCGCCTGTCGAAAGAAATCGACCGCCTGCGCGGCGAGATCACCAAGTGCGAAGCCAAGCTGGGCAACGAATCGTTCGTCGCCCGCGCACCGGCTGCCGTAGTGGAACAGGAACAAAAGCGTGTGACCGATTTCAAAGCCACGCTGGTCAAGCTGGAAGCCCAGATCGCACGGCTGCCGGTGCAGGCGGCCTGAGCGCCCAGAACAATCGATATCAAGGAAACCACGATGCAACGCGTCACCAAAGCCGTTTTCCCCGTCGCGGGGCTCGGAACCCGCTTTCTGCCGGCCACCAAGGCCAGCCCCAAGGAAATGCTGCCGGTCGTGGACAAGCCGCTGATCCAGTACGCGGTGGAAGAGGCCATGGCTGCCGGCATCACCGAGATGATCTTCGTGACCGGCCGCAGCAAGCGCGCCATTGAAGATCACTTCGACAAGGCCTACGAGCTGGAAGCCGAACTCGAAGCGAAGCAGAAGACCGCGCTGCTGGAGGTCGTGCGTTCGATCAAGCCGTCGCATGTGGATTGCTTCTACGTGCGCCAGCCGGAAGCGCTGGGGCTCGGCCACGCCGTGCAATGCGCCGAAAAGCTCGTCGGCGATGCGCCCTTCGCCGTCATCCTGGCTGACGACCTGCTGGACGGCGACCCGCCCGTCATGAAGCAAATGGTCGACCTGTACGAGCACTACAACTGCTCGGTGATCGGCGTGGAAGAAATCGACCCCGTGCAGAGCCGTTCGTACGGCGTGGTCGATGGCCGCCCGTGGGAAGAAGACGGCAGCGTCATCAAGATGTCAGGCATTGTCGAGAAGCCGGCGCCCGAAAATGCGCCGTCCAACCTCGGCGTGGTGGGCCGCTACATCCTCACGCCGCGCATTTTTGACCACATCCGCAACCTCAAGCCCGGTGCGGGCGGGGAGTTGCAGCTGACGGACGCCATCCAATCGCTGCTGTCTGCCGAACAAGTGCTGGCCTACCGCTACAAGGGCGTGCGCTACGACTGCGGCAGCAAGCTGGGCTACCTAAAGGCCACGGTGGAACTGGCGCTCAAGCACAAGGAAGTCGCGGACGAATTCCGCGCCTATCTGGCTGCGCGCGGCTGAGTCCAACGCGCGCATCACCATAGAAAAAACCCGCGCAGCTTAAGCTGGCGCGGGTTTTTTGTTGCCGGATCGTGTCCCGTCCGTCCGGCGCGGAGTTCCACCCGTTTTGCGAGGAGAGGCTGCAGCCCTTCTTATCGCGGTGCTGCCAACGGCTTGATGGTGTTGCTCAGCAGGCTCCAGTAAGAGCTGCTGCTGTACGGCAGCATCTGTTCAGCGTAGTTCCACCAGAAGTAGCCACCGATAAACCGTGGGTCGCCCGCCATCGTGGTGGTGCCCATCGGGTAGTACGACTTGATCAGGTTCTGCTGCACCGATGCCGGAGCCGATGTGCTGGACGTGCCGATTTCGCCGAAGCCCACCTTTGCCACCGGGAAGATGCTTTCGAGCAACTTGAAATCGTTTGCCCACGTCGGATGCAAACCGGGACAGTCCTGGTAGGGGTAGTAGCTGAACAGCGCGTAGTCAGCACCTTGGCGCACACGTGCAGGCAGATACGTCTGTGCCCAGGTACGCCACGAGTCCATCGGCAGCTCGTAGCAATTCGTGCCCTTGCCGTCGTCGTTGTAGTACATCGTGACCGCGGTCAGGCCGCCTGCAGCTTTGACGATGTCATGCGCCGCCGCGACCATGTTGCCGATATCGCGCTCCTCGCTCGCGGCTACCGAGTTCGGGCCGGTCGAGTCCGCGCGCAGCCATTCCCCGTTGATCTCGTTGGCGATCTCCCACACGTCCACTACGTTCTTCAGCGTGCCCACCAACTCGTTGGTACGGTCGGTGTACGTCTGCAGATCGCTCGGGAAGTAGTACGAATCCATGATCTCGCCCATCACGTAGGCGACAGCATGGAGTTTGACGAGCGCCGGGTAGTACTGCGCAGCCGACATACCCGGGTCAAAGACCACGCGCACGGTCGGCTTGTACGGCAAATGCGTGAGCGAGGCCACGATCGCGTTGATGTTGCTGACGTCGTCAACCGTGACACCATAGATCGGTGCCTTCGGACGCGTGGCCTGCGCCGAGGCGGTTTGGGTTCCGAGACCTGTCAGCGTCACCGCCGCCGTCAGACCTACCAAAGCGCGCAGGCTCATGCGCGCCGCTCTCTGTGCTGCTTTCTTGGTTTCCAACATTGTGATTTTCTATTCCCTCGGACGCAAAAACCTTACGCCCAGTACGTCGATGGACAAGCGCCGTCCTACCTGTGCGGTATCCCGATGTGGTGTGACTTCTTTGACACACTGAACACCGAACGGGTGCGAGCGTCAGATGACGCCCCGGTCGGCGAATGGATGCGCGATTAGAGGTCCTGCTGAGTCGATGGATCGATCAGCGGCCGTGCGCTTATTGATGGACTGGTACAGCTGGCGCGGGCACACCCGAGGGCTGCTCGCGGCTTGAAAAATATAACAAGCCCTGCACTTCAGTTGGCTGCCAACTGTGTTCCCCCCGTCGGCAGCCAAGCGGGATGATACCGAATGTTGCCGGGAGATCAACGAAATTTAACGCTGCTTACGCAACAATAATAAAAAAACCGCGGGTCTACAGGACACGCGGTTTCTTTGAAACGCCCGCTGGACGGACGTCTTGCCTGCACAGCCGTTTTTACTTGTGCCGGTAATTGATGCGACCCTTGGTGAGGTCGTACGGCGACATTTCCAGCTTCACGCGGTCGCCCGCCAGAATACGGATGCGGTGCTTCTGCATCTTGCCCGATGCGTAAGCCCAAATTTCCACGCCGTTTTCCAGTTGCACGCGAAAACGATTGTCGGGAAGTGCTTCAGACACCACCCCTTCAAATTCAATCAGTTCTTCCTTGGCCAAACTTGTTCCTTTGTATGCAGCACGCGGCTGCGCCGATGGTTGCAATGATGTGATGACCCACCCGAACCACGCCGCACGCCTGGACCAGCATGCAGCGGTACGCCGCGATCATCTGCCCGGACAGCGGGCCTGGGGGGTACCGAGTTGCACGAAACATAAAGTACGCCCACCTGTGGCGTGCGCCGCTTCGTGCAAGCAAGAGCGAGGATGGGTGGCGGTCGCAGATGCGCGCCGCCCGACTCGGCGCGGGGTATTCCCCGGTGCTGGACTCAGCCGCCACCGGCCATGACTGGCCCGGCGGAGAGCCGGATTCGCCCACTATTCTACCACGGGCGCGTTCCGCGGTTTCACGCCCCGTCAGCAGGAAGCGACAGTTCAGGAACGTCGCCATCGATGATGCTCTCAGCGAAGCGCAGCGCAGCAATGCGCGCAGCGCCCACATTGCTGAATTGCCGGTCCCCCGATAGGCGGAAGACCTGGGTCTGCCCGGGTTCGGGCGACTCCCCTGCCCGACAGATCATCACGGCTGCGTTGTAGCTGCGATCCTCCCTGGCCTCGGGCCAGCGTGCCGTGCGTTCATGTTGGAAAGCCAACGGATAAATGTCGAAGCCTTTGTATTGGCCCGCCGGCGATGTGTCCATCTGAAATGCCCCCTTCTTGAACGTCGAGTGCTGTCTGACTATACACCCGTGCGTTTTGCATGGCGATGAAAGCGACGGCAACGTTTGACTGCGGGCACGGTGCAATGGGCACACGCCCGCCTGCCCGGCCACGCTTTCGGCACCACCACGAAGGCTGGTCTGAAGAAGTTTCACATCGCCACCCTCCACGGCAGGGTACGGCGCAATCGGATTGTGCTAGCTTGAATTGGTGCTTGCCACGGCATTCAAACGGGTGCCCGCCGTCACCCGCAACGCACCAATTCCGACCCTTTCAAGAATGACGATGCGCCTGATCTCTCTGATTGCCCTGGCGTGTGCCGGGCTGATGCTGTCTGCCTGCGGTGGTGGTGACGGTGGCTCGTCATCGAGCCCGCAAGCCAGCGCTGCTTCCAACGCCGCGACCGCACAGTCGAAGGCGGTAGCTGCAACCGCCGCAGCCACCACACTTGCCTGCGGAGTCAACGGCACCTCGCCGCTGGCAGGCGTGCAAACTTGGATGTATCAGTTGCAGGGCATGACGACCAGCGCGCAAATCGATGCGCTGGACGCCCAGCCGTACGACATGCTGGTGATCGAGGCCAACAACACCGTCAAGGGGCTGGAGAATTTCAACACCGTCGACATGGTGGCGCGCCTGCGCACCAAGCCCGACGGCTCCGCGCGCAAGGTGCTCGCCTACATCGACATTGGCGAGGCCGAAGACTTCCGCACCTATTGGACATCGAGCTGGAAGGCGCCCACAGCGAGCGGGCCCGGCACTCCTGACTTCATCATCAAGGCCGACCCCGATGGCTGGGCCGGCGATTATCCGGTCGCGTTCTGGGACCCGCGCTGGCAAGCGCTCTGGCTCGGGCCGAACGGCGCCGTCGCACAACTGGCGCGCGAGGGATTCGATGGCGTCTATCTGGACTGGGTCGAGGCGTACGCCGAGCCTTCTGTGGCAGACGCGGCCCTGGCGGCAGGCATCGATCCGGCCAAGGCCATGGTGGATTTCATCGCCAAGATCCGTGCGGCCGGCCGCGCCATCAATCCGCAGTTCGCGGTGATCCAGCAAAATGCGTCGTCGTTGATTGACGACGTCGGCGAGTCAACGCTGCTGGCAACGATCGATGGCATCTCACAGGAAGATACGTGGTTCGGCGGCAGCTCCGGCGCCGCATGGAGCAGCGCCTCCGGTGGCGACAAGGCTGCGAGCACCGCCGACACGCAATGGACGATCGAACAGTTGCAGAAATACTGCGCCGGCAGCGTGCCCGTCTTCACGATCGACTACGCGTTGAAGACCACCAACGCGCAGAAGGTCTACACGGCGTCGCGCGGGCAAGGCTTCCGCCCGCTGGTCTCGCGCATTGCGCTGTCCAAGCCGACGACTACGCCGCCCTGGAATTACTGAGCACGCTCAACGACGCACCGGCCGGCGCATCGGCAAACGGCAGGCCGACGTAGTTTTCGGCCAGCACGCGCGCGCCGGCCGCTGAGCTGGTTACGTAGTCCAGCTCGGCGCGCTGCAGCTTCTGCATGAACGGCGTGTGGTCGTCAAAGCGATGCAGCATCGACGTCATCCACCACGAGAAATGCTCCGCGCGCCAGACGCGTTGCAGGCAGCGCTCGGCGTAGCCTGCAAGCTGGGTGGTGTCGTTCTGCTTGTAGCGTGCCGTGAGCGCCTGTGCCAGGACGCGCACGTCGGCAACGGCGAGGTTCATGCCCTTCGCGCCTGTAGGCGGCACGATGTGCGCAGCATCGCCTGCCAGGAACAGGCGCCCGTACTGCATCGTCTCGCAGACGAAGCTGCGCATCGGCGTGACGCTCTTCTGCAGAATCGGACCTTCCTTCAGGCGCCAGCCGTCGTTGTTTTCCAGGCGCGTGTGCAGCTCGTCCCAGATGCGCGCATCCGACCATTCAGCCAGGTTCTCGTCCGGCTTGCATTGCAGGTAAAGCCGCGTGATCTTGGGTGAACGCATGCTGAAGAGCGCAAAGCCGCGATCATGGTTTGCGTAGATCAGCTCTTCCGCCGCCGGTTCGGCTTCCGCCAGGATGCCAAGCCACGCAAAGGGATAGACGCGCTCGAACACCGCTTGCCGCTGCGCGGGAATCGCCTGCCGGCAGATGCCGTGAAAGCCATCGCAGCCGGCGATGTAATCGCATTGCAATGTCTGCGGCACGCCGTCGTGGACGAACTGCACCGAAGGCGTGGCCGACTCGATGTCGTGCACCGACACATCGCTCACATCGAACAACAGCGGCGCACCCTGCTGCACGCGTGCGGCAATCAGATCCTTCACCACCTCGTGCTGCCCATAGACCGTGATCGAGCGGCCGCCCGACATCGCCGTCAGATCGATGCGATGGCGTTTGCCGCCGAACAGCAAGTCGATACCGTGGTGCACGAGCCCCTCGCGCCGCATGCGCTCGCCCACGCCCGCTTCGTTGAGCACGTCGACCGTGCCTTGCTCCAGCACGCCGGCGCGGATGCGCTCTTCAACGTACGCGCGGCTCTTGGTTTCGAGGATGACGGCGTCGATGCCGTTGCGGTGCAGAAGCTGTCCGAGCAAAAGGCCTGACGGACCTGCGCCAATGATGGCGACCTGGGTGCGCATGATGGTTGTCTCCGGATGGATTTGGAATCGTACTGGCAACCATTGTTGGCGCGTGCCTTGATATCGCACAATGCAATATTGTCGATAAACTGTATCGCCGATTCAGATAGTGCGATTGCCATGTCCACCCTGCCCAACTTCGATCTGAACTTGTTGCCGATCCTGCTGGCGCTGCATGATGCGCGCAGCGTGAGCATGGCCGCGCAACAGCTTGGCATGAGCCAGCCAGGCGTGAGCACGGCGCTGGGCAAGCTGCGCGCGGCATTCGACGACCCGCTGTTCGTGCGCACCTCGCGGGGCATGGAGCCGACGCCACGGGCGCTGGCGCTCATTCCCGCGGCGCGCGACGTGCTGGCCCGTGTGCAGGAAGGCATTCTTGAGACCGGCGCGTTCGATCCGGCCACCACCACGCACACGTTCTCGATCTCGTTGTCCGACGTAGGCGAGATGGTCTTTCTGCCGCGCATTGTCGAGGCGATGGCACGGCAGGCGCCGCGGGCTTCGGTGCAGTCCGTATCGCTTCCGCCGGCGCAGATCGAGCGCGCGCTGGAGACCGGTTCGCTTGACCTGGCCGTCGGTTACTTCCCCGACCTGAAAAAGAACAACTTTTTCCAACAGCGGTTGTTTACGCATTACTTCACGTGCATCGTGCGGGCTGACCATCCCGTCACGCGCGGCGGCAATACGAAGCTGTCGATGGCGCAGTTTCTGGAATACGGACATGCCGTGGTGCGCGCAGAGGGCCGCAGCCAGGAACTGTACGAACGGTTTCTGGAACGCAAGCGCATCCGACGGACGCCAGCGCTACTCACGCCGCATTTCATGAGCATCCCGTTCATCCTCGCGCGCACAGACTTGATTGCGACGGTGCCGCACGCCGTCGGACTGTCGTTCATGCAATCGCACGCCAACATCCGCGTGATGGAACCGCCGCTGGAGCTGCCGAGCTTCGATCTCAAGCAGCACTGGCATCGCAAGTTTCACAATGACGCCCGCAGCCAATGGCTCCGGGCCCTCGTGTCGTCGCTGTTCAACGATGAGGCGGACGAATGGCGTGAACCCGGCCATCGGCCTGCCCAACGGAAGAACACAAGGTAATCGATCGGACGGGTATTGCCGGGTCTGCCCGATGTGTTGCGTGCCGACCCGGGGGCGATGCCATTACCTCTTTGCAGCGTGCTCCGCATCCATCTCGGCAAACACCGTCTGCGCCAGATGGAAGGCATGGTTGGCCGCCGGCACACCGCAGTAGATTGCCGCCTGCAGCAGCGTTTCCTGAATCTCGTCGCGCGTAACGCCGTTGTTGGCGGCAGCGCGCAGGTGCAGGCGCAACTCACCGTCGCGGCCGAGGGCGACCATCATGGCGATCGTCAGCAGGCTGCGTGTGTGGCGCGGCAAGCCGGGGCGTGTCCAGATTTCACCCCACGCGTAGCGCGTGATGAGGTCCTGAAACGGAGCCGTCAGCTCAGTCTGCGCAGCATTGGCACGGTCGACGTGAACATCGCCCAGTACGGCGCGGCGCACTTCCATGCCCGCCGCGTAGCGTTCACGATCATCCATGGGCAACCTCGCGCACAACGCCGGTCGTCAAGAAGCTCACAAGCGCTTTCGTGTAGCCGTCGGCCTGCTCCCAGTTGGCGAGGTGGCCGGCTGACAGTTCGATGTACTGGGCGCCGGGCACGCCGTCGGCAATGAGCTTGGTCTGTGCAGCCGGCGTGGAAATATCGTGCGTGCCGCCAATCACCAGCATCGGCACGCGGATGTTCGGCATATGCGCGCGCAAATCCGCATCGCGAATGGCTGCACAGTTGCCGTTGTAGCCAGCATCCGGCGTGGACAGCAGCATCGCCTTGACGATGTCGACGCGGTTCGCGTTGGCGTCGCGGTAGCCCTGGGTGAACCAGCGCTCCAGCACCGTCTCCGTAATGCTGGCCATGCCGCCCTGTTCGACCTGCGCGATGCGGGTGTTCCAGCTTTGCTGCGTGCCGATCAGCGCGGCAGTGTTCGTCACGACCATGCGAGGGAAGCGCTCGCCGTGATACGCGGCCAGCCACAGGCCCGTCAGCCCGCCCATAGACAGACCGCAAAACAGCGCCAGCTCAATGTTGTAGTGGTCGAGCAGCGCGAGCACATCACCACCGAGTTGCGCGACGCCAAACGGCGCGTCCGGCACGCTCGATTGTCCGTGGCCGCGTTGGTCATAGCGCAGCAGGCGGAAGTGCTGGCGCAATGCTTCGAGCTGCGGCTCCCACATACCGAGGTTGGTGCCGAGCGAGTTCGACAGCACCAGCACCGGCTTACCCGTGCCGGGCCCATCATCGAATTCGTGATACAGGCGGACGTTGTCGTGTTCGAGCCAGGGCATGGTGTCTCCGTGGAATACGTGTTCAGGGGTGGCGGCGAGCGTGTTCCGCGAGCACGCGGTCAACGGCGGCGCCCGCATCGCCAAGGTAATGGGTGGGGTCGAGCAGCGCGCTCAGCCGCTGCGGTGCGGCGGCCCCCCAGATGCGTAGGACGTCGGCATCCTGGGCCAGTACGTCATGCAGCGTCTTGTGCTCGTGTACCGCTTTGCGGCTGGCCGCTTCGACCACATGGTGCGCTTGCAGGCGACCAAGATCAGTACCGAGCGCCAGCATCACGGCTTCACCGAGGATCAGGCCGTGCGTGAGGTCGAGATTCGTGCGCATGCGAGCGGCGTCGACCTGCAAGCCCTCAACGATGTCGCACATCCGATCGAGCGCGCCCGCTGCGAGGCAGGCCATCTCGCGCATCGTCGCCCACTGCGCCTGCCAACCGCCGAGCGCGCGTTCGTGCTCCTGCGGCAGCGCAGCCAGCAGCGTGCTCGCCAAGCCAGGCATGCGCGTGGCCACAGCCAGCACCGTCGCGCAACCAACCGGATTGCGCTTATGCGGCATGGTGGAGGAACCGCCCTTGCCCGCAGCGGACGGCTCGGCAACTTCGCCAACCTCGGTCTGCATCATCAGTGAGAGATCGCGGGCGAAGTGGCCCAGCATGCCGGTCAGCAACGCGAGCGTCGTACCAATATCGGCGATTCGATCCTGCTCGCCGTGCCAAGAGAGCGTCGGCAGCGGCAGATCAAGCTCGTGCGCCAGCGTTTGAGCGACAGCACGTGCATGTTCACCCAAGCTGGCGAGCGTGCCCGCTGCCCCGCCAAACTGCAATGCGGGCACATGCGCGCGCAACGCGGTAAAGCGATCCTGCGCGCGATGCACCGCTTCCAGCCAGCCCGCAACCTTGCGCCCGAACGTTGTCGGCAGCGCCTGCTGCAGCCACGTGCGCGCCACCATCGGCGTATTGCGATGACGTTGCGCCAGCGCAGCAAGCGCGTCCGCCAGCTTTTGCAAATCCGCTTCGATCAGGTCCGCCGATTGCCGCCACTGCAGCATCAGACCGGTATCGATGATGTCCTGGCTGGTGGCGCCCCAATGCACGTAGCGCGCGGCGTTTTCATCATGCTGCGCGACAGCGGCAGTCAGCTGCTTGACCAGCGGGATCGCCAGGTTGCCTGCGCTGGCCGCGGCATTGCCGAGCGCTTCCAAGTCCAACGTCGCCTTGGCGCACACTGCGCGAATCGGCGCAACGGCTTCGGCCGGAATCACGCCAAGCGCGCCTTCGGCCTGGGCGAGCGCAGCCTCCACATCGAGCATCGCGCGCACGGTGGCTGCATCGGACCACACCGCCAACATGGCAGGCGTGGAGAAGGCGCGATCGAGCAGTCCGCTGGTCATGGCCGTATCAAACGCGTTCGATCACCAGCGCGATGCCCTGCCCCACACCGATGCACATCGTGCACAGCGCATAGCGTCCGCCCGTGCGTTGCAGCTGATACATCGCCGTCGTCACCAGGCGCGCGCCGCTCATGCCGAGCGGGTGGCCCAGCGCGATGGCGCCGCCGTTCGGATTGACGCGCGGATCGTCATCACGCAGGCCCAGTTGACGCGTCACAGCCAAACCCTGCGCAGCAAACGCCTCGTTCAGCTCAATCACATCCAGCTGATCGATGCTCAAGCCAAGCTGCTTGAGCAGCTTTTGCGACGCCGGTGCCGGGCCAATGCCCATCACGCGCGGCGGCACGCCAGCGGTGGCCATGCCGACAATGCGCGCACGCGGCGTCAGGCCAAAGCGCTTGGCAGATTCTTCGTTGGCAAGGAGCAGCGCGCAGGCGCCATCGTTCACGCCCGACGCATTGCCGGCCGTCACCGTGCCGTCCGGACGTACCACGCCCTTGAGCTTGGCGAGCGCTTCCATGGTCGTTGCGCGCGGATGCTCGTCACGGCTGACAACGATGGCATCGCCCTTCTTCTGCGGGATCGTCACCGGCGTAATTTCCTGCGCGAGCGTGCCGTCTTCCTGCGCACGTGCGGCGCTCGCCTGGCTGCGCACCGCGAAGCGGTCTTGATCTTCGCGGTTGATGTTGTAGTCGGTGGCGACGTTCTCGGCAGTCTCCGGCATCGAGTCGACGCCGTACTGCGCCTTCATGAGCGGGTTGATGAAGCGCCAGCCGATGGTCGTGTCGTAGATGGCAGCATCGCGCGAGAAGGCGCTGGCCGCCTTGCCCATCACGAACGGCGCGCGGCTCATGCTCTCGACGCCACCCGCGATCATCAGCGCGGTCTCACCCGAGCGGATGGCGCGCGCAGCGGTGCCGGTGGCGTCCATGCCCGAGCCGCACAGGCGGTTGATGGTCGAACCTGGAACGCTGTCCGGCAACCCGGCCAGCAGCGACGACATGCGCGCCACGTTGCGATTGTCTTCGCCCGCCTGATTGGCGCAGCCGAAGATCACGTCGTCGATGGCCGACCAATCGACCTGCGGGTTGCGCGCCATCAGCGCCTTGAGCGGCACCGCGCCCAGGTCATCGGCGCGCACGGCGGACAGGCTGCCGCCATATCGGCCGATGGGAGTCCGGATGGCGTCGCAGATAAAGGCTTCGGTCATGATGGTCTGTCTCCAATGGTTCTAGGCACGACGCAACGGCGCCGCCGTCATCGTCTGCAGCGTATCGAAATCGAGGCCGTCGGCCATCTCGCGCACCACCAGCCCCTCGGGCGTGATGTCGATCACGGCAAGATCGGTGTAGATGGTATCGACACAGCCGATGCCCGTCAGCGGGTACGTGCACGACGGCACGATCTTGCTTTCGCCCTGCTTGGTCTGGTGCTCCATCATGACGAAGACGCGCTTGGCACCAATAGCCAGGTCCATCGCGCCGCCCACGGCGGGAATCGCGTCCGGTGCACCGGTGTGCCAGTTGGCGAGATCACCCGTGGCCGACACCTGAAAGGCGCCAAGCACGCAATAGTCAAGATGGCCGCCGCGCATCATGGCAAACGAATCGGCGTGATGGAAAAACGATGCGCCAGGCTTGACGGTGACCGGCTGCTTGCCGGCGTTGATCAGGTCTTCGTCTTCTTGCCCGGGCGCGGGCGCGGGGCCCATGCCGAGCAGGCCATTCTCGGTATGCAGGATGATTTCGCGATCGGCCGGCAACTGGTTCGCCACGAGCGTCGGCAGGCCGATGCCCAGGTTGACGACCGAGCCGTCGGGAATATCACGCGCCACACGGGTAGCGATCTGATCGCGCGTCCAGCGCTGGATCTTCGTGGTGGTATCGGCGGTCATGCGGCCTCCTTGGCGGGTTGCGCGGAGCCGAGCTTCACGACGCGCTTCACAAAAATGCCCGGCGTGACGATGTGCTCTGGGTCCAGCTCGCCCAACTCTACCGTCTCGCTGACCTGCGCGATGGTGCACTTGGCCGCCATGGCCATCACCGGCCCGAAGTTGCGTGCGGTCTTGCGATAGACGAGATTGCCCCAGCGGTCTGCGCGCAACGCCTTGATGAGGGCGTAGTCGGCAGTCAACGGCAGCTCGAACACGTACGGCTTGCCGTCGATGATGCGCGTTTCCTTGCCTTCGGCCAATTGCGTGCCGTAGGCGGTCGGGCAGAAAAAGCCACCAATGCCGGCACCTGCGGCGCGGATGCGCTCGGCCAGATTGCCTTGCGGCACCAGCTCCAGTTCGATCTCGCCGCCACGGTAGAGCGCATCGAACACATACGAATCGGCCTGACGCGGGAACGAGCAGACGATTTTGCGAACGCGGCGCGCCTTGAGCAGCGCTGCCAGGCCCGTCTCGCCATTGCCGGCGTTGTTGTTGATGATGGTCAGCTCACGCGCGCCGTGCGCGATCAGGCCGTCGATGAGTTCCGAGGGCATGCCGGCAGTACCGAACCCGCCGATCATGATGGTGGCACCGTCCGGGATATCGGCCAGGGCGGCCTCCACAGACGGACAAAGCTTGTTGATCACGTGCATTCTCCGGCAAGGGCGCCGCACATTCTTCGATGGTAGGCGCGGTTCGGAGCATCGCGGGGCCAGACATGGCCGGGCCGCGATCGGGCGGCCTGCGAGTCTCCTGTTTGATGATCGGATCGACAAGGCCCGGGCTGTCTGGCCTAAGTTTGCTTCCCTCATTTGTTCGATCTACGAACGTAAGTTCGATCCGAGAACTAATCTACGCCTCTCGACGTTGAGGTGTCAAGGCGTACGCATACCGATCACCCGTTCGAGTGGCGAAACCGGCGCAATGCCAGTAGTCTTGAGTGCACTGCACCGCTTTCCGCCTTTCTTTGCATGTCTGCTTCCGAACTGCCCACCGAAAAGCCCAGCGATTCCTACGTCCAGTCGTTTGCACGGGGGCTGTCGGTCATCTGCGCGTTCAATGCCGAACGCCCCGCGCAAACACTTTCAGAGGTGGCCGAAGCCGCCGGCCTGACCCGCGCCGGCGCCCGCCGCATCCTGCTCACGCTGGTCAGCCTGGGCTATGTCAGCTTTGAAGGCCGCCTCTTCCGCCTTACGCCCAAGATCCTCGATCTCGGCTTCGCCTACCTCACCTCGATGCCGTTCTGGAACCTTGCCGAGCCGGTGATGGAAGAACTCGTGCAGACGGTGCATGAAAGTTGCTCTGCCTCGGTATTGGATGGGACGGAAATCGTCTACGTCCTGCGGGTGCCCACGCAGAAGATCATCGCGCTGAACCTGTCGGTCGGCAGCCGGCTGCCGGCGTTCTGCACGTCGATGGGCCGTGTGCTGCTGTCGGGTCTGCCCGAAGATCAACTCGACATCGCCCTGCGCGAATCCGACCGGCGTGCACGGACGCAGCGCACCATTACCGATGTCGATGCATTGAAAGAGGTCATTGCCGGCGTGCGCCAGCAGGGTTGGGCGCTGGTCGACCAGGAGCTTGAGGAAGGGTTGATTTCGCTGTCGGCGCCGATCCGCAATCGGGCCGGCGACATCATTGCCGCCATGAACATCAGCGGGCAGGCCAACCGGACTTCCGGTAAACAGATGACGAAGCAGTTTCTCGGTCCGCTGCAGCAGGCGGCCGAGCGCATTTCGGCCATGGTGCGTGTACGGACCTGACCCGAGTTGAAAGCGGCCGCGCCAGTGCGCTTCCCGCCTCGCATCCCGACAGTTTTTTCAATAAAATTGTGGCTCCGTGGGCAAAGAGGATGTCTGTGACTCAACACACCGCCATTCACACCGGTCTGGATGTGAAAGGTTGCCAACGCCGGGGGCGTGCTTCGCGCGTCCTGGCGCTTGCCCTCCCGTTGCTGTCCAGCCCTGTTTGGGCCCAATCGACGCCGTTGGCGACGGCCCTGCAGGAATTGACGCCGCTGGCCCGCATGCTGGTGGGCGCAGCCACGGGCCGCAGTACGGCGGCTGCCGGCGTTCCAGCCCTGACAGGGCCCGCCCGTAATGCAGATCGCGCTCTTGCCCAGGCCTGCGCCGAAATCAACCGTTTCACCCCCGTCCCGCTCGACCGCGAGACCGCGCTGGCGCAATGCTCGCTGGCGCAGAAGAAGAACCTTGTCTTCGTCATCACCCTGACCAACTACGCGGCGCACTCGGCTGCGTCGCAGGGCTTTCGGCTGAATTTCGTGCCGATCCTGCAGAAGAACATCTGCAACAACGGCGACGTGCGCATCCTCACGCGGCTGGGCTTGAGCCTGGTCTACCGCTATCGGGGCAACGACCACGAGACGGTGGGCGACGTGCCCATCAACGAATCGATCTGCGGCACGCTTTAAGCGCGCGCTTCGCCCCGGGAATCCCCTGATGGAGCGCAGTCGGCCGCCATGTCATTAATGGCAGACAAAGTCTCATTTCACGAAACATCCGCCGGGCTCCTGCCTTGCTGCGCCAGCCTGACCGGGCTGCGGGCGCGCGACCCGGCCACCCCCACATCCCGCCTGTGCACCGCACCCCGCCCTGCTTGCCACCTGCCATCTGTGCCGCTGCGGCATGGACTATAGTTGGGCGTTTCACCTGGCGTCATATGGTTATCCGAAGTCCGCGCATGCAAAAGACGCATACGCCGGTATGCTCGCGGGCGGTTCTTATTCGCACACTGTCCACCACCCAAGTCGTCAAAGAGGAAATCCGATGAAAACAAACCGACGTCTGACACACTTTGCCGGTGCCGCCATTCTGGCCGCGGCAACCCTGGCCGCCGCCACCGCGCATGCTGATCAAATTTCCGACATCAAGAAGAAGGGCGAACTGGTCTGCGGCGTGCTCGGCACCGACGAGCCGTTCAGCTTCCTGAAAGACCCGATGAGCCGCGAGATCGTCGGCTATGACGTCGACATGTGCGACGCCATCGCCAAGAGCCTGGGCGTCAAGCCCGTGCTCAAGCAACTGGCCGTGGCCGCCCGCCTGCCCGAACTGCAGCAAGGCCGCGTGGATCTGCTGGCCGCCTCGCTCACGCACAACAAGGAGCGCGAGGCGCAGATCGACTTCTCGGTGTCGACGTTCATCACCGGTCAGAAGGCCATGGTGAAGAAGAGCAGCGGCATCACGTCGCTCGGTCAGCTGGATGGCAAGAAGCTTCTGACCGTCAAGGGTTCGACCATGGAAGCCAACATTGCCAAGGCCATCAAGAACGCCGACGTTGTGTCGTTCGACAACAGCCCGCAGGCACTGCTGGCCCTGCAGCAAGGCAAGGGCGTCGCCTACGTTAACGACGAAACCACGCTGATCGGCAACATGGCCAAGATGGGCCCGGCGGCCAAGGACTACGCGCTGCTGCCGGAAAACCTGTCGACCGAACACCTCGCACTGGGCATCCGCAAGGGCGAACCGGCCTTCAAGAAGCAGGTTGACGACGTGCTGCTGGGCATGGAAAAGAGCGGCGAGGCGCAGAAGCTGTTCGACAAGTGGTTCGGCCCGAACACCAAGATGGCCTTCCCGCAGCGTACCTTCAAGATTTCTACCGACAAGATCGATTAATCGTTAAAGGTCGGGCCGCCCAGACACCGTTCTGGGCGGTGAATCTCCATGCCCCATTTTGATTTGTCGATGCTGCTCTCGGGGCAGTATCACCAGTGGCTCGTCAGCGGTTTCTTCCTGTCGATCAAGCTCTCCGTACTGGCCTTCGTGCTGGCGCTGCCGCTTGCCATCGTGGTGGCGCTGCTGCACCTGGCGCCGCTGGCACCGCTGCGCGGCATCGGTCAGACCTATGTCGAAGCCATCCGCAACGTGCCGCTGCTCGCCCACATGCTGTTCTGGTATTTCGGCGCGCCGCAGATCCTGCCGGAGTTCATCCGGGACTGGCTCTACAGCATGAACTACGAGGCCGCGAGCGCCGTCATTGCGCTCGTGCTCTACACGGCCGCATATATGGCGGAGGACATCCGCAGCGGCATCCGCTCGATTCCGAAGGAACAGCTTGAAGCCAGCCGCGCGCTCGGGCTCTCGTTCCTGCAGGCCATGCGCCTGGTGGTGCTTCCGCAATCCTTGCGCGTGACGGTTCCTCCGCTGGTCAGCCAAACGTTGAACCTGTGGAAGAACTCCAGTATCGCCATGGTCATCGGCGTGGCCGAATTGATGTACCAGGCGCAGCAGGTCGAGTCCGCCACGTTCCGCGGCTTTGAGGCGTTTGCCTTTGCCACCGCGGCCTATCTGACCATCTCGATTGCGATCACGGTGTTCTCGGCCTGGTATCAGCATCGCTACCCCGTCCGGACGCTGTAGCCATGCTCGATCTCATTCAAACCTACGGTATCTATTACCTGATCGGCCAATACCCGAACGGGCCGCTGGGCGGGTTGGCGCTGACGTTCCTGCTGGCGTCCGCGGGCCTTGTGCTTGCGCTGCCGGTTGGCATCCTGCTTGGCCTGTGCCGCGTCAGCCCGATTGCCGCGCTGCGCTGGCCGGCCACGGCGCTCGTCTATGTCGTGCGTGGCACACCGCTGCTGATGGTGATCTTCTGGGCGTATTTCCTGCTGCCCTCCATCACCGGCCAGCGCACCGACCAGTTCAGCACCATGCTGACTGCGCTGGTGATTTTCGACGGCGCCTATCTGGCGGAGATCGTGCGCGCAGGCATCCAGGCGTTGCCGCGCGGGCAAATGGAAAGCGCCCGCTCGCTCGGCCTGTCGTACATGCAGGCGATGCGCCGCGTGATCCTGCCGCAGGCGCTTCGCAACATGCTGCCGTCGCTCGTTAATCAGCTCGTGTCGACCATCAAGGAAACCTCGCTCGGCTACATCATCAGCCTGCCCGAGGTGTCGTTCGTGGCGGGGCAGATCAGCACCGCCGTGATGGTCAAGTCTGCCGAGGTGTACGGCCTGCTCGGCATCAGCTACTTCATCATGTGCTTCAGCCTGACGCGCGTGGCGTTTTACCTGGAGCGCCGCCTTGCCGCGCGTGCACCGTCCAAACCATGAACATGATCACGATTGAACACGTCGACAAGTGGTACGGCGATTACCACGCGCTGGTCGACATCAACGAAACCGTTTCCAAGGGCGAAGTGGTGGTGGTGTGCGGGCCGTCGGGCTCGGGCAAGTCAACGCTCATCCGCACGCTGAACCGGCTCGAAGCCATTCAGAAAGGCCGCATCGTGGTGAACGGACACGAGGTGCATGCGCCGGGCGTGGACGTCAACGTGCTGCGCAGCGGCATCGGCTTCGTGTTCCAGCAGTTCAACCTGTTTCCGCACTTGACCGTCATGCAGAACTGCACGCTGGCGCCGGTGCAACTCAAGCGCATGGCACCACAGGAAGCGAAGGACTTTGCGATGAGCCTGCTTGAACGCGTGGGCCTGCCGCACAAGGCCGGCGCCTACCCCGGCGAGCTGTCGGGCGGCCAGCAACAGCGCGTGGCCATCGCGCGCGCCCTGGCCATGAAGCCGCCGGTCATGCTGTTCGACGAGCCCACCTCCGCGCTGGACCCGGAAATGGTGAACGAAGTGCTGCTGGTCATGAAGGACCTCGCCCGCGACGGCATGACGATGGTCTGCGTCACGCACGAAATGGGCTTTGCACGCGAGGTGGCCGACCGCGTCCTATTCATGGACCAGGGACAGGTGCTGGAACGCGCCACGCCCGAGGATTTTTTCCAGCGCCCGCAGCACCCGCGTGCGCAGCGCTTCCTGGCCGATATCCGCTCGCCGTGGAGCGAACCCGCCTGAACCGTTGGGCAGCGGCCAAATAAAAAACGGGGAACACTGTCCCCCGTTTTCTTTGGATGCACGACAACGCGGCTTACTGGATCGCCTTGTCGTTCGGGTGTGCGTACAAATCCTTCATGCCAGCCGTCATCGGGTAGTTCAGGTTCAGGCCCTTCGGCGGAATCGGCGACAGGAACCACTTCTTGTACAAGTCGTTCGCCTTGCCCGATTTCATCAGATCGGCAATCACGTCATCGGCCACTTTCTTGAACGCCGGATCGTCCTTGCGCATCATGCAGGCGTAGGTTTCCGTCTGCAGCGGCGTGCCCGTGACCACCCAGTCAGCCTGGTTCTTGGCCTTCGTGCGCTCGCCGTACAGCAGCGGTTCGTCCATCACGAACGCCACGGCGCGGCCCGATTCCAGTGTCAGGAATGCCTGGCCGTGATCCTTCGCCAGGATCAGGTTCATCTTGTCGGCATCCTTGGCTTCGCCATTCATCTTCTGCAGGATGCGGTCTTCCGTCGTGCCGGCGGTGGTCACCACGGTCTTGCCCTTCAGGTCGGGGAAGTCCTTGATGCCCGAATCCTTCTTCACCAGCATCAACATGCCGTAGATGAAGATGTTGTTCGAGAACGCGACCTGCTTCTGGCGCTCGAGGTTGTTGGTGGTCGAGCCGCACTCGAAGTCAATCGTCCCGTTCTGCAGCAGCGAGATGCGGTTCTGCGACGTGATCGGCGTGAGCTTGACTTGCAGCTTCTTGCCCACCGCCTTTTCCACGCCGGCAACGATCATGTTGGAGATTTCTTGCGAATAGCCGGTGATGGTGTTCGCGTCAGCCTGGTACGAGAACGGAATCGACGACTCGCGATAGCCCACCGAGATCACGCCCGATTGCTTGATCTTGGCCAGCGTGTCGGTTGACTGCGCCTGCGCACCGGTCGACAGCACGGCCAACGTACCGGCCGCAGCCAGCGTCAGGCCACACAGAATCCGTTTGGTCGATTGCAAGGTCTTCATGCTTCCCCTCCTATGGGTGTGTTCGCTCCAGACTACTTTGGTTACCAATGGGCGCCGGCCGGACGCACATCGTCAAGCCTGCACGCTCGGTCTTTGAATCTCGTTCTGAATCTCGCTCTTGTGTCACGCGGCCAGCGCATACGGCACTGGGGAAATCGCGGGCTTGCGGCCGGCAATCAGGTCGGTCAGCAAGCCTGCGCTGCCGAGCGCCAGCGTAAAGCCCAGCGCTCCGTGCCCCACGTTCAACCACAGTCCCTCCACCGGCGACGCCCCGACCACGGGCACGCCGGTTGGCGTTGCAGGCCGCATGCCAGCCCACGGCGCCGCATCGGCACCCGCGTCATTGGCGCGCATGGCACCTGGGAATAGCGCGCGGGTTTCGTCGTACAGCGTCTGCGCCCGGCGCGTATCCAGCGCGGTCGACCAGCCCACTAGGTCAGCCATGCCCGCCACTCGCAGCGTCTGGCCGATGCGGGCGTAGACAATCTTGCGCGCCGCATCCGTCACGCTGATCACCGGGGCAACATCGCCCTCGCCCAGCGGCAGGCTGATGCTGTAACCCTTGAGCGGATAGAGCCCGGGGTCGATGCGCAACGGGCTGAGCAGCCTGGCGCTGGTCACGCCCGCTGCCATCACCACCGCATCGGCGGCAATCTGCTCGCCATCGGCCAGTTTTAGACCGCGCACACGGCGGCCTTCGGTCCACAACGCGTCAACGCCGGTAGCGAAGCGCAGCATCACGGTCGGCATCGCGCGCAGCCGGTTGAACAGGCCGACGCAAAGCTGGTGGCAATCGGCCACGTCTTCGTCGGGCGTGTAGATGGCGCCGACAATCTGGTCACGCGCGCCGGCAAGCGCTGGCTCGTGAGTCACCGTTTCGTCGGCGGACAGCGCATGCTGCTCGCAGCCGAGCGTGGCCTGATAGCCGACCTGCGCGCGGGCCGACTCGAACGCCGCGGCATCGCGGTGCACCACCAGCTTGCCGCGCCGGGCAAAGCTGAACGCCAAATCCGGCGCCGCCTCCCGCAGTGCTTCCATGCGTGCGCGGCTGTAGAACGACAGCGCAAGCAGCTCGCGCGTGGTGCGGTCGGCCCGGTCACGATTGCAGGCGGCGATAAAGCGCAGCCCCCAGCGCAGCAGAGCCGGGTCCAGCGACGGCTTCAGCCGCAGCGGCGAATCGCGGCGCAGCAACCAGCCGGGCACGTGCGAAAGCACGCCGGGGCCGGCCAGCGGTGCCACATAGCTGTAGCTCAACTGGCCGCCGTTGGCGTAACTGGTGCCCTCGCCCGGGCCCGGATGCCGCTCGACCAGGGTGACCTGATGGCCTTCCTGAGCCAGCGCATAGGCCGTGCTGATGCCGATGATGCCGGCGCCGACTACTGCGATGTGCATGAAGAAGCTGCGTATTTTGGAATATCGGTGCAGCTTAAGGAGCCCGGTGGGGGTTGGGCAAATGCGGAGTTGTCGGGGGGGATGTTGTGGGGCTATGGGTTTTGGTGGGTTCTTTTGGACTGGTGGTTCACCCCTTGTTTCACCCCCTGCCCGGGGGCGACTTACTTTCTTTGTCTTGCCAAAGAAAGTAAGCAAAGAAAGGCGCGCCCGAGATGGCGAAAGATTCCTTGAATTTATGTCGCAGAGAGGGGAAGGGAAAAACTCGCTGCGCTCGGACAGTTTCCCTTCCTTTTTCCTCTCTGCAACAGAAATTCAAGGCGCCATCTAGGGCAGGTACGTCAAAGGCCAAACCCGCGGTGGGCTGACGTGTGCGTGCTCGGGAGTGCACGCCGGATGCGGGGATTCAGTGGTCGCCGGGGATGAAATTCGGTGCGTGAGCGGCGGGTGACGCCGCGCCACCTGCTTGCCGCTAGCCTGCCCCGAGCCTGAAGACGCTGACCGCGCGGCGCAGGTTCCCGGACTGCTCCTGCATCGCTTGCGCCGCCGCCGCAGACTCTTCCACCAGCGCGGCATTCTGCTGCGTCACCTGGTCAATCTGACTGATTGCCTGGCTCACCTGCTCCAGGTTTTGGCTTTGCTCGTCCGACGCCACTGCAATCTCGGCAATGATGCTCGAGACACCTTCAATGGCGACACTCACGCGGGCCATTGCGGCATGCACGCCCGACGCCTGCTCGGAGCTGAGTTCAACCTTTCCGGTGGATGCCTCGATCAGCTCCTTCACTTCCTTCGCAGCACCCGACGCGCGTTGCGCCAGCGATCGCACTTCGCCGGCCACCACGGCAAATCCCCTGCCCTGTTCGCCGGCTCGCGCGGCCTCCACCGCAGCATTGAGTGCCAGGATGTTCGTCTGGAAGGCAATACCCTCGATCAGCCCGGTAATCTCCGCAATCTTCTTGGACGCCGTGCTGACCTCGCTGACCGTTTGCACCATCGCGGTCACTTCAGCGCGTCCGGCCTCCGTCATCTCTCTTGCACTGGCTGCGAGCGACGTGGCTTGACGTGCGTTCTCGGCGTTCCGCTTGACTGCCTCGGTCAGTTCCGTCGTGCTGGCCGCCGTCTCCTCGATCGACGCCGCCTGTTGCTCGGTCCGCGTGGACAAGTCCATGTTGCCCGCCGCAATCTGGCCTGCGGCGCCAGCCACAGACTCGGTTGCAACGCGGATGCTTCCAACCGTACCCACCAGTTGCTGCGTCATGTCAGCCAGTGCCTGCAATAGCTTGCCGGTCTCGTCCTTCGAGTTGGCGGCTGCCACGCTCGACAGATCCCCGGCTGCGACACGGCTTGCAATGCCGGCCGCCACCTGCAATGGCCGGGTGATGCTCACTGTCAGGAAGTAGGCAAAGACAAGGCCAAGCGCCAAGATCAGCCCTTCCAGCACCATCAGCAACGTGCGGCTGTTTGCGGCGCTGGCGCCGATGTCCTTCGCGATGTCGTCGATGGACCGGCGCTGCACCTCCAGCAGTTGGCGCATGATGTCCTGATACGCATTGGCACCCGGCACGAAAACGTGGTCGAGCACGCGCTGGGCTTCGTCGGGATTGCCCGAGGCCTTGGCCGCGTTGATGGCATCCCGCGCGCTCAGATAGCCTTTGCGCAGCTCGCCGATCTTGGCGAACAGCGTCTTCTCTTCTTCGGTGGACAGCAGCGCTTCCACCTTCTTCTGGTACTCGCCCGAGGCCTTTGACGAAGCCGCCGCCTCTTGCGCAAAATACGGCCCCAGCGAGGGATCGGCGCTCTTTGCGACCGCAATAGTGCGGCGGATGCCGACGACGAGATTGGCATACCAGTCGCCGATCAGACGCTCCTTGAGCAGCGGCTCATTCATCATGGCCCGTGTGGCCGTCGCGGCATTGTCCAGACGCCAGATTGCAATGGCGGTGATGACGACGGAAAACGCCAGCACAGCCGCAAATCCGAAGGCAAGACGCTTGCCGATTCCCATGTTCCTGATGCGCTGCATGCTGTTTCGTTCCCTTCGCCACCGCGTGGCCACCTGGTCTGCTGACACTCTCCGCCAATGCGTCGTCGGCTGGTCGGCAGTCCGGGTGGTGAGTTCAGCGCCGGAGCGGCAGCCAAGCGATGTGCAATAGCGAAAAGGAATCGGCCAAGAAATCTTGATTGGGCTGAGGGGTGCGAAAAACCGTTCCCTCAAAGAGGCCCTTCTTTCCTATCGGATCGAAGTAAAGAATCTGAACCCGCGTCTAGCGGGCAGTTTTCGCTCAGCCCACTCGATGGGGGCGACACGGCACGCCATCCACCGTCAGGGTTGCTCTCTACGCGGCGAGGAAGTAGCGAGGAGCTCGGGCCTCCAAGCGTGGACCACAAAGCCCGGCGCGCCAGCCTCCAGGCTCCGATGACGGAGCAAAAAGCGTCATGGTGTTGCTGCAAAAAGCAGCACGCGCAGAGCAAAAAGCCTCGCGGCCGGCGCTTGCAGCGCCGTGCGCGAGGCTTGAAGGGTCGTGAACGGGGGTTGAGGTGTCGCGGGCTGGGTTCCGAACGGCAGCGGAAGCTCTCGGCTGGCCTTACTGCAACATGAAGGTTTCGTATTCCAGCCGATCCAGCTTCCGATCGAGGATCACCAAGCTAGCCATCACGACCAGGAGCAGCGACACGGCGAATCCGTATCCGTACCAGGCTGGCCCAAGCTGCAATGTCATCCACGTCAGCACGCCGTTGAGGGCCACAAACGCCGCCGTCAGTGCCAGCACCACGCGGCGCCGGTCGAGGTAGAAGAAGATGTTCACCACGCCCAGGAACACCACCTGCAAGCTCGCGGCAATGGTGTCGACGTACAGCAGCGGCAGGTACAGCTCGGAAATCTGCAGCGCGCGCAGCACCGAGGCGCCCACGGCAAACAGCACCAGCGCGGCCATGGCCTGGATCTTCACGATCTCGTACAGGCCCGCGCGAATGGTCTGCACCATCGTGTTGCGCATGTCTTCGATGTGCTCGAGCGATGCGCCGCCGCGCACGGCGTCGTAGAAGGCGTCGTAGTACTCGACGAAATCCGTCTCGATGCGCACCAGGAACACGGCCATGCCGGGAATGATGCCGAGGTATGCAAGAAACACCGGAATGTCGTAGATGACCGACGCGTTCAGCGGGCCGATCACCTGCTGGCCCGTGCCCGGCGCATACCAGAACATGAACTTATCGAGCCAGATGCCGAGGTTGTACAGCAGCCCGATCAGCATGAGCGACGGATACGCGAACCGCCGGTCGAACACCTCGAACGACAGGAAACGCCGCCCGCTGAAGTTGCGGTAGATAAGCGCCGCCATGCCGATCAGCAGGCAAAGCTGCCCCGTCACGAACCCCGCCAGCAGCCCTTCCAGCCCCAGCCGGTTGAACAGCAGCGCCAACAGCACGGTGAGCGTGTAGCCGATCAGGAAGATCCACACGATCGCCTTGTACTGCTTCATGCCCGACAGGAAGATCACGGCGATCCAGATATTGGCCATGACCACGAAACCGGCCAGCATCAGCAACCGGTAGATGGCCGACTGCTGCGGGAACGCAAAGAGGATGACAAGCAGACCCAATCCGCCCGCCACCAGCGTCATCACGAGCGACACGGCGTGGTAGTTGGGCAGGATCAGGTCGTCGCGCTTCTCGAACAGGCGGTCGGACGTAAAGCGCGTGAACGCCAACTGCAGCGGCCCCGTGAGGATCAGGCTGACCGCAATCAGGTAGGTGACCGACACCTGGAACTGCGTGATGAGCGAGCCGGGAACCACGAACGGCAGGCTCAGGATACCGATCAGCAGAATCCCGACGATGGAGAGAATCCACGGCCCCGAGCTGATGATGCCGGCGTAGGTATAGGCGCGCAGCAGCCCGAGCAGGCTGTCGCGCTTGAGCATCTTGCGCAGCTCAAAACCAATGCCGGCCATCAGCGGGCTCCCTCATGTGGCTTGTTCTGCTGGGCGAGGTGCGGGCAGGCTGCCGCAGCGGCAGAGGCAGCATTGGCACCGTGCTCGGTACTCAGATCGGGCAACGTCTGCAGGCGCGTATAAAGCTCGCGGTAGCTGCCGACCATCATCTCTTGCGTGTAGTAGCGCTCGACGCGCGCGATGCCGGCTGCCTGTGCTGCATGCCAGCGCGTTTCATCACGCAGCAACGTCAGCACTTCGGCGGCCAGGGCGGCCGGGTCGGCAATGCGCACCACGGCACCGGCCGCGCCCAATGCCGCGTCTTCGCCCTCCAGGCCGAACAGGAGCTGCCGGCACGAACCCACATCCGTCGTGACAGACGGCACGCCCGCGGCAAACCCTTCCAGCACTACCAACGGCAGCGCCTCGCTGATGGAACTCAGCACCAGTACGCCCACTTTCGGCAGGATGTCGTCGATCTTCTGGAAGCCCAGGAACTTGATGCGATCGCCGAGGCCCAGGCTCTCCGCCAGGCTGTGGCATTCCTGCGCGTATTCCGGATCTTCGTCTTCCGGGCCGGCAATCCAGCCTTCCGCATCGGGCATCTCGCGCGTGATGGTCAGCATCGCGCGGATGAACGTCTTCACGTCCTTGATGGGTACCACCCGGCCGATCAGGCACATCACGCGCGGCACGCTGGCCTGCCGCTTCTCGCGCAGCGCAGCCAGACGCGGCAGGTTGATGCCGTTGGGAATGCTGCGCGTCTTCTCGGCCGGCGCGCCGTCAATGACCTGCCGCTGCCGGTTGCCTTCGTACAGCGCGACGATGTCTTCGGCCGCGTCGTAGCAGACACGGCCCATGGTCTCGAAAAAGCGCACCCACAGATCGCGGAAGTAGCTGATCTGCGCGATGTCCTTCTCGAAGATGCTGCGGTTGTCACGGATCCACTGGCTCTGGAACAGGTCGATCTTGCGTTCCTTGGTGTAGATGCCGTGTTCCGATACCAGCAGCGGCCGCCCGCGCCTGTAGCGCAGCAGCGCGCCCAGGAACCCCGCATAGCCGGTCGAAATGGTGTGGAACACCTTCACCGGGATGAGGTTTTCCGCAATGCGCACAAGCTGCCACAACGGCTTGTGCATGATGCGCACGGTCCAGAAGTAATCGGTAAACGACGGGTCGGTGCAGTAACGCCGGTAGTAGTCCGTCATCATGTCCCACGCGCGGTGGCTGTAGAGGAACTGCTCCTCGGCCAGCGGGCCATCGTCGCGCAGGTCGGCAATCGACGCGCGGATCAACTCGGCCGTCTCTGCCTTGTTTGCCGGATTGCGCAACGCGTCGTGCAGCTTGCGCGAGCGCTCGAACGCAGCGGCATCGCCACCGCTGGCCTGCACCAGCGGCGGCGGCGGAAAGTCGTACAGGTAGTGGCACTCCAGGTGCACGACGTTGTCGGGAATGGCGTAGACGGGCTTGCCGTAGTCTTCACGGCGGCTGCCGATGAAGACGATGGCAAAGCGGATGTCCGGAAACGCCCGGATCATCTGGTTGACCCAGCTCGACACCCCGCCGCTCACATAGGGAAAGGTCCCTTCAAGCAGCAGCGCGACGTCGGCGGACTGGGCGCGCGGAAATTGGTCGTTGCTCATGATGTCCAGTAGCGCAACAG
Source organism: Ralstonia pickettii (assembly GCF_030582395.1). Classification (NCBI taxonomy): domain Bacteria; kingdom Pseudomonadati; phylum Pseudomonadota; class Betaproteobacteria; order Burkholderiales; family Burkholderiaceae; genus Ralstonia; species Ralstonia pickettii. The sequence continues at coordinate 2,268,269 of NZ_CP104381.1, forward strand.
CGGCCGCAGCAACGGCAGCGGAGACCGGCTGGAGAACTGCGCCAGCGCCGCACGGGCGCCGGCATAGTCGCGGCGCAGGTAACAGGCTTCGGCCAGCGGCGGCAGCAGGCGGTCACGCGGGAAGCCGAGGGATTCAGCGCGGCGCAGGTGAGATTCGGCCACATCGGGCTCGCGGCGCGACAGGGCAAGGCGGCCACGCATGTACCACAGCGCGGCGTTGTCGGGCTGGATGTCGAGCGCCGCGCTGGCATAGCGTTCGACCTGTTCGGCGGTGTAGCGGTACACGTCGCCCTGCACCAGGTTCTGGTAGATCAGTTCCCAGTACAGGTCGGCCAGGCGCTTGTTGATGTCGTAGCGGGCCTCGGGCGTGGCGGCTTCTTCCAGGCGCGGCAGCTCGGCCAGGATCTTTTGCGTGAGCACCTTTTCGGCGTTGTCGAGCATGCCGTAGGCCAGCAGGCGGATGTCGTCCACCGGATCAGCCAGCAGGTCGCGCAGCACGGGGCTGGCCGTACGCGTGGGCATGGACTGCATGGCCACCAGCGCGGTCATGCGGCTTTGCACCGGCGCGCGCTCGTTGCTGAGCTGTGCGCGCAGCCGCGCCCCGCCGCCGTGCGTCACGCGGGAGATCAAGTGCGCCACGAACACCGGCAGGCCAACCTCGGCGATGTCCTTGTCGTCTTCGGGCTTGGGAAAGAGCTTGCCCAGCAGCAAGCTGCCGAGCACCAGCAGGCACCCCGCCACCGGCACGAAAAAGCACAGCGCCGTCAGGTAGCCATACGTCCATACAAAGGGCACGCGATAACGGCGCGGCAGCAAGCGCCACGCAGCCAGGCCGATCAGCGCCGCGGCGGTGCCCTGCAACATCAGGCATGACAGCAGCAGCGCCAGGCTGTTGCCGGCGTGCAGTGCCATCACCACTGCCGCAATCTGGGCCGAGATGCCGCCGAGCGTGAGCTTAAACATGATCGATCCGCATGGCCTTTGCGCCCCTATGCATCGAGGTGACAGCGCGTGAGGAAGCGCTGCAGCGCCTCGCCGGGGTGCTCGCCCGTCACGTGCAGTGTCTGCACGGTGATGTGCCCGCCCTCGAAATCGACGCCGAACTGCGCGCGCAGGCTGTCTTCAATGCGCACCAGATAGGCCGACACGGCACCGGCGCCCGACAGCGGCATCAGCGTGATGATGGCGCGGCGGCTCTTGCCGCTGGCCTGCCACACCACATCCAGTGCGCGGCGGCTGCGCACCACGCTCTCGAACAGCGCATCGCTGGCCTCGTCCTTGTCAAAGATGAGCGCCACCACCGACGAGTCGATACCCGTGTCGCGATGCAGACGCGCCAGCCGGCCGAGGTCGAGCGCGAACTCGTACGGCGCGTCGGGCACGAGATCCAGAATCTCGGAGCTGACGGTGAGGTGGCGCACGCCGTCGGCGTAGTAGCCGAGCAGCACGAGCAGGAACTGCAGGTTCTCGAACGACAGCGAGAGGAACGGCATCTGGTGTACGACCACCAGCCCGATCAACTCGTCCGCCCCCGACAGCACGGGCGCGCACGCCACGTAGCGCGAGCTGTCTTCCGTGCGCAGCTCGGGCGCCTGCGGGTGGCCCAGCGTGTGGGTGTCGATGCAATGGCGGATCAACGGATCATCGGCGACGATATCGAACGGCGTGCCGACGCGGGCGACCGGTTCGGTATCGATGCGGTTGCCCGTTACACGCACCATGGCAGCCACTTCAAGCTGGCAGGCCTGCGCCGTCCATTGCAGGAACGGCTCGGCACCGGGCAGTTGCGCCACGTCAGGCGCGTTCTCGGCGCTGCTGTGCTCCCGTGCGGCCAGCGCGATATTGCGCAGCTGCGTAAGCGTGTCGCGCAGCGTGGTGGGCTTGGCCAGCAGGTCGTTCTCCAGGCGCTCGTGCGACAGGCGCAGCAGGAAGTGGTTTTTGGTGAGCGCGGCCAACCGGTCGTTCAGGTAGCCATTGACGGTGCGGGCGCGTGACAACCGCGCCCCCCAGATGTCGCCGTACTGCCCCCCAATCAACACGAGCATCAGGCCGCCCAGAAAGTACATGCGCGGGAAGCTGGCGGCAGCGGCCGTCTGTCCGTAGAACACGGCCCAGGCGCCCAGCACGACCAGCGCGGCAAGTGCGCCGAGCAGCGTGCCGTAGCGCAGCGCCAGGATGAGCGGCACCAGCCACATCCACGGAAAACCGTAGCCGAGCAGCAGCGGGTTGTCGGGCACGAACAGCCACACGATGCCGATGGCCGCCACCGCAGCACCCAGCGTTTCGAGCACGGCGCTCGGGCTCGACACAGCGGGAGCAATCAGGCGCCCGTACCAGGTCGAGGCGCCAATGCCCTGCGCGTTGCGCCGGCGCTCATTCCGCCCGCCCTGGGCGCGCGCATCAGCGCCGGGGCGGCCGGCCGACTGCGCAGAACTTGCCGACTCGGTCTTCATCAGCCCCGGCCCAGCGGCGAGAGCAGCTCGCGCAGCAGCTTCTGCGCCACCGCCGACACGGCATCGCGGCTCCAGCCGGTGCGGCTGCCCGCTGCGCTCCAGATCACGTTGCCGGACTGCACGTCAATCACTTGCAGCGTGATGCCCACCGCGGGCTCGCCATCCACGCCGACCTTGTAGCGCCACTCGTCCACGGCGCCGGTCAGCGCGTAGCGGGCTTTCTCGCCGCGCGCCCAATCCAGCGCGCGCGATACGGCCTCGCGCTCGGCGGGCTCGAACAGCGATTCGCTGTTCAGGTTGGCCGGATACTGCTTGAGGTTGGAGAAGCCGCGCGCCTTGAGGATGCTGACCGCAATCGTCTCTGCACGCAGGCCCGCCTGCGGCGTTTCGGTGTAGTTGACGATGGGCAGCACGACCCACGCATCCGACGCACTGGTTGCCGGCGCACGCGCGCTGTCGACCACCGCGCAGGCGGACAACGCCAGCGCCGCACCAACGCCCGCTACCAGCGCCAGCCAGCGCCGGCGGCCGGCTTTCATCGTGTTGATCAAGGGTGTCATCGCGTTCTCCCTGGAGTCTTCCGTTGTGTGCTTCATGTCGTTCTTTCCCCGTTGCATTGTTCTTGCTTGTCAGTAAAGCCAGCGGTAGCGCAGGCCGATCTCCGTCAGCGGCGATGTACCCGCGCGCGTAATCGACTGGTGTTCGATGTACAGCGCCAGGTGGTCGTTGCCAAATACGCTGCCGGCCACGCCAAGCTGGGCCTGCACACCCCACCCTTCGCGGTTGTCATGCAGCATGCCTGCATCCATGAAGGGCCGCCAGGCGCGCGTATAGCGGTCCAGATAATCCGTGCCGAAGCCAAACAGCATGCCAAACTGGTTGAACGAACGCGGCATGATCTGGTCGACGTCCGGTGCAGCGCCCGAAGGAAGGAGGCGCGCCATCAACGGGCTGACCGTGCCCGTCGCGTTGTAGCGCGCGACAGTACCCACCACGCGGATCGTGTAGTCCGGATATTCCACCCGGAAGCGGTGACCGATTTCGCCATCGAACACCATGCCGCTGCCGAGGAACGAACGATCCTGTCCGTAGAAACGGTTGCCTTCCACGCGCGCGCGCACGTATTCGTTCTGCGTCACCCGCCAATTGTTGCCGATCGAAAAAAGATCCTTCACGCCGCCCACACGCAGTTGCGGCGTTTCATTGGCCGGCTGGTTGCGACCGATCGACAGTTCCGTGCCCACTGGCCCAACCTGCCCAAGCAGCCCATCCAGCCGGAACGCGTAGAGCGAGGCCAGCCCCTGGCGCCAACCCACCGTGCCCTTCCACTGCGTGTTCTGCGTCTGGTACTGCGAGATCCAATCCACCTGCCGGTCCTGCGCAGGCACGCCGGTCAACTGCGTGTCGTCGGTCGAGCGCTGGTTCCGTTGGGTGGCGCGCACAAGCATGCTGTAGTGATCGGTCAGGCGGATGCCGGCGGCGGCGCTGGTCTCGAAGTACGTGAGGGGCGCCTGCTTGAACCACGTCTCGCGCGGCTCCAACGCCTGTGCATTGGTCAACAGCGTCTCCTGCACACGTTCGTGCAGCTGCTCGTCATCGGGCGCGGTGCTCAGTCCTTCAAACGACAACCGCTGCGCCTCGCCGAGGCGGTCCGTCATCACATTCGCATCGATGCGGTTGTAGAGCGGAATACGGTCAGGCGTGTCGTCCAGCAAGCGGTTGAGCGTCTGCAGATCGCGCTCGGCCAGGGCGATGGAAATCTCGGCATAGGCCGGGCGCGTCATGCGGCGCGTGTACTGCTGCAGCAGCCACGCGCGCGCCAGATCGTTCGCCTCCTGCGACAGCGCCCAGCCCAGCGCCGCTTCCTTGGCCACGGCAGAGACAAGCTGGTCGCTCACGCGGGCGTTCTTGCGCTTGTCGGTGGGAAGCTGCGGCGGCTCGGGCGGCAACGTATCGATATCGCCCAACTCGGACTTATCGATCGCCGAGCGGCCGCCTTCGCGGGCCAGCTTCGTGGCGCGGCGATCATCGCGCAGCAATTCGATCAGCAGGCGCTGCGACAGATCGCCAGAGCCAAAGGTTTGAGCCAGTGAGACGCGCCGGGCACGCAATTCCGCACGGGCATCTTCTTCCAGCGGTGCCGCATCGGCATCGCCCTCCGCGACGCGTGTGCCTGCGCGGCGGCCCGTTGGCAGCTTGGTCTTTCCGCCACCTGTCGTGTCTTCCGCACGCCACAGCAGCCACCACGCCTCGCGGCGCAGCGCCCAGGCAGCATCGGCCTGACCGGCCATTTCGCGTGCGTCGGCATAGGCCAGCAGCCAGAGCGGATCGGTCTGCATCGACTTGCTCTGGCGGCCCAGGTAGCGCAGCGCAAGGTTGGCGTCGAACAGTTGCAGGCCGGCGGCAGCGTAGGCTCCCCAATATGCGGAATCGTTTTCGGCCTCGTTACGCCAAAGCGCCAATGCGCGCTTGAGTTCAGCGTTCTGGCCGGAATCCAGCAGACCCCACAGGAAGGCGGCCTTCACATCGCTACCCGCGTCAGGCAACGACACCGCGCGCCGCAGATCGCGCATGGCGGCATCCCACTGACCGCTCTGACGGAAATATTCGGCGCGGGCGCCCAGCACGCCGGCAGATTGTTCGGCCGCTCTGCGCTGCTCTGGCGTGAGCGAGGCCAGCAGCCCCTCGATGCGGCGGAAGGCACGCGCACGCGTGTAGTAGTAGATGGCCTGCTGCAGATGAACCATCGTGCCCGCCTTCCGGAAGGCGAGTTCAGCCAGGCGACCCGCGTCGATGGGGCTGGCGTCGTAGAAGTCGATCATCGTTGTCAGATCGTCTGGCTCAGCCCTGCCGCCGATCAGCAACTGTCGATACGCCGCACGCGACAGATCGTCACGCTGGTTCAGGCGCGCGAGCTGGGCGAAGGTCCGCCAATACAGGTCATCGGTTGGCGAGGCCGTCTTGTCCGCAGCCTGCATGGCAGCAAGGGCCTGGGCGAACTGTCCGCGCACGTACAGGATGTTCGCCAGCTTGAGCGCGTACCGCGCGTTGGGGCCGAACTCCTTCTGCAAACGCACGTAGGTGTCGTAGGCCGGCTCGTCTTTGCCTGCGCGCTCGGCCAGATTGGCATAGCGCTCCAGCACCACTTGCCGATGCGGACCGTGCGCGATGCTGTCCAGATACGCCAGCCCTTGCACGGGTTCACCCAGGCGCTCGTAGGCCGCGATAACCTGGTCGAGCAGCTTCATGTCGCCCGGGTTGCGGCTTGCCTGGTAGCGCAACGCTGCCAGATAGGCGTGGTCTTCATTGAGCGCGGGCGCCAGACGCAACACATGGTGCCAGGCGGCATCATCCCCAGTGGACTGCGCATACGCCAGCCAGTAGTTCAGCGCCGCCATCGGTTGCCGGTTCCACTCAGCCACTTGCGCGGCACGTTCGGTCCAGATTTTCAGATCGGGGCGTTGACGCACAGCGGCCTCGGCCACGCGCATGGCGTCGTTCAGATTGCCGCTGCCCATGAAAACCTGGAATGCGAGGTCGTAATCTTCCGCATTGAATGGCGCAATCCCACGTGCGATCGCCTGTGCGCCAGATGGCTGCGCAGACGAAGCAGCATCGCCAGCCTTGTCCTGTTTATCCGCCACCGGGCGAATGCGCGCAGCGTAGCGCTGGCGACGCGCCAGACCTTCCGGGCCGTCCATGAACACCAGGTCTGCCGGACTTGGCAACGGCTCAGGCCGGCCGGCGAATGCCCAGTCATGCCGGCCGACGCCGGAGGCCAAGGCAACACGCTCCTGCGCCTGATACCTGGACAGCCGCAGCAGGCGGCGCGCGTATTGGTCTGCCAGATCCGGCCGATTGCATGCCATCGCCAGGCGCGTGAGAAAGCGCAGCGTTTCGGTATCGTCGATCAGCGGGCCAACGCGGCGCTGCGCTTCCGTCATGGCATCGTCAAGCAGGTTGCCGGACTGCAATGCCTTCAACCCTGCGATGAAGTAGCGGCGCTGTTCGTCGAGCGAGGTGGCTGTGGCCTGCGCGGCAAAGTTGGCAGCCGCAGCGGCGCGGTATTCGCCCACGCCCAGTGCGATCTCGGCAGTACGCGCCTGCCATTGCGCGGCACGCGCCACGTCCTGTTTAGCCAGGCGTTGATAGAACTGGACAGCAATCGCGCCCTGGTCCAAGCCACGCGACTTGGCGGCGAGCATCTCCAGTTCGGCCGCGGTCCAGCGATAGTCCAGCGCCTGCTTGAGCAGACCACGCAGGTCAAGCAGCATGGCGGCGCGTTGGGGATCGTTCGGTTGCAGCGCGTATGCGCGTTGCTCTCGGATGGCGATGTCAAGCAGCAGCGCTTCACGGTCGAGCGTCTTGTCGTGCAGCGCACGCATGCGAGCAACCATGGCTTCGGCTTCCGGCAAGCGGCCGGTGCGAACGTACTGGGCGGCCAGCACGCTCAGGAACTCGCCATCGTTCGGACGCACGCGCAGCCAGGCTTCCAGGTAGGCCACGGACAGCGCATCCACCTTGCCGCCCTCCAGCAAGCGCGCCTCAAGGCGCTCGCGGGGGAACATCAAGGCGAGCGCAAGCCCGATCAGTGCACCCAGGGTACCGATCAGCCAGGCTGGCAGCAGCCGTTCACGCGGAGTCAGGTCAGCAGACCACATCGATACGTTGGTAGGTCACGGTTTGCGCTGCAGCTCCTGTCAGATCAACGCGTACGGTGTTGTCTTGTGCGCGGGCGGTGCGCGCCGGGTTGCCATTGACCTTCACGCGGCAGGCTCCCGCGTTGGCCAGACGAACAAACGGCTTGTAGTAGCCACCGGCCTCGAAACTCAACGCATTTCCGTTTCGTGCGAAGTTGCGCACGAAGGCTGCGGCTTCCGCAATGTATGCGGGCTTCGCCGATTCTGCTTCAGGTGCGAGCGTAAAGCGTGCGGCGCCATCATCGAGATGGATATAGATACCGCCCGCCGCCTTGTCATACCCGACCACCCCCCGCGCATCCGCCATGCGCGGCGTACCGCGGGCCATCCAGCGCAGTTCGCGCAGGTCGCCATCACCACGCACCACCCAGGTATTGTCATCCCCGACTTCCCGGGCGATGGCCATGCTGCGGAAGTCCAGCACCTTCGCCACGTACTCGGTCGAATAGATCGGGAACACGGGCTGCGCTAGCGCGTAGTCATAGACCTTCTTCAAGGCCTTGAGCGAAGCAAGCTTGGTGCCCGAATACATGTGGTAATAGATGTTGATTGGCTTGAAACGATACGGCGTGTCGGTCAATTGCAGCGTTTCAATCAGCCGATCAAAACCATAGAACGGCCCAGTCCAGTCATTGGTATAGACGTTCTCGTTCTGGTTTGGCGCGAATACCTGGTAAGCCCCGGGCCCCTTGTCGATGCCCAGCGGCGCAATCTCCGTCCATGATGGCGAGCTGCGCGTGATGGTGGTATCGCCGCCGTTCAGGTTGAGCACGCCTGCATCCCACGTCATGCGCACGGCAATCTCCGGCGGCTGGCAGTCGCCTGACCATTGCAGGATCTTGACGCGCTTGCCGGGCGGTGCAAGGCGCTCGTTGATGTAGTTGATGGAGCCCGAGATCTCGCGGTCGAGACTGAACTTGTAGCCCGGGATGGACAGCGCGAATGCAGTGTCCCCGCCACCCTTGTCAGCACCGGGCCCTTCCTTCGCGCGGTCCCCCGCCGCGCCGGGCACCGTGCGGCTCCAATCAAACGGGTGCGAATAGGTATGCGTGCCCAGTTCGACGTACGGCAACGCAAACATCTGACGCGCAATTGCTTCCAGGCGCGGCGTCAGCTTCGGGTAGAGGCCGCTTGCGCCCACCTCCCCCTCGATCACCGAGAGCGTTGTCGGGATGCGGTACTTCTCCCAGACGTCCTGCAGGAGCACTTCGCCGGAATACTCGGGGCCTGGAAACTCGGCGCGCGAGGCAAAGCCGTCGCCGTCCACGTGCACGAGCATGAGCCGGCGGCCGTTTTCAGAGGTCACATCGGGGATCGGCATGTCAGGCAGCGCAAGTGCGCGGCGCAGAAATTCGATCGGCTGGACCACCCAGCGCGCCTGTTCAACGGTGTCCATCGAGAACACCGCGTACGGATTCAGTACATAGCCGCCCCAATCGGTAATGGCTGCGGCATCAAACTCAAAGTTGCCCGACTTCAACCGCAGCAGCGACTGTCCGTTCGCGCTCACCTTGATCGGCTGGGCTTCACGGCGCTCCGGTTGCGGCGCCATCTCAAAACCCATCATCCTGTCTTGCGACACCACCGAAAGCGGCCCGTTGGCACGCCCACGCACAAGCTGCAGCTTGAACATGTCCGCCATGCTGGCGTCAACCGGCAGACCAAACTGGTTCAGAAAGGCGATACGTACGCCGTCATGAATGCGTTGCCGTACCCAAGACGACAGCGCCGCCACCTGCTTGATCGGACTGGTGTTCACCCACACCACCACGCCGGCGTAGCGGTCGGGCGGTACAGAAGCGGGCAGCGTCTTGTTGATGTCGGCGTACTCGACGTCGTAGCCAAGGAAATTGAGCGGCGTGGCCACGAAGCGCACGCCCTCGCTGGTGTCAATGGTCGTGCGCGGGTCACGATCCTGGAGGATCAACACCTTGCGCGGTAGCACTTCGATGCGCCCTACACCAATGGTCGACAAGTCCGGATCGGTGACATACGGCACCACGCCCTGCGCCTTGATGCGCTGGGCGGTATCGCGCGCACAGGCACGGTCGGCCGGCGGACAGTAGTCGATGGCGATGACGGGGAGGTGGTACTCGTCGCGAATCTTGCGGACCTGGCCCATCAGCCACGCGCGGTCGGCGTCGCTCACTTCCTTGTATTGCTTGGCGCCCTGGTCCCAGCCTCGATACAGCGATTCAAACGCCACCGCATACGATTGGTCATGCACCTGCGGCAGGATCTCAAACCCGCGGTTGAAGATCAGCTTGGCGTCCGGATAGCGCGCCTTGATCGCCCGAATGACCCGCACCATGCCGGCTTCCTGCGCCGCACGCGAGGCGTCATCCTTGGCCACCAGCTGATACGAGTCGAGCGTATCGAGGAAAAAGCCGCGGTAGCCCTTGTCCCACAGCGGCTTGATGACGTGTTCGACATAGAACGCCGGCCACTCGGGCCGGGCCTGGTCGACCACGCGGGAGGCCCACGCGGCGTTGTCGCCGAGCAACCATGACTTGGGCAATGCCTTGAACCATTGGCGCTGCGGCGTGACCTCGCCCAGGCTCACGTAGGCGAACCACTGCGTGCTAGGCGTCTTGAACTGGGATGGGTCGAAACCGTGGTCCGGCTCGACGACGACGGCATCGAACGCGCGCAACTGGCCCACGGGCGGTTTGTCGCCGTAGTACCACGCGATGTTCGGCGCGCTGGCCGCGGCGGGGGATGTGCTTTCCAGTGCTCCAGCCGTTTGCTGGGCATGCGCCTCCCCGGGCATGCATACAAGCGCTGCAGCCAATACCGCAGCCAAGCGCCCGATGATCCCTGCTGGTCCTGTATTCCCCCGCTTCCCCCCGGAATGCCGCACTGAACGGCAGAGAATCCCCATAACCCACTCCTATGCAACGATGTGCATACACTTGCAGCCGATCTGCGCCGGCACCCAATGGACCTGCAACGCTTCCGTTTGCGCCCCGCCGAACATCTGTCTTCACTCTCGATCACCGCCTGCAAACGCAGGCCCCGCAAGGCTAATCGGGACAGTATGGTCAGCCCGTGCAAGTATCGCCCAAGCTATGGGTACGCAGCAAACCACATTTTGGATGTCCGACCCCCTACGGTGGACATAGGTAATTCTTTGCGGTAGGTGCCCAAAGTGCTGGTTTGACAAAGCGATCCGCGCTGCACCATGATCAGCCGAAGCCACATTTGAGGCGGCCGCGCGGCGCATTGACGGCACAAAACGTCTTCCGTAGCGTAACTGCGGCGGCCGCATTCGACCCATGTCAGCCCTCCTCCTTGCACTGCTGATCCTGATCAGCGCCTTTTTTTCTGCTTCCGAAATCGCCCTGACGGCCTCGCGGCGCACGCGCCTGCAAACCTTGGCCGATGATGGCGACACCCGCGCCCTGCGTGTGCTGCAGCTCAAGGACATGCCCGGCAACTTCTTTACGGTGGTGCAGATCGGGGTAAATGCGGTGGCCATCCTGGCCGGTGTCATCGGCGACAGCCAAATTTCGGGGCCGCTGGTTGCGGCGCTGCGCGACTGGCTGCCGGCTGCCCGCGCCGAGCGTATCGGCAGCTTCGCCGGCTTCATCATCGTGACGGCGCTCTTCATTCTGTTTGCCGACCTGCTGCCCAAGCGCCTGGCCGTGCTTTATCCGGAGCGCTGCGCGATGTCGATCATCGGCCCGATGCAATCGTGCCTGCGCGCGTTGCGGCCGGTGGTATGGCTGTTCAACGGGGCCGCCGACATGTTTCTCAAGCTGTTTGGCGTGCCGACGCATCGGGTCGAGCAGATCACCACGGAGGACATTGCAGCCATGGTCGGCGCGGGTGCCGAGGCCGGCGTGCTGCGCAAGCATGAGCTGGCGATGATCGAGAACGTGTTCGAACTGGAATCCCGCACCATCACTTCGGTGATGACCGTGCGCGACGAGGTGATCTACTTCACGGTGGACGAACCGCTGGAGTCGATCAAGATGAAGATCATCGCGCAGCCGCATGCCGAATACCTGGTCTGCCGCGAAGACATTGACTCGGTGCTCGGCTTCATCGCGTCCAAGGACATCCTGCAACAGATTCTGTCGGAAGAGTCTTCCGCCGTAATCCGCAACATCAGCAAGCACTACGACAAGAATCTGCTGGTGCTGCCGGACACGCTCAACCTGTCACAGGCACTCACGCGCTTTCGCGAGATGCACGAGCGGTTTGGCGCGGTGGTCAACGAATACGGGCTCGTGGTGGGCGTGGTGACGCTCGACGACATTGTCGGCGCGGTGATGGGCGACATACTGTACTTGGGCGAAGACGAGCAGATCGTGCGCCGCGATGACGGCTCGTGCCTGATCGACGGTGTCACGCCGCTGGGCGACGTGAAACGCGCCTTCGACCTCGACGACCTGCCCGGCGAACACCACGTCGAAACGCTTGCCGGGCTGGTCATCTATGCGCTCAAGCGCATCCCCAAGAAGAGCGAAACCGTCGACATCGGGCCGCTGCATATCGAAGTGCTCGACATCGACAACCACCGGATCGATCAGTTGCTGGTGTCGCGGCGCATCGATCCGCCGGCAGCGACCGTGCCCTAGGCGTCGTGGGCGGCAAACACGTCCTTGGCGGCAAACATGCCGTTGAGCGCCGCAGGAAAACCCGCGTATAGCGCCATCTGCAGGATCGTCTCGGTGATCTCCTGGCGTGTCAGCCCCACGTTGAGCCCTGCCGCAATGTGCACCTTCAGCTGCGGGGCTGCGTTGCCCAGTGCGGTGAGCGCGGCAATGGTGGCGATTTCGCGCTCGCGCAGCGTCAGGCCGGGGCGGCAGTAGACATCTCCAAACCCGAATTCGACGATGTAGCGGCCGAGGTCGGGCGAGATGTCGGCCATGGCCTCGACCACGCGTTCGCCAGCCACATCATCGACTTCCTTGAGTTTTTGCCAGCCCCGCGCGTAGCGGTCGTCCTGCAGGTTGGCGTGGTTTGCGGCTTGTGCGGTGTGGTTGGTCGGGGTCATGCGCGTCCTCGTTCGGTTGGCGTTTTGGCTTGTGCTTCGATTTGGGAGATGAGGAAGCAGAGCCCTTGGCACCCCCGATGCCTTCGGCGGCTTCAATCCGTGCCCGGATGCCGTCGTAGACAACGAGTTTGACGCGCAGCACGGCCAGGGTCTCGGCCCGCGCGCGCAGCTCCGCTTCCAGCGCCGCCGCATGCAACTCCAGCAGACGTTGGCGCGCCGACACACTCTCCAGACTGTCGCCCTGCCGCCGCAGCGCGGCGTACGCCTGCATCTGCGCGATCGGCATGCCGGTATCGCGCAGGCGCAGCAGGAACTCCAGCCACGTCATGTCTTCGGCACGGAAGACACGATGGCCGTTATCGCGCCGCTGCACGCTGTCGAGCAGGCCGATGCGCTCGTAATAGCGCAGCGTATGCGTCGACAGGCCGGTGGCTTCTGCAACCTGGGCGATGGTCAGGAATGTGGTCATGAACGGAGCTTAGAAGTTAGAGCGCACTCTAAGTCAAGCGACTTTACGCGAATTCTTCCGGGCCTCCCAAAACAAAGCGCCGGCCCCTTTTCGGAGGCCGGCGCCTGTGTGCAGAAAAAACGGCAGGCTGCAGCTGATCAGCCGCCCACGCCGTATGCGCTCTTGTCCTGCAGCTTCGGACGGTGGTCGCGCTTCTTTTTCTTCTTGTGATGGTGAGCCTTCTTCTCGCCTGCGGCCGGTGCCGATGCCGCAGGTGCCGGCGCGGCGGCAGGCGAGGCAGGGGCCGGGGCAGCCGGCGCGGAAGCCTGCGCAAATGCGCCGGCGCTGAAGACTGCAGCCACAAGGGCAGCCAGGAGCTTGTTCATCGTGTTGTCCTTATAGAAGAGACTGGTTTATGGCGCGTTCCGGTACTGGATGGAGCGTGACCCAATCCGCTCCCGCACCTGCTGTGCAATGCGCGGCCCGATATCGGAATGACCCGGAATGACCCGCGCATCACCATGCAGTGTGGTGTAGGTGCCAGCGGTTGTCCACCCGAAGCCTGACGGTACGCCAATGCGCACGCCGGAGCCTTGATGTGTCTCAACCCATCGCAAGCAACAGCAGAGGCGCCAAAACTCACCTTGTTACGCGCGCTTACACCGTGGGAAGAACGCTTACAAACGGCGGTCAGCGCGTCCGCAATGTCAGGCGTTTTTGGAGGCATGGATCGCAAATGGGACGAGATCCATGTATCTGGAGTCCCAACATCCCGCTTGAATCTGATTAAGGAGTCTCACATGAAAGTCGCTCAATCCCTGGCCGCTCTGATCGTTGCTGGTGCCTTCGCAGCCCCCGTGTTCGCGGCTGGCACCGCCTCCGCACCGGCCGCCGCACCTGCACCGGCCGCGACCGCTGCAGCGACGACCACCGATGCCGCTTCGGCACCGAAGGCTGAAGCCAAGCACGAGAAGAAGCACGCTCACAAGAAGGCCCACAAGGCTGCAGCCAAGTCGGAAGCCAAGACCGACGCCGCTTCGGCACCGAAGGCCGCTGCGCCCGCCAAGCAATAAGGCCGTCGCGCCATGAAAAACGCCGGGACATTCCCGGCGTTTTTTTTGCCTGCTTAGCAGTGCATCAATGCAGATGCGGCAGACGCTTCGTGCCTTCGATCTGCACGGCTTGCAGTTCATGCGGCTTGAGGCCCAGCTCGCTCAGGATGGTCGGCGCGATCTGATTGGTATCGACGCGCTCGTCCACGATGCCAGCGTTGACACCCGCCCCCCACACCACGATCGGCACATGGCGATTTTCGGGACGGAAGCCGCCGTGCTCGGCGATCTTCGATAGCTTGCTGCCGGCCCACACCGTGCCCTGCTGCGCGATACCGACGACATCCGGAATGCGATCATCGCTGGGCTTCGCGCCAAAGAAGTCAGCCACCTCCTCGCCCACCACGAAGCGGCTCGCGCCGGCTTGCGTAAAGGGCTTGGCGATGGCATTGCCCGCCGAATCCGAGCCCACCCCTGTACCCGAATAGCCCAGCAGGAAGTGCTTCGTGAAGTGCAGTGCGGCCGGTGAGCGGTCGTTCAACCACAGCAGGATGCCGTCGTCGTCCATCGCGTGCGCAACGAGATGCGGCTTGGTCGCGTCCTTGCAGGTTGCGGCGTACTTTTCCCATGCGCAGTTGAGCGCGTCGATCATGTCGCCGTCGTTGACGATGGTGAGGTCTGCGCGGCTGTCGGGCGACTGGCCGTGCTTGGCCGACACGATCACCACCGTGTTGGACGGGTCGGCCGCCTTGACCAGCTCGCCAAGCTTGTTGTCGACGAAGGTCAGCGCGCTTTGCAGGACCACACCCGGCACTGCGCCGTTGTTGATGTAGCCACCCAGGCCGCCCGATACCTTGTTGGCAGTGTTGGACGGGTCCGGGTAATACGCCGACTTGTTCAGCTTCTGTGCGGTCGACACAGCCTGGAAGTTCATGCCAAGGATGGCAGGCACGCCGGGTGTGCCGTTGCCGGCGTGGTCGTGGCCCTTGAGCCAGTTCAACACGGCCTGCACCTTGAAGCTGTCGTAACGCTGCGTGTTCGTATTGTCTTTGGTCCAATCGGCACCGGGGCCGGCGGGCAGCGACGGGTCGGTTACCGAGCTGTTGATCTCGGGCGCGAACAGGTCGTCGATACCCTTGCCGCTCGGTCCGTTGAGGATTTCGTACGCGGCATGCTTGTCAGACCATGCCGTACGCAAACCATGCTTGCGCGCCACTTCAAACACCGTGTTGACCTTCAGATACTGGTGCGGATACACCGGAGCACAGGTGACGGGCGACACCGGTAGAAAGCTCGGGTCGATCAGGTCCTGCGCGCGGCCCGTCAGCTGCGAGATCTTTGAGAAATCCGCATACAGGCCTGGGATGCCCTGGCCGCTGTCAAGACGGTTCGGGTCTTTCGCGATCACTTCCGCATAGAAAACTTCAGCGCCGGGCTTGGTGGTGTGGCAGTTGGCGGCTGTCGTGCCGGCCGGAAGCAGGCTGCGGCTGTACGCGTCGTCGTAGTAGATGCCGGTGGTCTTCGGGTTGCCGCCGGTCACCTGGCCGACCATGCCCGGAAACGAGTCGGACGGGAACGGCGTGCGGGCATTGCGGTAGCTCACGCCGTGGCGCACAAGGTGCGCCAGTGTGGAGCCGGGATGGTTGCCGACGTACCAGTCGAGGTCGGACTGGTGCAAGCCGTCGACCGAAATCAGCAGGACATGCTTCGCGCGCGCGTGGCTCGCATGATCGTCATCGTCATCGGCGTGCACGTGTGCAGACAGACCACATGCCAGCGTGGAAAGCACGGCAACAGCAAGAGTTTTCTGGGGGGACACGGGTTTCTCCTCTGGATTACCGCCATCGGGCGGCCCGGTCACGCTAGCCTTGCTGTATGTCGGCCCGGCGACCTGTCCGTGTCGCTCGCATGACAAATGTAACGTCGGCCCGCCGGCCGGATGAGCCAACGTTTGCACCATCATCAACCGTTCGGGCGGTTCTACTAGAATGGCGTGCCCGTCGTTCCGTCCAATCGCGTTTCTCTCCAGTTCCGTTCGCTCATGCTGCTGCCTTCGCGTGCCCCGCTCCGCCTTCTGCTCCGTCTTTCCTCGGTCTTGGTTAGCGCGTTGTCAATCAGCGCTGCCCAGGCACAGACGGCCCCTGCCGCCAACGCGGAAAACAGCGCAGAGGCCGGCGACTGGAGCATCGCTGTCGGCCCGGCGATTTACATGTCGCCCAAGTATCCCGGTGCAAAATCAAGCTTCGTGTTTCCGTGGATCGATCAGGAAATCGAATACAGGCACCGGTTCTTTTCCAAAGGGATGGACTTTGCCGGCGTCTACCTCGCCAACAACGACACTTGGCAGGTGGGCGGTAACTTCCAGTTCGACCCGACGTGGCGCCATGCGCATGACGACGCGCGCCTGAATGGCCTGGGGAATGTCAACGTCACGGTGCGCGCCAAGGCGTTCGCTCAGTACACGGTGTCGCTCCTCACGTTGTCCACCGATGCGGAGCAGGACATCCTTGGTAACCGGCAGGGGTTGATCGTCAATGCCGATGCCTACGCGAGTGCGCCGGTGGGCCGCTGGCTGTTCAGCCTCGGCACCGGCGTGTCATGGACGAACGGCCAGTACATGCGTACGTTCTTCGGCGTGGACGATGGGCAGAGCGCGCGTTCGGGCCTGCCGGTATTTGCCACGCACGCGGGGCTGCGCGACATCCACTTCAACGCCATCGTCACGTGCAAGCTCGATGACCGGTGGACGGCCAATGGCTCGCTCACGGTAGCGCGACTGCGTGGCGATGCGGCGGACAGCCCGGTCACGCAGCGCCGCCAGCAGGCCACGGCCATGGCCTCCCTCACGTACCGGTTCCGCTGACATCCAGGCCAACATCGGGCGCCACGATGCGCGCAATCGCTTGCGCAGGCAGGGGGTTCCTTGCCTTGCGTCCGAGGGAACGAGGCAATCCGACCATGAAACCAGAACTTGCCCCGCGCGCCTCTCACCCAAAAGGACCATGCTTCCTTTTCACAACAGGCACGCACGTGCATTAGCGCAATCGCGCTGCTTTTTTTGCTAGTCTGTTTCGCAAGCGGCGATCACTTCCGATCAATGCGCGGGCAGTGAACGGTGTCTTCCCACCGGCGGCGGACACCGCAAGACAGGAGGGCTTGACCATGTTGCGGTGGATTGCAAACTGGGCCTTGAGCCACGCACCCTCTCCCGAGAAGCAGGCCGAACGCGCGCTAAGCGAATTGCGCATGGAGCTGTACCAGGCAGAGCAGCGCGTGATGGATGCACAAATGCACGCGGACTATTACCGCGCCCGTATCACGTTCCTGGAAGACGTCGTCAAGAAAGGCATCGAGCGCGTTTCCGACCAGCGCAAGGGCAAGCAGGAAAGCGCCCACGCATTGCGCGCCGGGCTCAAGTTCACGGCCGAGCTGTGGCGCGAATCGCAATCGCGCGACTCGCATGTGCTCAAGCGCCGCACGGCGATGTCGTTCATCGACCCGCACGACGCCCAGGCCGACGACTCGCACGCGCCCAAGATCCACCACTTCTCGAAGATCCCCGTGGATTCGGCGTTCGACGACAACGTGAGTGCGCTGCCCTCCAAGCACGCCGCGGCGGAAAAGGCGTAGGGCGTGCGCTGGCCGGTGCGGCCAGCCCGCAGTGAGCGCCCTTCTGTTGCGTCGACACGTTCGGCTCCGTGCGCAAGCGGTGGCGTCTACGGTGCCACCATTGACACGCCGTACTGGGCAAAAATCCGCTGCAGTTCGCCGCTCGCACGCAGCGCGTTGAGCGCGCTCTCGAGCGCCTGTGCCAGTTCGCGCTGATCCGCCTTGACGGCCATGCCGATCGCCCAGCCACGTGGCGGCAACAGCGGCGACTGCAGTTCGGTTGCCACAAAGCGCGTGGCAGGCGGGCTCTGCGTTTTCAACGCGTTTTCATACTGCGCGCGCGTCACCATTGCCGCGGCAATCTGCCCGGAAAACAGCGCACGCAGGGCCTCGTTGGCCTCCGGGTAGATCTTCACCTTGTCGCGAAGGCCGCCGTTGGCGCCGGCAAGCAGTGCGCTTGCGCCGCCCGATCCCTGCTCGGCGCCGGTCGCCTGGCCAGCAAGGTCTTCGAAACTGCTGACCTTGCCGACGCGGTCGCTGTCGTACACCAGCACATAGGCTTCACGCAGGTACGGCGCAAAAATCAGCACCTGGCCATTCTGGCGAATGAAGTTCGGGTCGACCGGCACATGCAGCATCACGTCGGCTGGGCCATATCCAAGGTAATGCCCCTTCCAGACCATGTTGCGCAGGTCGCCCGACATGCCATCCTCATCGGCATCGAACGGCAGCAACGACGCCGACAGCCCCATCTGTTTGCCGAGCGCGTTGGCAAGCGCCACGTCGATGCCGCTGAGCTGTCCCCCGACGTT
The DNA here is from genome assembly GCF_030582395.1 of Ralstonia pickettii. Classification (NCBI taxonomy): domain Bacteria; kingdom Pseudomonadati; phylum Pseudomonadota; class Betaproteobacteria; order Burkholderiales; family Burkholderiaceae; genus Ralstonia; species Ralstonia pickettii. The sequence goes on from NZ_CP104381.1 coordinate 2,286,345, forward strand.
ATCGGAGAACGGTGGCAGCCCCTTGTACAGCGCGACCTTCAGCGCGCCGCTCTGGCGGATCTTCGCCATGTCGGCGTGGGCAGGCGCGACACTACCTACCATGGCTGCCGCAGCAAACAGCAGGCTGGCAAGGCGACGTAAGACGCGGGCCGCAGCCAACCGGAAACGGGCGTTCATGAGACCTCTCCTGGCGGAAAAAATGCGCGAGCCGACGCACACGAAGGCAGGGACAGCATCGGCTCGCAAAGCTGCCATAGCGGCAGCCCGACCTACTACTCCTGTACGCGGCGCGATTCCAGATACGTCTTGATCGACCAGACCGCTTCCTGGCTGAGCACGCCATCAAAGGGCGGCATGTAGACGCGGCCGTCGCGGGTGCGCCCGTGGCGGACGGTGGCGGTGAAGTACTGCGACACCTCGCCGTAGCAGGCTTCCTTCTTCTTGGCGTCGGCCAGCGACATGCAATCGGTGTCGAGCTTGCGCAGGTCGGGGGCGATGCCACCGGAGATGGCCTCCAGCCCGTGGCAACGCGCGCAGTTCTGGTTGAAAGCGGAGGATCCGATCCGCAGTGCTTCGTCGTGTGCGGGGCCCGTCCGGTATGGATTGTCCTGACGCCAATCGGCGCCGAGTTGCGGTAAGGTGTGCGTGTCTACGGCCTGCGGTGTGACATCGCCGTGAGCGGATACGGCTGCGGGCAATCCCCCGGCCAGAAGTGCGCAGGCAGAAAGCAGCGCGAGCAAGTTGCGAGGCGTTTTCAAGAGTGTCTCCTTGTTGTCGTTGAAGCGATCTTTTGGAGGCATTTCTGCAAGAGCCATACCAAGGCGCAAACCTGCCGGCAATCCCGGGCAACGTCCCTTAGGCGCTCCAGAGACCGGAAGCCGGGGTTGGCACAGGTGCTCAGGAATGCAACACCCTGGCAAGGGTCTTGCTTCATGGCGCAACACTTCCGGTTCGCACCTTGACCAAGTCAGGCGATCCGGGCGACCCGCACACAGATTGCGGGCGAGGTTAAAGGAGACACACCATGACCCCTCACGCGGCGCCCGGCCTGCGCGCTTCCGACAACGCTCCGGCCACGCTCGGTGACGCACCGCACGATCAGCCTGAGCTGATCGCGCAATCCCACGAGCGATCCAAGTCGTACGGCCTGCGGCCCTACGAGTCGCCCGACTTCTGCCCGGTGCTGCACAGCGAGCTGAAGACCGAGATTGAGCGCAGCCAATCGCTGTTCACGCATGCGCTGCCCGTGATGGAGACGCTCTACAGCCAGATCGTCAACACGCAGAGCATGGTGATCCTGACCGATACGTCGGGCCTGATCCTGCATTCGATGGGGGACGACGATTTCCTCGCCCAGGCCAGCAAGGTGGCCCTGCAACCGGGCGCGCTCTGGTCGGAAGCGAGTCGCGGCACAAACGCCATCGGCACGGCGCTGGCCGATGGCAAGCCCACGCTGGTCCACGGCTCCGAGCACTACCTGCAGGCCAACCAGTTCCTCACCTGTTCCTGTGCGCCGATCTTCGATCCGTACGGCGCCACCGTGGGCGCGCTCGACGTGACGGGTGACCACCGCGGCTTCCACAAGCACACCATGGCATTGGTGCGCATGTCGGCGCAGATGATCGAGAACCAGTTGTTTGCCAACACGTTCCAGGACGTGGTCTGCATCCACTTCCACTCGCGCCCGGAATTCATCGGCACGTTGGTCGAGGGCATTGCGGCGTTCACGCCGGCGGGGCGCTTCCTGTCGGCCAACCGGAGCGGCGAATTCCAGCTCGGCCTGTCGATCCGCGCGCTGCATGCCCATACGTTTTCGTCGCTGTTCGGGTTGTCGATGTCGCAGCTGATCGACCGTGAACGCACGGCAGCGGCGGGCATCGTTCAGCTGCAACTGCCCAGCGGCGTGAAGGTGTTTGCGCGCGTGGAATGGAAGCAGCTGGCGAACCGCATGGTGGGCGGCGCGATGGGCGCCGACCTCTCCGGGGACCGCGACAGGACGCCGCGCCGGGCCTACATCGAGCCACCCCGGCAGCCCGCCAGCCTCGAAGCGCTGGACACCGGCGACGCGCAGATTCAAACCGTGATCGGCAAACTGCGCAAGGTCATCGGCAAGGACATCCCGGTCATGATCCTGGGCGAAACCGGCACCGGCAAGGAATTGCTGGCGCGCGCCATCCACGCCGACAGCCCGCGCCACGCCGGCCCCTTCATCGCCGTGAATTGCGCGTCGATTCCGGAAGCACTGATTGAATCCGAACTGTTCGGCTACGAAGAAGGCGCCTTTACCGGCGCGCGCAAGAAGGGCGGCATCGGCAAGATGGTGCTGGCCAACGGCGGCACGCTGTTCCTTGACGAGATCGGCGACATGCCGCTGCACCTGCAGGCGCGCCTGTTGCGCGCGCTGCAAGAGCGTGCGGTTTCGCCGCTGGGCAGCAGCAAGCTGATCCAGGTGGACGTGACGGTCGTATGCGCGACGCACCGCAACATGCGGGAGATGGTGGCCAGCGGGCAGTTCCGCGAAGACCTGTACTACCGCCTCAACGGGCTTGTCGTGCGGCTGCCCGCGTTGCGCGAGCGCACCGACCTCGATGTGGTGGCCGACAAGCTGTTGAAGCTCGAACAGGCCGACGCGCCGCCCATCAGCGAAGCCGTCATGCAGATGTTCCGCAGCTACCACTGGCCCGGCAACATCCGCCAGCTCGGCAATCTGCTGCGCACCGCCCGGCTGATGGCCGAAGGCGCTCCGGAAATCACCGAAGACCATCTGCCGGACGATTTTCTTGAAGACTGGCAGGCGCGGCATGGCGACCAGCCGGCTGCGAACGTGGCGGGGGCAGGGGCAGGCGCGGTGGCAGCGGCTGCGCCGCCTGTCGCTCAAACCGTTGGCGGCACGCAGCCCAAGCGGCTGGCCGACGTGGAGAGCATGGCGATCATGGCGGCCGTGAAGGCGCACAACGGCAACATCTCCGCCGCTGCAAAGGCGCTCGGCATTTCACGCAACACGATCTACCGCAGGATCGACGAAGCCGGCGGCTTGCCCTCAGACACCGACTGACCACGCCGAAGCACGGATGGCAGCGCCCAGCGCTCTCGCCATCTCCCCCTCCGCAAGGTGTCCGCCCGGCACCCACACCAACCGCGCATGCGGGATCGCCGCAGATAACCGCAACGCATTGCCGGGCCGGCAAACCTTGTCTTTCTGCCCGTGCAGCAGCGTCACCGGCAGACCCCTCGCGCCGATACGCGTGGCCGCCCGCAGCAACGCTGCCTTCCCCAGCCCTGCTCGCCGATACAGGTAATGCGCCTGCAACCGGTACTTGCGCACGGAGGCCATGCGCTGCGGCCAGGTTTGGCGACGTACCGGCGGCCGCAGGCCCAATAACCGATGTTCCGCACGCTGCCACGCCGTGGCGATGTTCAATTTCTGAACAGTTGTTCCAAGCTGCAACATGTCTGTTGCAAAGAGAAGGCGACCGCGGGCAGCCGGAAAACCCTCGGCTCGCCCATCGACGCTTTGCAGGAGGTCTCGACCGGCGCCGCGCGCGTTGAACAAGGCCTGCACATCGTCGAAGCCCGTCAGGAACGCGCCGCGCAGCACCAGTGCCGATACGGCATCGGGAAAGCGATCGGCATAGGCCAATGCCAGCGCTGCGCCCCACGAGCCGCCGACCACCCCCCAGCGCTCGATGCCGAGCGCAATGCGCAGTTGCTCGAGATCCGCCAGCTGCGCCGTCACTGTATTGCGCCGTAGCGTGCCGGCTGGTCGCGAGCCCCCGGCACCGCGCTGGTCCGGCAGCACCGCGCGATGCAGCAGCGGATCGAACCAGGCAGCCATTGACGGCGAGCAGCCGCTGCCCGGCCCGCCATGCAGCACCAGCCACGGTTCGCCGCTGTCGGGGCCGCATTGGCGCACATGCAGGCGGTGGCCATCCGGCGTGCGCAGGTTGAAGCCGGCGGAGGTGGCCGGCCAGTCAGAAGTGGGCATGGATGTTGCCTTGATGACGATGCGGCGGCGCCGGGCAAACGCCTGCACCACCGCTGAACACCGCAGTGCACTCACTAACTATGCCAACCCTCAAGGAGGAGACATGAACTGGACAACCCCCGCCTATACCGAACTGCGACTCGGGTTCGAGATCACCATGTACATCGCCAACCGCTGATGCTGCTCGGCTGAGCACGCAAGGCTGCACGAACCCGCCGGTTCTTCACGGCGGGTTTTTTTCGGCGCTCAGCGCGCCTGCGTGACAACCATCCCCTGGCCGACTTCTTGCTCAATCCGCCCGACACGTTGGATCTGCATCATGACGATACTCAGGGTTCTAGGTTCAGCCGCCGGCGGCGGCTTCCCACAGTGGAACTGCAACTGTCGCAACTGCGACGGTGTGCGGCGCGGCACCGTGCGCGCCACCCCGCGCACGCAGTCTTCCATCGCACTGGGCGACGGCCGGCACAACTGGATCGTGGTGAACGCCTCGCCAGACATCCTCGCGCAACTGCGCAGTTCGCCGGCGCTGCAACCGGCACGCACGCCGCGCGATACGGGCATCGTGGGCGTGGTGCTGATGGATGCGCAGATCGACCACGTAACCGGTCTGCTGATGCTGCGCGAGCATCGCCAGGCGCTGCCCGTCTATGCCAGCGCGGCGGTCATCAGCGATCTGTCCACCGCCTTCCCGCTCACGCGCATGCTGTCGCACTACTGCGGGCTCGACACGCGCGCGCTGGCGCTGGACGGCACGGCGTTCTCGGTGCCCCCACTCGACGACGTGGCGTTGACAGCGATCCCGCTGGAGAGCAAGGCGCCGCCCTACTCGCCCAGCCGCAACGCGCGCCGACTGGGCGACAACATCGGCCTGCGCATCGTCGATCGGAGAAGCGGCCGGCGTGCGTTCTACGCGCCCGGTCTCGCGCGCGTCGAGCCGCATGTGTTCGACGAACTGGGCGCGGCCGACGTGGTGCTGGTGGATGGCACCTGCTGGCACGACGACGAAATGCTCGCCCTCGGTTTTTCCACCAAGACGGCTGCCGACATGGGCCACCTCGCGCAATCCGGCGCCGGCGGCATGATCGACGTGCTCGACCAGTTGCCGGCCACGCGCAAGGTGCTGATCCACATCAACAACACCAACCCGATTCTCGATGAAGACTCGCCGCAGCGCCGGGAGCTGGACGCACACGGCATCGAGGTGGCTTACGACGGCATGGAAATCTCGCTATGACACACCCTGTTGCCTGGACCGCCGAAGAGTTCGAAGCACGGCTGCGCGCGAAGCAGGCGGGCTATCACATTCATCATCCGTTCAACTTGCGCATGCGCGCTGGTGAATGCACGCCCGAGGAAATCCGCACGTGGGTGGCGAACCGTTTCTACTATCAGGTCAACATCCCGCTCAAGGATGCGGCCATCCTGTCCAACTGCCCTGACCGGGCAACGCGCCGCGAGTGGATCGTCCGCATTCATGACCACGACGGCGACGATGCGCAGCCGGGCGGCATCGAGAGCTGGGTGCGCTTAGGCGTTGCCGTGGGCCTGACGCGCGACGCGCTGTGGTCTCACCGGCATCTGCTGCCGGGCGTGCGCTTTGCGGTGGATGCGTATGTGAATTTTGCGCGCCGGGCGCCGTGGCAGGAGGCGGTGTGCTCCTCGCTCACGGAGATGTTCGCGCCGGACATCCACAAGGAACGGCTGGCCGGCTGGCCCGAGCACTATCCGTGGGTGCAGTCGGACGGGCTGGCGTACTTCCGCTCGCGCATTCCGCTGGCCTCGCGCGACGTCGAGCACGGCCTGCGCGTGACACTCGATTACTTCCGCACGCCCGAACAGCAGCAGCGCGCGCTGGACATCCTGCAGTTCAAGCTCGACATCCTCTGGTCGATGCTCGATGCCATCCAACAGGCCCACGCCCATGAACCCGCCCTTGCCTGATCCGGCCCACCCCACGCTGCACCGGACCTTCCGGCTGCAATGGGAAGACATGCAGCAAAGCTGGGTGCTGCTTTATCCCGAGGGCATGGTCACGCTCAATGACAGTGCCGCCGCGATCCTGCAGCGCTGCGACGGTGCCCATACCCTCGACATGCTGATCGACGACCTGCAATCCGCCTTTGGCGTGCAGGGCATCGCTCCGGAGGTCCACGCCTTTGTCAAACATGCATTCGAACGCGGCTGGCTCGTTTGACGCCCAATCGCTGCTGGCACCCGCAGCGACGCCGATGCCCGGGCCGCTGCTCTGGCTGCTGGCCGAGCTGACCTATCGCTGCCCGCTGCATTGCGCCTTCTGCTCCAACCCGGTCGACTACACGCGGCATGATCAGGAACTCACCACCGAGCAGTGGTGCGATGTGTTCACACAGGCCCGGGCGCTGGGTGCGGTGCAGCTGGGCCTGTCGGGCGGCGAACCGCTGTTGCGCAAGGATCTCGAAACGCTGGTGGCGCATGCGCATGGGCTCGGGTTCTATGTGAACCTCGTGACGTCCGGGGTGGGCCTGACCGGTGCGCGGCTTGGCGCATTGCGCGCTGCGGGGCTCGACCATATCCAGCTGTCGTTCCAGGATTCCACGCGCGAGCTGAACGACTTTCTCTCCAGCACGCGCACCTTTGACCTGAAGCGCCGCGTGGCCGATCTGATCAAGGCCCACGGCTATCCGATGGTGATGAACTGCGTGATGCACCGGCACAACCTGCCGCACATCGGCGCCATCATCGACATGGCGCTGGAGATCGGCGCTGAATACCTGGAGCTGGCCAACACGCAGTACTACGGCTGGGCATGGGAGAACCGCCTGGCGCTGATGCCGACCCTGGAGCAACTGCGCGATGCCGAAGCGGTGGTGAACGACTACCGCGCCCGCATCGGCAGCCGATGCCAGTTGCTTTACGTCGTGCCCGACTACTTCGAGCAGCGCCCGAAGAAGTGCATGAACGGCTGGGGTACGACATTTTTCGGCATCGCGCCGGATGGCGTTGCGCTGCCGTGCCACTCCGCGCGCATGCTGCCCGGCTTGGAGCTGCCGAACGTACGCAGCCAGCCGCTGCGCGATATCTGGCGAAGCAGCGACGCCTTTCAGCGCTTTCGCGGCACGCATTGGATGCCGCAGCCGTGCCAGTCGTGCGAATCGCGCGAGGACGATGCGGGCGGGTGTCGCTGTCAGGCGTATCTGTTGACGGGCGACGCGACACGCACGGACCCGGTGTGTGGAAAGTCGGCAGATCACGGCGCGCTGCAGCAGGTGGTACTGCAAGGCCGGATGGCTGCGATGAACGGGTTCGGGCAGATGCGCGACACCCGCACAGGCGAGGTCCCGATCGTGTTTCGCACCGATGCCAACTCGCGCCGGCTTACGCGGCCATAAAACGCAATCCCGGAAAAGAGAAAGGGCCGGTCAATGCCGGCCCTTTTTTCCTGGCGAACAACGCAGAAACTCAGGAGCCCGTACTCAACACCCAGGTCACGAGCTGCTTTGCTTCGTCTTCCTTGAGGTTGGGATGCGGGGGCATCGGGATGCGGCCCCACGCGCCCTTGCCGCCTTCACGGACTTTTTGCGCCAGTCTGGCGGGCGCGTCGGCATCGCCCTTGTATTTGGCGGCCACGTCGGCAAAGGCCGGGCCGACGATCTTCGCATGCATGCTGTGGCACGAAAAGCAACCGCTCTTGTCTGCCAGGGCCTGCATGTCGGGCGCGGCGTGGGCGGGCGCCGCCCCAATTGCTGCAAGCACGACGGCCAGCAGCGAGAACACTCCATGACGCATCATCACGATCTGAAACTCCTTGAAGCTGTGCGAGAGGCTGGGCGCCGCACGGGGCGCACAGCACTCCACCACGCACGTCAGTTCTTGTGCAGCTTGAACACCCAAACCGAACCGCCCTGCTCCAGGAAGTTCACGCGCTTGGCCACTTCACCGCCCCACAGCGGCACTGCACCACCCCAACCCGACACCACCGCCACGAACTGCTCGCCCTTGTCTTCCCAGGTGACGGGCGGCGCGACGATGCCGCTGCCGGTCTGGAATTGCCACAGCTCCTTGCCGGTCTTGGCATCGGCCGCCTTCAGATAGCCTTCGGGCGTGCCCCAGAACACCAGGCCGCCGGCAGTCGTCATCACCCCGCCCCACAGCGGCGCGTTGTTCTTGATCTGCCATTCGATCTTGCCGGTCTTCGGGTTGATCGCGCGCAGTGCGCCGATGTAGTCCTCATTGAGCGGCTTGATGGTGAAGCCGGCACCCAGGTAGGCCGCGCCCTTCTTGTAGCTGACGGGCTCGTTCCAGATGTCCATGCCCCATTCGTTGGCGGGCACGTAGAACAGGCCGGTTTGCGGGCTGTACGCCATCGGCATCTGGTTCTTGCCGCCCAGGAAGCCGGGCTCGGCAAACACCGACTTGCCCTTCTTCTCTTCACCCGCAGCTTCGGCCGGATCGCCGGGGCGGTGGTCCGACGCGTAATTCGGGCGGCCGGTCTTGAGGTCGATGCCGGTTGCCCAGTTGACCTTCACGAAGGGGAACGCGTTGAGCAGCTTGCCGGTCTTGGCGTCGTTCACGTAGAAGAAGCCGTTGCGATCGGCCTTGCCGCCGACGCGCTTGCCGTCCATGTCGAACGTCACGAACTCGTTCACGCCGTCGAAATCCCAGCCGTCGTTCGGGGTGTTCTGGTAGTGCCAGACGATCTTGCCGGTGTCCGGATCGATAGCCAGCGTGGAAGACGAATACAGGTTGTCGCCCTTGCGCAGATGGCTGTTCCACGGGCCTGGGTTGCCGGTGCCGAAGTAGACCAGGTTGGTCTGCGGGTCATACGTGCCGCCCAGCCACGTCGATGCGCCACCGGTCTTCCAGGTCTCGCCGGGCCAGCTCGCGTTGAGCGTGCCCGTCATGCCGTTCTCGGTCTTGTTGCCGTCCTTGTCGTACTTGTAGCCCATGTGGCCTTCGACCGTCGGCCGCGACCAGATCAGCTGGCCGGTCTTGGCGTCGCGTGCCTCCACACGGCCCACCACGCCAAACTCGCCGCCCGACACGCCGGTCAGCACCATCCCTTTCACGATCAACGGCGCAGCAGTGGTCGAATAGCCGGCGGCGTAGTCGTCGATCTTCTCTTTCCAGACGATCTTGCCGGTGTCCTGGTTCAGCGCGATCAACTGCGCATCCAGCGTGGAGAAGATGACGAGGTTGTCATACAGCGCAGCGCCACGATTGACCACGTCGCAGCACGGCATGATGCCGTCGGGCAGACGCTGCTCGTACTTCCACAGTTTCGTGCCGGTCTTCAGGTCGATCGCATAGATGCGCGAGTACGACGCGGTGACGAACATCTTGCCGTTGTAGATCAGTGGCTGGGCTTCCTGTCCGCGCTGCTTCTCACCGCCAAACGAGAACGACCATGCCGGCACAAGCTGGCTGACATTCTTCGTATTGATCTTGGTGAGCGTCGAGAAGCGCTGCCCTTGCGTGCCCATGCCCCAGGTCAGCACGTCGTTCGACGATTTCGCGTCATTCTCGATCATGGCATCAGTAACCGGGGGCGTTGCCGCGTGCACGGCAACACTTGCTGCCGCCATGGCAGCCGCAAGTGCAATCACTCGTAGTGTCCTCATTCTCGTCTCCTCTACCTCTCTTTATGGTCCAGGTCCGGCAGTGTGATGTCACACCGGTCGACTCAGGGCAAATCCCGTGCCATCGAAAAAAGCTGTGAAACCGCGGTTTCAGACAACTTGCCGCGCGGTGTTGCGTGCCATACCGCAACACATCGTTTGTTCTGTTGCGAATTGGAGCAACACCGTGATGCAGCCCGCGCAGCGCTACAGCACAGGTGTGCGCCGGCCCGGCAACATGCGCTGCACGCAGCGCTGCGCATCGAACCACTGATGCTTGACCACCCCGGCAACGTGGAGCACCACCAGGCAGAGCAGCAGATCGGCCGTCGTGCTATGCACCGTGTAAAACATGTGCTGCAGTGCGCTGTCGACCCAGCCCCAGCGCGGCAACGGCACGCCCCAGAAACGCGTTCCGTATGCATTGAACGATGACCCGAGATAGCCCGACACCGGCATGACGACGATGCACATGTAGAGCAGGCGGTGGGTGATGCGGGCCAGCTCCGTCTCCCAGCAGTGCAGCCCCGGAATGGACGGTGGCGCAGCGCGGCGGACACGCACAACCACGCGCCACGCAATCACCAGCGCCGCTGTCAGCCCGAGCGATTTATGCAGATTCACCAAGGCCGCCTTCCCCGGCGCGCCTTTGGCCAGACCGGTCATGTAGAAGCCCAGCGCGAACAGGCTGCCTAACAGCAAGGCGCTCACCCAATGCAAGGCGATCGGCAGGCCCGCGTAAGCGGCGGCGGAGGCGGGTCGATCAGCGCGGCGCATCAAGGCTGCCCACCGAGGTTGGATAGGTCACCACGCCCCAGGGCAGCTTGTAGCCCGGCAGCGTATCGACGACCTCGCGCTTCTGCGGGTCGATCACCTGCACGGTGTTCGAGCGGCCGCAGGCAAGCAGCAGCTTCTGCTCGCCGGGCGTGAAGCTGAAGTGCCAGCAACGCTTGCCGACCGGGATGGTGGCCACCTGCGCAAACGTGCGGGCATCGAACACTTGCAGCTGATCTGCCCGGCTGGCGGCCACCCAGAGATATCGGCCCTCCCGATCAAACGCGACACCGTATGGTCCCTGGCCCGTCGGCACGGTCTTGATCGGGTTGAAACCCGCATCCAGCAACAACAGGTTGTTCGAGTTTTCCAGCGTCACTACATAGGTCTTTCCGTCCGGTGCGATCTTGATGCCGCGCGGCCGATTGCCGAACGGCGCGACATCCACCCGCCGGATCTGCTTGAGCGTCGACAGCTCGTAGACGCCGACCGTGTTGTCGCCCTCATTGGCGACTAGCAGCAACGTGCCGGCCGGTGAAAATTCGATGGCTTCAGTCTCGCGTGCGGCCTTGATGCGCCCGACGACCGCCCACTGGTTGAGATCGATGATCGCGACTTCAGCGGGCGCCTCGTCCTTTTCATCGTTCTCGTCTTTCTTATCTGGGCTGTTCTTGCCCGGCGGCCCGCCTTCCGAGGATGGCTCGTATGTGACGAACGCTCGGCGGCCGTCGGGCGAGATGCGCATGAACTCAACGTTCCTGCCCACCGCGATGCGCTTGATCTCCTTGCGCGTGGCCGTATCGACCACGGACACATCGGCGCTGCCCTGGTTGGCCGTCAGCAACCAGCGGCCGTCGGGCGTGACAGCGAGGCCGCGCGGGTCCTTGCCCACGGCAATCTCGTCAAGCCGTTTGAGCGTATGTGCGTTCAGCACCGTGACGCCACCGCCCTGATTGGTGACATAGGCGACGGGGTCCGGCACCACGGCAACTGCCTGGAGCGTCGATACCCAGCCCACGCACAGCAGCGTGGCGATCCGGAGGTAAAAGGTCAGTGCGTTCATGGTGGTCTCTTCTGAGGGGCTCAGTCCGCGTTGGCATCCGCGGCCTTGCCTCCGAACGAATACGTCAGGCCAATCCAGATCGCGCGCGGCGATGCCGGCGTCATGAATTGCTGCGTCGCGAGCGTGTAGATGCTCCGCATGCCCGACAGGCCGTACGTGGAATAGCGCTTGTTGAACAGGTTGCTGATGTACGCCGAAATCTCGAGATGTTTCGTCGGCTTGTAATGCAGGTTCAGATTGACGAGGCCGTAGCCCGGCACCTCGCCGTTCGGGTCGGCATTGCTTTCGTTGCCGTGCGCGATCTGCTTGCTGACGAAGATCACGTTCCCGCCCATCGACAGGTTCGGGCTGAAGGCGTACGACGTGCCCAGCTTGAGCGTCTTCGCGGGGATGCCCGGGATCTTGTTGCCGCTGACGACGTTCTGCCCGCTGGCCGTGGTGAATGCTGACTTATAGATTGCATCGACATAGCCGAAGTTGGCCGACAACGACCATTTGTCGATCTTCGTGCTGGCGCCCAGTTCAAAGCCGCGCCGCTCCGTCTTGCCGACGTTGGCAAAGTAGCCGTACGTGTTTGATGTGGCGATGAACTGGATGTCATTGCTGAGGCGCGAGTCGTAGACTGACGCGCTCCAGTAGGTGGACTTGCCAATTTTTCCGCGGCCGCCGAACTCGATTGTTTTAGCCACCACGGCTTTCAGGTCGGGATCGCCGTTGAACCCGGTCGGCAGCGAGCACGGGCTGTTCGGATCGGCGCAAGACAGCTCGATCGAGGTCGGGGCGCGCATCGATTCGCTGTAGTTGCCGAAGATGCCCTGACCGGCCCCGAGGTCGTAGTTGAATCCCAACGACGGGTTGAACCGGTGGTAATGATGAGAGCCGGCCAGGCTGTTGGTTTGCGGGCCGGCGACCGCCCCTGCCGGCACACCGTTAGGGTTGGAGGCTGCGCCGGATCCAGTGTTGGAATACCGGTAGGCGTCCACATAGCCGGGGTTGTAGTACGACACGCCTGATACGGCGTCCGTCCAGGAATAGCCGCCGTCTTCGTTCAGGTATTTGTTGTTGGCACCGCCCTGGTTGAGCGTGGTGTAGTTGAAGCTGCCCGATGCGGTCACGCTCAGCTTTTCCGTCACGCTCAACGTATCGGTGAAGTACAGGCTGAAGTTGTTGACGTTGGACGACAGGTTGACCGCGCCGATGACGTTGCTGCCGGTGAACAATGTCGGGTTCGACGCCGAAGGTGCCGATCCATTCGCGGTGAATCCGTACGCCTGATTGGGCGTCACCACCGCCTGATAGTTGATCAACCGTGCCAGGTAGGTGGTCTGGTCGTACGCGATGCGCGAGTGGTCGAACGCGCCACCCAACGTGAACGTATTGTTGCGTCCCGCCAGCTGGCCGAAGTTCGACCACTGCAGGGACGTGCCCACCGTGTCTTCATGCGTGGCGGAATCGACAACACTGGTGTTGATGGCGTTGGTCCAGCGGCCGTAGCCGAGCGCCAGCGCATTCGTGCCGGTCACTGCATTGACTGCCGTGCCGTTGGGCGCCTTGTTCGCGCACTTGTACGTGGTGATGCCGCCAGCGGTGGTCGTTGCCAGCGAGCCGTCGTCGTTGAAACAGCCATCGTCGAGTTGCGCATTGCTGTTGACGTTGTGAAGGCTGGCCTTGCGGTAGTAGACGCTCGCGGCCAGTTGAGTAGTGTCGTTCAACCAATGGCTGCCCTTGAGGTTCAGCAGCGCCATCCGGTTTGAGATGGTGTCGGGCCACGTATAGGCTGCACTGCGGTTAGCCATCATGTCCATCGGCAACGACTGCGTGCCGCTCAGCGTGGTATCTGCCAGTGCGGCCGAAAGCTCCAGCTGGGTAGCGCCGTCGTTGCCGTGCCACCGCGCTTTTCCATAGAGTTGCTTGACGTTCGAACCCGAGTGGTCGCGAAAGCCGTCCTGCCGGTCTAAGTTGCCGGCGATGAAGTAATCGGTGCCGTGGGCCTTGTCGACGATACCGGTCTCAAAGCTCAGCGCACGGCGGCCGAACGACCCGCCCAGCGCCTCGATCGACGTGCCGGCGTTGTCCTTCCCGTTCTTGGTGTTGACGACAAGCGCGCCACCCAGTGTGTTGAGGCCGAACATCGGGTTGGAGCCCGGCAGGATGTTGACGCTGGACATTGCGTTCATGGGAATCAGATCCCAGTTCACGATGGAGCCGAAGGGCTCGTTCATCCGCACGCCATCAAAGTAGACCGACACGCCAATCGGCACGCCCAGCAGCGACGACACCTGGAACCCGCGATAGTTGATGTCGTTCTGGTACGGATTGCCCGACCCGTTGCTGATGCTCACCTGCCCGAGGTTGTCGTTCAGCAGATCCGCCAGGTTGGAGCTGCGTTGCTCGCGCGCATCCTTTGCGCTCACACGCTGCGCATTGGCAGGAAACTGCGACAGCGGCACGCCAATGCTGTCGATCGGGGTGGAGCCGACGACCTGCGCGGTCGGCAATGCCACCGCCACGATCTGGTCTTCGGCAAACCCGGGCGAGCAAAGCCCCACGGCGGCGAGCGCAGCGACTCCGCCAGCAAGGCGCGGCGCGGCATTGCGCGCACGGCGGGCACCCTTCCCCGAACGGCTGGTATTCGAAAGCACGAAGTGTCTCCCTGATGTTCTCGCTCGCGGGTCTCGGGGCGCGGGTCGCAATGACGCATCCCGGAGAACAGGCGTGGCGATGGCTAATCCCGGCGGGAAATCAGCGGCAATGGGGTGGACACCCGCGCGCGTTGCGGCAGGGCAAATGGTTGGCACACGGCCTTGTCTCCTCTTCTTTTTTGCCAGCGGGGTCGTTGCCCCGCAGGTCAGCGGCTGGCGCTCGGGGTCGATCCCCCTTCGCCAGCCGTCCAGCTACACCATCAGAAGAAGCCCAGCGGCTTGGTGTCGTAGCTCACCAGCAGGTTCTTGGTCTGCTGGTAGTGGTCGAGCATCATCTTGTGGGTCTCGCGGCCCACGCCCGACTTCTTGTAGCCACCAAACGCTGCGTGCGCCGGATACAGGTGGTAGCAGTTCGTCCACACGCGCCCCGCCTTGATGGCGCGGCCCACGCGGTAGGCGCGGTTGATGTCGCGCGTCCACAGACCGGCGCCCAGGCCGAAATCGGTGTCGTTGGCAATCTGCAGCGCCTGTGCTTCGTCCTTGAAGGTGGTCACGGCAATCACCGGGCCGAAAATCTCTTCCTGGAACACGCGCATGCTGTTGTCGCCCTTGAGCAGCGTCGGCTTGATGTAATAACCCTTCGACAGATTGCCGGGCAGCACTTCCACATCGCCGCCGACCAGGCATTCGGCGCCCTCCTCCTGCGCGATCTCCAGGTAGCTGCGGATCTTGTAGAACTGCTGCTCCGAAGCCTGCGCGCCGACCATCGTCTCGGTGTCGAGCGGGTCACCGCGCTTGATGGCGGCCACCTTGGTCATCACTGCGTCCATGAAGCGGCTGTAGATGGATTCCTGCACCAGCGCGCGCGATGGGCACGTGCACACTTCGCCCTGGTTGAAGAAGCCCAGCACCAGGCCTTCAGCGGCCTTCTCGATGAAGCTCGGCTCGGCCTGCATGATGTCTTCGAAGTAGATGTTGGGCGACTTGCCGCCCAGCTCCACCGTCGACGGAATGATGTTTTCGGCCGCGCACTTCATGATGTGCGAGCCCACCGGCGTCGAGCCCGTAAAGGCGATCTTGGCGATGCGCTTGCTGGTGGCCAGTGCCTCGCCGGCTTCCTTGCCGTAGCCGTGCACGACGTTGAGCACGCCAGCCGGCAGCAGGTCGCCAATCAGCTCCATCAGCACGCAGATGCCCAGCGGCGTCTGCTCGGCCGGCTTGAGCACCACGCAGTTGCCGGCAGCCAGCGCGGGCGCCAGCTTCCACGCGGCCATCAGCAGCGGAAAGTTCCACGGGATGATCTGGCCGACCACGCCCAGCGGCTCGTGGATGTGATACGCCACGGTGTGTTCGTTGATCTCGGCAGCGGAACCTTCCTGCGCGCGGATGCAGCCGGCGAAGTAGCGGAAGTGGTCAACGGCCAGCGGGATGTCGGCATTCAGCGTTTCGCGCACGGGCTTGCCGTTGTCCCACGTTTCGGTCACGGCCAGCAGTTCGAGGTTCTGCTCGATGCGGTCCGCGATCTTCAGCAGGATCAACGAGCGGTCCTGCACCGAGGTGCGTCCCCAGGCGTCAGCGGCGGCGTGCGCGGCGTCGAGCGCGCGGTCGATGTCTTCCGCGGTCGAGCGCGGGAACTCGCCGATCACCTCGCCCGTCACCGGGGTCGTGTTGGTGAAGTACTGGCCCTTGACCGGCGACACGAATTCGCCACCGATGAAATTGCCATAGCGCGGCTTGAACGAAACGATGGCGCCGGGAGTGCCGGGATGAGCGTAACGCATGGGTTGTCTCCTGATGTTTGAGTGATGACCGCAGCGTCGTTGTCTGCGCTGTGTCCGGTCGTCATCTGCAAAACCCGGGCCATCCCCTGAAGCGGATGTGGCGTCCCTCCCCAGATCGGCAGTTCACCTCGGCCGGCTTGCCTAACTGCTCCAGAATGGAACAGCGGGTGTTGCAAAGCGCAACGCCCCATCGCGTGAACAACGGGCCGCCCCGCGTGCGAACACGCTGCACGCATGGCACGACTTTCGCGATGCGAGCCTTTCATCTGAACTTCCAAGCCATACGATGAGAACGGCTCCCCTTCATGCTGCTGCCGCGCTGGCCGTGGTGTGTCTGTCATCGCAGGCCTGCGCCGATACGAACGTCGACCCTGCAGGCTCGCCGCTGTGGCCGACGATTCGTCAGGAAGTGTTTGGCCCAGCGCAGACGATGTTCGACAACCGCATCAGGATTACCGGGCCGGCATTTGCGGAAGACCCGATGCAGGTGCCGATTGCGTTTGATGCGTCGGCGCTCGGCAAAGTCGAGCGCGTCATCGTCGTGGTCGATCGCAACCCGATCCGCAAGGTGCTGGAATTCACGCCGATGCGTGCGCGGCCGGCGCTGTCGTTCCGGTTCAAGCTGCAGGAAGCGTCTGCGCTACGCGTGGCGGCGCGTACGCAGGACGGTGTTTGGCATGTCGGTACGTTACAGGTGGATGCCACCGGCGGTGGCTGCACGCTGCCGGGTGCCACGCGCCAGGACGCCACCTGGAGCACCACGCTGAACCAGGTCGAGTCGCGCGTGTTTCCGGGCTTCAACGGCGCAGGCAGCCGCATCCGCGTGCGCGTAATGCATCCGATGGACACCGGCCTGGTGGCGGGCATTCCGTCGTTCCATATCGAGCAGCTCAATCTGCTCGATGCCAAGCGTCAGCCCATGCTTGAACTGGCGTTGTACGAGCCGGTGGCCGAGAACCCGATCTTCTCGTTCGATCTGGATGGCCCTGTTGACCGCGGCATCAGCGTCGCCGGCGTCGACAACAACGGCAACCGCATCCGCGCACAGGTGACACGATGAGCCGACGCCACCCACGGTTGGGCCTCCTGCTGTGCCTTGCAATGTTGAGTGCCCTCGCACGTGCGGCCGGCCCCGACTACCACCTCGTACCGCGCGCGGTTGCGCCGGACGTCTGGGTGCTGGAAGGCGCCAACGCGGATTTTTCTGCGCGCAACGGCTGCAACATCATCAACACCGGCTTCATCGATACCGGCGATGGCGTGCTCGTCATCAATACCGGACCTTCGCTGCTGTACGGCGAACAACAGCGCCAGGCCATCCGCACGGTCACATCGGCGCCGGTGCGCTGGGTGTTCAACCTCAACCAGCACCCCGACTATTTCTTCGGCAACCAGGCCTATGCGGATGTCGGCGCCCAGGCGCTGCCCGGCACCATTGCCGGTGCGCAACGCGAAGGCGCGGCCTATGCCGACAATCTCTACCGCATTTGCGGCACGTGGATGCACAACACGGTGTCGACGCCTCCCGGCACGCCGTTGGCGCTTGGCGCACGCACGATGGGGCACCACCATATCGACCTCATCCGCCTCGACGGACATACCGATGACGATCTCGTGATCGTGGACCGGACCAGCGGTGTGGTCTTCGCCGGCGGCATTGCCTTTCGCGACCGGATTCCCACCACACCGCACGCCAACATTGCGCATTGGCTAGCCAGCCTGGACGCGTTGCAGAAGATCGTTGCGGACAGCGGTGCGCGCGTGTTGATCCCCAGTCACGGGCCCGCGCTGGGCAACGCAGACGCCATCTCACAAACACGTCAGTACCTGCAGTGGCTCGATGCCCGCATGCGCCGTGCGGCAACCGAAGGGCGCGACCTGGCCGAGGTGCTTGCGATGCCGGTAGACGCGCCCTACGCGCAGTGGGGTGGAATGCCCGCGGAGTACACGCGCAACGTGACCCGTTTCTACCCACGCTACGAGACCGCCGCGCTGGCGCCCTGACATGGCGCCAGACCCCGTGCGGCGACGCTGGATGCGCATCATGCTCGCGACCTTGATCACCCCGGCGCCGACGGTGTCTGCGGCACCCGCACGTGTCACGCTGCTGCGCCTGCAGAACGGCCTGTACGCCGCGCGCGCTGCCAACGCAGAAGCCTCACGCGCGAATGCCGGAGAAGTCGTGCCCACGCTGGTCCACACTACCGGCAATGGCGTACTCGTGGTCGACCCTGGCCCGCACGCGCGATGGGGGCACCAACTGATCGCGGCCATCCGGCACATCACGGCGGAGCCCGTTCGCTGGGTCATCAACACGCACGCGCATCCCGAGCATGTGCTGGCCAACGCCGCATTCGCACAACTGCAGCCGCGCCCGGCCTTCCTGGCGTCCGCCTCGACCACCGATCTGATGCGCCAGCGTTGCCAAACGTGTCTTGCACGCCTGACCGCCATGCTGGGCGCGCGCGTCATGCATGAAACGCAGATCGTGTATCCGGAACCGGCACTGCGCGACGGTGATTGGCTGCACACCGGCAAGACGGCGTGGCAGGTGCACGTCTACACAGCAGCACACAGCGCATCGGACACGGTGCTGTACGCGCCGCAGCGCGGGGTGCTGTGCACAGGTGGGCTGGCATATCGGCAGCGCGTCCCCGACCTGCAGGACGGCTCTCTGGTTGGGTGGCAACGCGCGCTGCATGCGCTGGAGCAATTGCCCGCCCACATCGTCGTTGGAACCGCCATCGGCACGCCGGCTCAGATGCTGCAACCGACCCTGGCCTATCTCGTCATGCTCGCAAGCACTATCACGCGCGCCATGGAAACCGGCGGCGATGCGGCCCGCGCGCTCGACTACGTTCCGGGCGACGCCTATCGCGACTGGCGCAACTTCCACCCCCGCCATGCACTGAACGTCGCGCGTGCATGGCGCGAGCTGGAAGATCGCTGGATGCAAAGCGCGCCGAGCGCCTGATCGCCCGATCACGGCTGGTCCACTGCTGAACAGACAGTGAACAGGTGTTGCGCTGACTGTCCCGCCACGCCACATCGCCCGCATCCGCGCGCGTGTCGCAAACGTTAATCAACGGCATGCAACGCCTTGCAACACCAGACGAACGCCGTGGTACGCATATTGCGAAGTCCCGCCGGCGCTGAGCGCGCGCCCCGCGTTCTTGGCGCCCACACCGCATGCGTTCGAGCCAATTCAATGGACGCATCAGACAACGACAATAGGGAGACAACATGCAGAACTCACGCCTTCGACCCGGCGTCCTGACCGCCATCGCAACCGCCCTCGGCTGCGCAGCGGGTGGCGCCGTTGCGCAATCGTCGGTCACGATCTACGGCACCGTCGATGCCGGACTCCAGTACCAAAACCGCAGCGCGGCAGGCGGCAGCATCACCGAAATGCATTCGGGCGGTATCAGCCCAAGCATCTGGGGCCTCAAGGGGTCGGAAGACCTGGGCAGCGGGCTGAAGGCCAACTTCAACCTCGAAGGGCATTTCAGCAGCGACACCGGCACGCTCACCACCGGCCCAGGCTTCAGCTCAGAGCTGTTCCGCCGGCAAGCCAACGTCGGCCTGAGCGGCAACTGGGGCGCGATCACGCTGGGGCGCCAATACAGCCCAGCCCTCATCGGCACGATCGGCACGGAAGCGCGCGGCTTCAAGGAGCAGTTCTCGAACCTGTACGGCTGGGCCTACAACCAGCTCCCCGCACCGGGCAACGCGATGGGCGCAGGCACCAACCCCGGCAACGACGTGGGCGTGTTCATCGGCAACGCACTGCAGTACTCCAACAACTTCGGCCCCGTGTGGCTGGGCGTTGCCTATTCATTCGGAGAGACCGCCGGCAGCTTCAAGCGCGGCAATGAGCTGTCGCTGGGGGCCACATACACGGGCCCGGTCACCGTCGGTCTCGGCTATCAATCGACGGCGGACAGCGGCACGGGCGAGATCCTCAGCCGCTTGTGGAGCGCAGGTGTCGCCATGCCATTCGATGCCTTCACGGGCCGGGTCAACTACATCGGCGTCACCAACAATTCGCCGACCGGGCAACGTGTGTCGGACGTCAAATCGATCGGCGTCGGGCTCGACTACAAGTGGGGCCCTGCCAATACCGCCACCCTGGCCGGCTACTACAGCAAGTACGAAAGCAGCGCGCACGACAGCTCCACCAAATCGATCGTGCTGAGCAACGACTACGCGTTCTCCAAGCGCACCACGCTGTACGCGCAACTCGTGTACGTCAATGCGGGCGCAGTGGGCACGGCGGATCCGCTGGAAAGTCTCAAGACGTCGATCGTAGCGGGCGGCACTGCGCCGGGCGCGAAGACCGTGCTGGCAGGTGTGGGGCTGAAGCATTCGTTCTGAGCGGCACCCAAGCAGGAAGAAAAACCCTTGGCCAACACCAAGGGTTTTTTTTGGGCCTCGGGATATGAAGGAGGAATCCTGACGCAGCGCATGGTCTGGACAGGCGATCCGCGCTACGCTGAAATATTCTCAACGTCACGATTCCTGCCTGCCGCACCCACGCGGCGGCACTCATTGGAGGTGCCTTGATTCGCGTCCTGCCTGCCTTTGTCCTGGGCACGCTCAGCTCAATCCTGCTGGCCTTGAACACCTTGTTCTGGAGTGTGCCGCTGTTCACGCTGTCGGCGGTCAAGCTGCTGGTGCCCGCGGCGGCCGTCCGCCGCCCGATCGACCTGATGCTCAATTGGGTCGCCACGCGCTGGATCGCTTGCAACAACGCCTGGATCGGCGTGCTGCAACGCGAGCCGTGGAGCGTGGAAGGCGCTGACAACCTGCGCTACGCGGGCTGGTATCTGGTCAATTGCAACCACCGGTCGTGGGTGGACATCTTCGTGCTGCAGCGCGTGTTGAACCGGCGCATCCCGCTGCTCAAGTTCTTCCTCAAGCAGCAGCTGATCTACGTGCCGGTCATCGGCTTGGCATGGTGGGCGCTGGATTTTCCGTTCATGCGGCGGCACTCCAAGGCGGCGCTCCGCAAGCACCCCGAGCTGCGCAATCAAGACCGCGAAACCACGCGTCGTGCCTGCGCCAAGTTCGCCCACGTGCCCACCAGCGTCATGAACTTCGCCGAAGGCACGCGGTACACCCCTGCGAAGCACCAGGCGCAATCGTCGCCTTATCGGCATCTGCTCAAGCCGAAGGCCGGCGCGCTGGCCCTGACGCTCAACGCCATGGGTGGCCGGTTCCAGTCGCTGCTCGATATCAGCATCGCCTACCCCGACGGCACGCCGAGCTTCTGGCAACTGGCCTGCGGCCAAGCCGGCCGCGTGATGGTGCATATTCGCGAGCTGCCGATTCCGCCCGATTTCTGCACGCACGACTACAGCACCGACGCCGCCTTCCGCAGCGATTTCCACCGCTGGCTTGCCCAACTGTGGGAGGAGAAAGATCAGCAGATTGAGAACATGCTCGCGCGGGCAGGCCAGCGGCGCAGCGTGACCACCGGTGCCGGCATTCTTTCGCCAGACGAAATCTAAGCGCCAAACAAAAAGCCCCTTGGTCGTAAAACCAAGGGGCTTTTGCTACTGCTGGCGGAGAGGGTGGGATTCGAACCCACGGTACCGTCGCCGGTACGCCTGATTTCGAGTCAGGTACATTCGACCACTCTGCCACCTCTCCGGTAACTGGGTCGCTGAATCGCGAAACCGCGACTATAACAGAATTTTGCGGCCCGAATCAAGAGGGTCCGCACAACTCATCAGGCAGCCGGTTTCAACACTTCCTGGCCGCCCAGGTACGGGCGCAGCACCGTCGGCACCGTGACCGAGCCATCCGCATTCTGGTAGTTCTCCAGCACGGCAACCAGCGCACGGCCCACCGCGAGGCCCGAGCCGTTGAGCGTGTGAACCAGCTCCGGCTTGCCCTGCGCGTTGCGGAAACGCGCTTGCATGCGGCGCGCCTGGAAGTCGCCCATGTTCGAGCACGAGCTGATTTCGCGGTACGTGTTCTGCGCCGGAATCCACACCTCGATGTCGTACGTCTTGGTGCTGCCGAAGCCCATGTCGCCGGTGCACAGCACGACGGTGCGGAACGGCAATTCCAGCTTGCGCAGGATGTTCTCCGCGGCGTTCGTCATGGCTTCCAGCGCGTCGAACGACGTTTGGGGCTGCACGATCTGCACCATCTCCACCTTGTCGAACTGGTGCTGGCGGATCATGCCGCGTGTGTCCTTGCCGTACGAGCCGGCTTCGGAACGGAAGCACGGCGAATGTGCCGCGAACATCATCGGCAGCGCATCGGCGGCGACGATCTCATCGCGCACGAGGTTCGTGAGCGGCACTTCGGCGGTCGGGATCAGGTAGAAGTTCTCGACACGTTCGCCGTCTTCGCCTTCGGCGCTGTGCCCCATCTTGCGCGGCACGCGGAACAGGTCTTCCTCGAACTTCGGCAACTGACCGGTGCCACGCATCGATGCAGCGTTGACGATGTACGGCACGTATGCCTCGGTGTAGCCGTGCTCCAGCGTGTGCGTGTCGAGCATGAATTGCGCAAGCGCGCGATGCAGGCGCGCCACCTGCCCTTTCAGGACGGTGAATCGCGCGCCCGACAGCTTGGCGCCCGCATCAAAATCCAGCCCCAGCGCGGCGCCCAGATCGACGTGGTCCTTGACCGGGAAATCGAACGTGCGCGGCGTGCCCTCGCGGCGCACTTCCACGTTCTGCGTCTCGTCGCGTCCGGCCGGCACGCTTTCGTGCGGCAGGTTCGGGATCGACAGCATCAGGTCCTGCAACTTCGCCTGCACCACGTCGAGTTGCGCGGCAGACGCCTTCAGCTCGTCGCCGATGCCCGACACCTCGGCCATCACGCTCGATGCGTCCTCGCCCTTGCCCTTAAGCATGCCAATCTGCTTGGACAGGCTGTTTCGGCGGGCCTGCAGCTCTTCGGTGCGGGTCTGGATGGCCTTGCGTTCCGCTTCGAGTGCGGCAAAGCCGGCAACGTCGAGCACGTAGCCGCGATCTTTGAGGCGCGCGGCGACGGCGTCGATGTCTTTGCGCAGCAGTTGGATATCAAGCATGGTGGGAAAAGAAAAACCGGAGATGGCGAGCGATCTGAACGATCGAAAAGACCGATTTTATCGTACCGGCCCGTGGGGCTTATTTGTTGCGGGAGGATTTGTCGTGCTGGGCATGCCACTGCGCATCCAGCTCGCGCAGGTGCCGCAGTTTCTCGCCGATCTTGCCTTCCAGGCCGCGCGGCGTCGGCACATACCAGTTCTGCGGCTGCAAATCGTCGGGAAAGTAGGTTTCGCCGGCGGCGTAGGCCTCCGGCTCGTCATGCGCGTAGCGGTAGGCATGGCCGTAGCCGAGTTCTTTCATCAGCTTGGTCGGCGCATTGCGCAGGTGCACGGGCACGTTGCGCGACTTGTCCTGGCTGACGAAAGCCCGCGCCGCGTTGTAGGCGTTGTAGCCGGCGTTCGACTTGGGCGCGATGGCCAGGTAGATCACCGCCTGGGCCAGCGCCAGTTCCCCTTCCGGCGAGCCCAGGCGTTCGTAGGTTTCCGCTGCGTCGAGCGTGATGCGCCCGGCGCGCGGGTCGGCCAGGCCAATGTCTTCCCAGGCCATGCGCACGATACGGCGCGCGAGGTAGCGCGGGTCGGCTCCGCCATCGAGCATGCGGCAGAACCAGTACAGCGCACCGTCCGGATCGGAGCCGCGTACGGACTTGTGCAGCGCGCTGATCTGGTCGTAGAAGGCGTCGCCGCCCTTGTCGAAGCGTCGCAGATTTTCTGACAGCGCGGAGGCCAGCAGCGCCTCGTCGATCACCGGAACAGTATCGCCCTCGGCCTGCGAACGCGCAGCGCGGGTGACGATTTCCACGTTGTTGAGCAGCTTGCGGCCATCGCCGTCGGCCGACGCGACGATGGCGTCGAGCGCGGCGGGCGTCCACTCCAGCCCGCCCAGCTCTTGGCGAGCACGTTCGGCAAGCTGCTTCAGCTCGTCGTCCGACAGGCTCTTGAGCACGTACACCGCAGCACGCGAGAGCAATGCGCCGTTCACCTCGAACGAGGGGTTTTCCGTCGTCGCGCCGATAAAGGTGAACAGCCCGCTTTCCACGTGCGGCAGGAAAGCGTCCTGCTGGCTTTTGTTGAAGCGATGGACCTCGTCGACGAAGACAAGCGTGCGTCGGCCATTGGCGCGAAACTGCTCCGCACGCTCCACGGCCTCACGGATGTCCTTGACGCCAGACAGCACGGCGGAAAGTGCGATGAATTCCGCGTCGAATGCGTTGGCCATCAGCCGCGCCAGCGTGGTCTTCCCAACGCCGGGCGGGCCCCAGAGGATCATCGAATGCGGCTCGCCAGAGGCAAAAGCCACGCGCAGCGGCTTGCCCGGCCCCAGCAGATGCTGCTGGCCGATCACATCGTCGGCGGAATGGGGGCGGAGGCGCTCGGCCAGCGGCATGTGGGCGGGCGCATCCGGGAAGAGAGATGCGGAAGCGTTCATGCAGGGATTGTCGCAGAATCCGCCCGCCGGCCGCTTCCCCGGCAACGTCAGGCGGCGCGTGCGTCCAGCGCCGACGCCTCTGCGGCCGTCCTGCTCCGGCCGATCGAAAGCACACAGATCAGCGACAGCGCCGCAAAACCGGCATAGAAGATCGCCATTGGCCACCACAGCGGGAAAAAGCGATCAGCCAGCACCGTGGCAAGCAGCGGAGTCAGGCCACCCGCAAAGGCGCCGCACACCTGATACGACAACGAGATCGCCGTGTAGCGGATGCGTGCCGCGAACATGCCGCTGACAAAGCCCGCGATGATCGCGTAATAGCCGGACTCGGCCAGCGTTGCGATGGCCACCCCTGCAAAGACGGTATGCGCCTCGCCCATGCGGACCAGCGGGAGCATGATGAACGGCACGACCACCGCGAAGGCCGCGAGGATGACCAGCATGCGGCGTGTTCCGAAACGGTCGGCCAGCGTGGCCGCACCAAGCTGCACGAAGAACTGCAGCACGGCGACCCAGAACATGCAGTCGAGAATCATCGCGCGATCAAGCTGCAGGTACTGCGTGGCATACGAAATCATAAAGATGTTGCTGAAGTACACGCCCGCGATGCCGTACACGTTGGCGCCGATGGCGAGCGCGATCAGCGGCCATGCCTTGAGCGCCTCCGCCAGCGGCTGCTTCGCCACGTCGCCGGACGCCTGCATCGCCTCGAATTCCGGCGATTCGTTGACCGACATGCGGATCACAAACCCCACGGCCAGCAACACGGCACTTGCCAGGAACGGCAGGCGCCAGCCCCACGCCATGAAGGCCTCCGGCTCGAGCCGGCTGACGGCGGAAAACGCGAGCATCGACAGGATCAGGCCACCGGCGCTGCCAAGCTGCGCGAACGAGGCGAAGAACGTGCGCCGCCCTTTCGGCGCGTGTTCGCCGGCCAGCAACACCGCACCGCCCCACTCGCCGCCCACGGCGATGCCTTGCAGTACGCGCAACGCCACCAGCGCGACCGGCGCAATCCAGCCGGCCTGCGCATAGGTGGGCAGACAGCCGATCAGCACCGTGGCAATGGCCATGAGGCTGAGCGTTCCCATCAGCGCCCGCTTGCGGCCGAGCTTGTCGCCGATGCGACCGAACAGCACGCCGCCGATGGGCCTGGCGAGAAACCCGATGGCAAATGAGCCGAACGAAGCCAGCAGGCCCAGCAAGCGGTTCTCTCCCGGGAAGAACAGCGGCCCGAAGACAAGTGCAGCCGCCGTGGCGTAGCTGTAGAAGTCGTACCACTCGATCGTGGTGCCGATGAACGATGCCATCGCTGCACGGCGCGGCTGGGCCGTCGATTGCGCTGTTTGCATGGGTCTCCTCTCCGTTCTTATAGGTGTCGCGTCAGGCGCGGTATTCGACGCCGGGCAGCGCACATAGCATCTCGAACGCCAAGTTGGCGCCCAGCAGAGCCGTCGTCCCGAACGGGTCATACGGCGGAGACACCTCGACCAGGTCCGCCCCGACGATGTCGAGGCCGCGTGCGCCGCGCACGATCTCCAGCGCCTGCGGCACGGTCAGGCCGCCAATTTCCGGCGTACCGGTGCCGGGCGCATAAGCGGGGTCGATACCGTCGATGTCAAAGCTGATGTAGACGGGGCCACCCTGTACGCGAGCGCGCACCTCTTCCATGAGCGGCGTGAGCGAGCGGTGCCAGCATTCCTCGGCGGTCACCACGCGAAAGCCCTGGTCACGGCACCAGTCGAAATCCTCGGCCGCGTAGCCGGTGCCGCGCAGGCCGATCTGCACGACGCGGCTGCAATCGAGCAGCCCATCTTCCACAGCGCGGCGAAATGGCGTGCCGTGCGCGATCTTCTCGCCGAACATGGTGTCGTTGACGTCGGCATGCGCATCCACGTGGATCAGGCCGATGCGGCCGTACTTGGCATGCATCGCACGCAAGATGGGCAGCGTGACGGTGTGATCACCGCCCAGGCCGATCGGCCGGCAGCCGTCGGCAATGATCTCCCGGTAAGCCGCCTCAATGCGCGCGATCGAGTCATGCAGGTTGTATGGGTTGGTCGGCACGTCGCCGATATCGGCCACGCGCAGCGAGTCGAACGGCGCGGCGCGTGTGGCCATGTTGTACGGCCGCAGGAGAACGGATTCTGCGCGGATCTGCCGCGGCCCGAGCCGCGCCCCGTTGCGGTTGGACGTGCCAAGGTCGAACGGCACGCCGACAAAGCACGCGTCCAACCCGGCGGCAGACGTGGCGGCAGGCAGCCGCATCATGGTGGTAATGCCGCCAAAGCGCGGCATGGCGTTGCCCGAAGCGGGCTGGAAGAGGTCGGCGCGGTCGTTCATGGGCAGTCGCATGGTCACATCGTCCTGAAACGATGTAAATAGTGTCAATACACTGCATTCTTGCCGATGGATTTCGCACGTAGAATGCGAAATCTCCAAATCAAACATCGATATAGATCGATGTATCGATCACCGTGCTGGGACAAGCTTCCGATCTTGATCTGCGACTGATCCGCGTATTCCTCGCCGTGGTCGACGCGGGCGGCATCACCCCTGCCCAGGCAACGCTTAACGTGGGGCAATCCACCATCAGCACGCAGCTGTCCACGCTGGAGACGCGACTCGGCTATCGGCTATGCGAGCGCGGCCGCAGCGGCTTCCGGCTCACCGCGCGCGGCGAACGCTTCGTCGATTCCGCACGCAAGCTGCTGGGCGCACTCGACGTCTTCAGCGCGGAGGCCCGCAAGGTGGGTCGCACGCTGGTCGGCACGTTGAATCTCGGCTTGATCGGCCATGCGCCCGTCAACGCGAATGCGCGTATCAGCCAGGCCATCGAGCGCTTTCGGGAGCGCGATGAATCCGTGCATTTCACGGTCTCGGTGCGCCCGCCCGGGGAGCTGGAAGGACTGCTGCTCGACAGCAAGATCCACATGGCGATCGGCTATTTCTGGCACCGTGTGCCGGCGCTGGACTACACCACGATCTTCCACGAGACACAGCTTGCGTATGCGGGGCGCGGCCATCCGCTGTTCAGCAAGGCCGGGGACGTGACGCCCGCGCAGGCATTGGCGCACGCGTGGGCGTGGCGCAGCTATCCCCTGCCCGATGCGGCGGGGTCGCCAGCCGAGCGGCCGGTGACTGCAGTGGCCGACAACATGGAAGCGGTGGCCATGCTGGTGCTTTCAGGCCGGCACCTGGGTTACCTGCCGGAGCACTTTGCGGCGCCGTATGTGGCACAGGGCCTGTTGACGCCGTTGGCACCCGCTGCCATGCGCTACGAGGTGCCGTTCGACATGGTGGTGCGCCGCGACGCCCGGCGCAATGATCTGCTGGCCGCCTTCATCGCCGACATGAAAGCGGCCCACGCCTAGGAAAACGGCAAGCCGTCAGTTCGATGCCCGTTGCACCAACTCCATGAACGCCTTGGCCGGCAGCGGCCCATGACACGACTGGGTGCCGTTGGGCGCGCGCAGCAGCAGCCAGACGCTCTCGCTGGCCGGTGGCTGAATCACGAACGGTTGGTGCGCCGCAGCCTCAGGCAGACGCGGATCGACCGGCGCCTGGATCGGCACGACCTGCCCGGCGTGCCCCTTCACCAAGGCGCTGCACTCGGCGCCTGGCAGCTCGGTCGCGTGCAGGAAATCCTTGTTGACCAAGGCCTCGGCAAGCACCGTGTCAGGCGCGGTAAGGAAGGAGTCGACGTCAAAACGGGACGCACCCGTGGAGGCGCATCCCGCAAACACGGCTGCCGCTGACGCTGCAGCGGCTACGGCGGCGGCTCGGTGCAGCGACGTGGTGAACGGCAAAGGCATGGTCGGTCTCCTGGTCTAGGACAGCAACGGCGCCGGCCTGCACGCGTCATTGCTTGATGACGTCAGCCCCCTTGGGCGGGGTAAAGCGGAACACGTTGGCCGGCAGTTGCGGATTCTTCTGGATGTTCGAGAACGTCAGCAAGGTCGTGTTTCCGAAGGCATCGCGCAGCTCCATCCCCTGCAGCTCGCCGCTGCGGAAACCGATGGCGATGCGTTCGAACTGGGTGTCCTTGGCCTTGGGGGTAAGTTCAGCCCAGTCGATGCCGTCTTTGGTACCGCCTTCCTTGAGCGTGAAGTTCTTGGCCAGATCGTTGCTGCCGAACAGGATGGCGGCCGGGCTGGAGCCCAGCGAGGCATCAAGCTTGCGCTCCGTGATCTGGTTCAGGTCCTTGTCGAAGATGTAGAGCGTCTGGCCGTCGGCCGAGAGTTGCTGCTCGTACGGCTTCACATAGCGCCAGACGAAGCGGCCCGGGCGCGAGAAAACGAAATCGCCGCTGGACGTGCCGGCCACGCGCAGCGGGCTGCCGTTGGTGCCGCCCTTCACCTGCCGCTGCACGAACTCACCGCGCGCGGTGCTGACGTTGCTCACGAAGGCGTTGAGCTGTTCGACTGCCCCCGCGTAGGCGCCGGCAGACCATGCCGCCAGCGAGACCAGCCCGGCGGCCATCAGGTGACGTGCTTTCAACACAAACATAGGAATTCCGGTTTCAGTTGATCTTGTTATTAGTGGCCGGCCGCGCCGGAACATTCCGCCCGCGCGGTAACGCGATGTAACTGCAAATGCGGGCAGCGTCATTCCTCTTCGACGACGTTGCCGTTGCGGTTGGGCGCCAGGATTTCGCGGTTGCCGTTGCCGGACATGGCAGACACAAGGCCCGCCTTTTCCATGTCCTCAAGCAGGCGTGCGGCGCGGTTATAGCCGATGCGCAGGTGGCGCTGCACCAGCGAGATCGACGCGCGACGGTTCTTGAGCACCACGTCGACCGCCTGGTCGTACAGCGGATCAGCCTCACCGCCGCCCGCACCGACAAGGCCAGCACCGCCACCAAAGCCATCGACGCCGCCCTCGCCATCAGCCAAGCCGCCTTCGAGAATCCCTTCGATGTAGTTCGGCTCACCCTGCGCCTTGAGGTTATCGACGATGCGGTGGACTTCCTCGTCCGACACGAACGCGCCGTGCACCCGCACCGGCAAGCCGGTGCCGGGCGCGAGATACAGCATGTCGCCCATGCCGAGCAGTGCCTCGGCCCCCTGCTGGTCGAGAATGGTGCGCGAGTCGATCTTGCTGCTGACCTGGAACGCGATCCGCGTCGGCACGTTGGCCTTGATCAGGCCCGTAATCACGTCCACCGACGGACGCTGCGTCGCCAGCACCAGGTGGATGCCGGCGGCACGCGCCTTCTGCGCAATCCGTGCGATCAGTTCTTCGACCTTCTTGCCGACCACCATCATCAGATCGGCCAGCTCATCGATCACGATGACGATCATGGGCAGCTTGTCGAGCGGCTCCGGCGCGTCGGGCGTCAGGCTGAACGGGTTGGGAATCTTTTCTTCGCGCGCGGCGGCTTCTTCGATCTTCTTGTTGAAGCCGGCCAGGTTGCGCACGCCCATCTTGCTCATGAGCTTGTAGCGGCGCTCCATTTCGCCCACGGCCCAGTTGAGCGCGTGGCCGGCCTGGCGCATGTCGGTCACGACCGGGCACAGCAGGTGCGGAATGCCTTCGTAGATGCTCAACTCCAGCATCTTCGGGTCGATCAGGATCAGGCGCACCGCGTCGGCCTTCGCCTTGTACAGCAGCGACAGGATCATCGCGTTGATGCCGACCGACTTACCGGAACCCGTGGTGCCGGCCACCATGCAGTGCGGCATCTTCGCCAGATCGGCTACGACCGGCTTGCCGGCAATGTCCTTGCCCAGCGCGAGCGTAAGCTGCGATGCGCTCTCGTTGTAGACCTGCGAACCAAGAATCTCCGACAGGCGCACCGCCTGGCGCTTCGGGTTCGGCAGCTCCAGGCCCATGTAGTTCTTGCCCGGAATCGTCTCGACTACGCGGATCGACACCAGCGACAGCGAACGCGCCAGGTCCTTCGCCAAGTTGACGATCTGGCTGCCCTTGACGCCCGTGGCAGGCTCGATTTCGTAGCGCGTGATGACCGGGCCCGGATAGGCCGCCACCACCTGCACTTCCACACCGAAATCCTTGAGCTTCTTCTCGATCAGGCGCGAGGTGAATTCCAGCGTTTCGGCGCTGACGGTCTCCACAACCGGCGGGATCGGATCGAGCAGCGCCAGCGGCGGCAGATCGGAATCGTGAATATCGACAAATAGCGGCTGCTGCTTTTCGCGCTCCACGCGCTCGCTCTTGACCACGGCGGTCGGGCGCACGATCTGCACCGGCGGCGATTCTTCAATGCGCACGCGGCGCGTTTCGACCACTTCTTCGCGCTCGACCTTGGCCGCCTCGCCGATGGCCCGGTCCTGTTTGCACTCCCGGCGCGTCTTGAAGCCGACGAACAGCATCTCGACGCCCGCACCGATCTGCTCGGCGAGGTTCAGCCACGAAAAATGGAAGAACAGCGACAGCCCGACCAGGAATGCAAACAGCAGCGCCAGCGTGCCGCCCGTGAAGCCCAGCGAATGCTGCATCGCACCGCCGATCACATCGCCCAGCACGCCTCCCGGTGCACGCGGCAGCTTCATGTGCAGCGAGTACATGCGAATGGCTTCCAAGCCCATGCTGGAAGCCAGGATGAGCGCAAAGCCGATCCACGTGACACTGGCATCAACACGCGCCGTGGCGGTGCGCGGTAGACGCTCGTCCGACATCAGCTCGCGCCAGCCGCGCCAGACCCTGCGCACGAGCAGCACAGCCCACCAGTAGGCGGACGCACCAAAGACAAACAGCAGCAGATCGGCCAGCCACGCGCCCACGCGGCCGCCCAGGTTGCGGATCTCGTCGACCTGGCTGGCGTGGGTGAAACCGGGGTCGGCCCGGTTGTATGACAGGAGAATGATCAGGAAGGCGATGGTCACCGCCAGCATCAGGAACCAGCGGACCTCCCCCAGCAGCCGGCCAATGCGGGACGGCAGTGCGGACGGATCGGTGCGGGTTGTCGGAGTGGTGGAAGCTCGAGCCATGCGGGAGACGCGGAGAGACGGATGTGCCGCTCGGGCGAGGCCGCGCGGCTTGGGACAGCACAAATACGATGCCAAGGATTGTAACGCGGCCCTATCACCGCCATTGGAATTTACAACCGGGCGGGCGAGGGGGTGCCACTTTATAATGGCGCCCATCACCCTCACCTAGCCTGCACGGCGGCGCTCCACCCCTCGTGCCGCGCACACACAGAACGCATCATGGCAAAACACGCAAAAGTGCTGATCCTTGGCTCCGGCCCCGCCGGTTACACGGCCGCGATTTACGCTGCCCGGGCCAACCTGAACCCGGTGCTGGTCACCGGCCTGGCGCAGGGCGGCCAGCTGATGACCACCACCGACGTGGAAAACTGGCCCGCTGACAAGGAACACCTGCAAGGCCCCGAGTTGATGCAGCGCTTCCTGGAGCACGCCGAGCGTTTCAACACCGAAGTGCTGTTCGACCACATCCACACCGCGCATCTGAACGAAAAGCCGATCCGCCTGGTGGGCGATTCCGGCGAATACACCTGCGACGCGCTGATCGTCTCCACCGGCGCCTCGGCCCAATACCTGGGCCTGCCCTCGGAAGAAGCCTTTGCGGGCCGCGGCGTGTCGGCCTGCGCCACGTGCGACGGGTTCTTCTACAAGGGCCAGGAAGTGGCCGTGGTCGGCGGGGGCAACACCGCCGTGGAAGAAGCGCTGTACCTGGCCAACATTGCCAGCAAGGTCACGCTCATCCACCGCCGCGACAAGTTCCGCGCCGAACCGATCCTGATCGACCGACTGCATGAGCAGGAGAAGAAAGGCAAGATCGAGATCAAGACGAACATGGTGCTCGACGAGATCCTGGGCGATGACTCCGGCGTGACGGGCGCCCGGCTGAAAGGCACGCACGAAAACGAAGGCAAGACCGAAGAGATCAAGGTGGCGGGCGTGTTCATCGCCATCGGCCACAAACCGAACACCGACATCTTCCGCGGCCAGCTCGATATGAACGACACGGGCTACATCCGTACGAAAAGCGGCCTGGACGGCATGGCCACCGCCACCAACATCCCGGGTGTTTTTGCCGCCGGCGATGTGCAGGACCACATTTACCGCCAGGCCATCACCAGCGCCGGCACCGGCTGCATGGCTGCGCTGGACGCCCAGCGCTACCTGGAAAGCCTGGAATAAGCTTCATCGCCCCGGGTCTCCCGGGCGCAGACAACGCGGCCGATGGGTAACCATCGGCCGTTTTGCCATGTGCGGCGCCTTCGTATAATCGACAGACGCTCCACCTCGATGTGCTCGCCTCCCCTTCATCATGAAACGCGCCTCCTCCCCCGCCAACAAGCTCAGCCTGACCGACCTGGCCAGTCTGCGTGACCAGCTCAAGCACGAGACGGAGGCACGCGAAGCCGAGCGGCAGCGCGCTGAAGCCGCTGCACGCAAGGCCGCCGAAGAGGCCAACGTGTTCCGAGCCAGCATCGGCGCGGTCAGCGCGCTGCGCCAGAACAAGCGCGTCGAACATCCGCGCAATCCGCCCGCGCCCGACCCAGTGCACTCGCGCGCCGAAGAGCAGACCGTGCTGCGCGATTCCCTGTCGGATGAATTCGACGTGGACAACTTGCTCGAAACCGACGACACGCTGTCCTACCGGCGCCCCGGCATTGGCGACGACGTGCTCAAAAAGCTGCGCCGCGGCGAGTGGGCCACGCAAGACCAGATCGACCTGCACGGCATGCGCCGCGAAGAAGCCCGCGAGGCGCTGGCCGCCTTCCTGCGCCGGGCGGTACAGCGCGGCATCCGCTGCGTGCGCGTGATCCACGGCAAGGGCCTCGGCTCGCCCGACAAAACGCCGGTGCTCAAGGGCAAGGTTCGCTCGTGGCTGGTGCAGAAGGAAGAGGTGATCGCCTTCGTCGAGCCGCGCAACACGGCGGGCGGCGCGGGCGCCGTGCTCGTGCTGCTGCGCCAGCCGTACGGCTCCTGATGCGCAGTCGGACAGCACACACATGCACGTAACACGCCTGCAGTTGGTGATGCACTGGGTGGAGATCCTCGCGGTCTTCTCGTTTGCCGTCTCGGGGCTGGCCGAGGCCAAGCGGCGGCGCCTCGATGCCGTGGGCGCGTTCATCGTCGCGTTCCTGACCGCGTTCGGCGGCGGCACGCTG
Organism: Ralstonia pickettii; assembly: GCF_030582395.1. Taxonomy (NCBI): domain Bacteria; kingdom Pseudomonadati; phylum Pseudomonadota; class Betaproteobacteria; order Burkholderiales; family Burkholderiaceae; genus Ralstonia; species Ralstonia pickettii. Next base: position 2,319,770 of record NZ_CP104381.1, read on the forward strand.
CGCGATCTGTTGCTGGATCGGCGGCCCTTCTACTGGATCGAGCACGAGCAATACCTGCTTGCGCTGTTCGTGATGAGCCTGTTTGCCAACTGGGTGATCCGGCTGGTGAGCCAGCTGGTTTCCGACCGCGTGCTGATCGTGGCCGACGCCATCGGCTTGGGGCTCTTTGGCGTGCTCGGCACGCAACTGGCGCTGGATGCGGGCGTGCCGATCTTCGTGTCGGTAATGATGGGCGTGATCACGGCGGCCTTTGGCGGCCTGCTACGCGATGTGGTCTGCAACGAAGTGCCCATGCTGCTGCGGGACAATCACCCGTACGCAACGTGCGCATTTCTCGGGTGCTTCCTTTACGTCGGGCTGACGCACACGGACCTGCTGCCGAGCGTGTCCGTGGTGATCGCCACGCTGGCGATCGTGATCGGGCGGCTGGTGACGCTGCGCTGGAACATCACCCTGCCGCGTTGACCCACGCTGACCGGCTCGAGCGCGCCGGCCAAACATTGCGGCTTCAGACCGCTGCTTCGTCCTTCTCGCCGGTGCGGATGCGGATCACCTGCTCCACCGGCATCACGAAGATCTTGCCGTCGCCGATCTTGCCGGTCTTGGCCGCCTTGACGATCGTGTCGATCACGTTTTCGACCTGGCTCTCGGCCACCACCACCTCGATCTTGATCTTCGGCAGGAAGTCGACCACGTATTCCGCACCGCGATACAGCTCGGTGTGGCCCTTCTGGCGGCCGAAACCCTTGACCTCGGTGACGGTCAGGCCGGTCACCCCCACGTCGGCGAGCGACTCGCGCACTTCGTCCAGTTTGAAGGGCTTGATGATGGCGGTGATTTGTTTCATGGGTGTCTCGCTCACTAGTTGGTGAAGTATTCAAGCGTCCAATAATACTGGAGCCGGCTAATGCGCACATCCTGGGCGATGCCGGCCACCGTTTGCAGCAGCGTCGGATCGTCGGGAAAATTCTTCAGCACGTCATGCTCGCTGCCGTCGCGCAGGGGGCGCCGCTGCCACGTGTTGCCATATTCGTCGTTGTAGGCAATGGGCGTGCTCGATCCAAACACATACTGGTTATCGAACCACAGCACGCGTACGCCGGGGCCCAAGGCGCGGTGCACGCCTTCGACGTGCCGGCGCAAATGCTGCAGCGGCACATGCGACCACCAGCAGCCCGCCGTCATCACGTCGAACGTGCCGGGCGCGAAGGGCAGCGCATCGTTGTCGGCACGCACGAACGCCGCCCCGGCGATGCCCTTGTCACGGGCAATGCGCAGCACAGCGTCGTTGTAGTCCGCGCCGACGATGCTGCGCGCCTCCGTCATCACCTCGGTCCAGAAACCGGTGCCGCACGCCAGATCCAAGACCCGCGCACCACGGGTCACGTCGCGCACGCGCGCCTTCAACCACGCCAAGTCGCCCTGCCGCTCGGGCTTCGTGTAGATGCGCTCGTATTCGGGCGCGCGCTTGGCGTAGTAGTCGAGCATGACCGCGGCTTACTCTTTGAAGCGCGACGTGATCGGATACCGCCAGTCGCGGCCGAACGCGCGCTGCGTCACGCGAATGCCCACCGGCGCCTGACGCCGCTTGTATTCGTTGATCTTGATGAGGCGCACGATCTTCTGTACGTCGGCCTCGGCAAACCCATCCGCGATGATGTCGGCCACCGGCTGGTTCTGCTCCATGTAGCGCTGCACGATGGCGTCGAGCGCATCGTATTCGGGCAGGCTGTCCTGGTCGGTCTGGTTCTCGCGCAGCTCGGCCGATGGCGCGCGGGTCAGGATGCGCTCGGGAATCACTTCCGACAACGTATTGCGATAGCGGCACAGCCGATACACCAGCGTCTTGAAGATGTCCTTGATGACGGCAAAACCGCCGGCCATGTCGCCGTATAGCGTGCAGTAACCGACGGCCATTTCGCTCTTGTTGCCAGTGGTGAGGACGATGCGGCCGCTCTTGTTGGACAACGCCATCAGCAGCGTGCCGCGAATGCGCGCCTGGATATTTTCTTCCGTCGCATCTTCGGGCAACCCGCGGAACTCCTCCGCCAGTGCGCCCTTGAATGCGTCGAACATCGGGCTGATGGCGATTTCGTCGTACTGCACGCCAAGGCGGGCCGCCATGTCGCGCGCGTCCACCCACGAGATATCTGCCGTGTAGCGCGAGGGCATCATCACCGCGCGTACACGGTCGGCGCCCAGCGCATCGACGGCAATCGCAAGCACCAACGCCGAATCGACGCCGCCCGACAAGCCGATGATCGCGCCCGGGAAGCCGTTCTTGCCGAGGTAGTCGCGCACGCCCAGCTTGAGCGCCTCATACACCTGGGCTTCGAGCGAGGCCTCCGGCACGATCGTACCCGGCAGGGCGCGTCCGCCATCGAACTGAACGTAGCCGACGCCCTCCACAAACTGCCCCATCCGCACGACAACGTTGCCTTCGGCATCAAGCACGAACGAGCCCCCGTCGAACACGAGTTCATCCTGCCCGCCGACGAGGTTTGCATACACATGCGGCAAGCCCGATTCCTTCACACGGGCACCGATGATCCGCTCGCGCAGGTCTTCCTTGTCGAGATGGTACGGCGAGGCGTTGGGGATCAACACAACCTGTGCGCCGGCGGCCTTGGCATAGGCCGTGGCCGTGGCGTACCAGGCGTCTTCGCAGATGATGACGCCGAAGCGCGTGCCGTCCACTTCGAACACAAAGGGCTCGGTGCCGGGCTGGAAGTAGCGCTTCTCGTCGAAGACCTCGTTGTTGGGCAGTTCCAGCTTGTTGTACCGGCCGACCACACGGCCATCCACGGCCACCGTGGCGCTGTTCGTGGGCTTGGGCAGCACGCCGGGCGCCGGGGCTTCCAGCGAGAGTTGCGGGTGCCCGATCAGCACGTGCAAACCCGGGAAGGCCGCCAGCTCGGCGATGAGCGCGTCGAGCGCACGCGCGCTCGCATCGATAAAGGCCGGGCGCAGCAGCAGGTCTTCGGGCGGATAACCGGTGAGGGACAGTTCCGGCGTGAGCAGGATGCGCGCACCAGCCTGGTGCGCTTCGCGCGCGGCGGCGACGATGCGGGAAGCATTGCCGGCGAAATCGCCGACGGTGCAGTTGATCTGGGCGAGAGCGACAGAGACGGTCATGGGGGCAATGTGGATTGCAAGCGCGGCATCCGAAGCTCGAATTAGAATCGGCGGCATGACCTCTCGCCCCCTTGCTCCCGAGCCTCAAGCGCGCGCTGGTTCGCGACACGAATTGGCCGATTATCGCACGCGACTTGTGACCGATCTGCGTGACATCGGCCGCGATGCCTGGGACGCCCTGCTCGCCCTGCAGCCCGAGGCAACGCCTTTTCTGCGCTTCGATTTCCTGCACGCCCTGCATGCGAGCGGCAGCGCGTCGCCCGACACCGGCTGGTCGCCGCAATACCTGACACTGTGGCAAGACGGCCCCGACGGTGAAATGCTCGCCGCCGCTGTGCCGCTGTACGTGAAAGGTCACTCCTATGGCGAGTACGTCTTCGACTGGGCCTGGGCCAATGCGTACGCGCAGCACGGGCTCGAGTACTACCCGAAATGGCTGTCGGCCATCCCTTTTACGCCGGTGCAGGGCGCGCGACTGCTGGCGCGGGATGCGGCTGCCCGCGCAGCGCTGGTCGAAACGTTGCTGACAGTGGCGCGACAGAGCACGTTGTCATCGCTGCATGTGCTGTTTCCCACTGCCGGTGAAGCCGAGCAACTGCGCAGCGCCGGCATGCTGCTGCGGCAAGGCGTGCAGTTCCACTGGTGCAATCCGGGCTTCGCCAGCTTCGACGACTTCCTCGCCGCGCTGGAACAGAAGAAGCGCAAGAATATCCGCGCGGAGCGGCGCCGCGTGCATGAGGCCGGCATCACCTTCCGTCACGTCCCCGGCGCAGCCGCCACGGACGCCGACTGGCGCTTCTTCCATCGGTGCTATCGCACCACTTACCGCGAGCATCACTCGTCGCCGTATCTGAACCTGGAGTTCTTCCGCGAGATCGGCCGGACGATGCCGGAAAACCTGCTTCTGGTGATCGCCTCGCGTGATGGCAACGACATCGCCAGCGCGCTGCTGGTGCTGGACATGCGGCCTGAGGCGTCCGTCATGTACGGCCGCTACTGGGGTGCGGTGGAACATCACCCCTGCCTGCACTTTGAGACGGCGTATTACCAACCGCTGACGTACTGCATCGCGCACGGCATCCGCACGTTCGAAGGTGGTGCGCAAGGCGAACACAAGATGGCACGCGGCTTCGAGCCCGTGGCGACGCTGTCGGCACACTGGCTGGCGCACCCCGCATTTGCCGATGCGGTGGGCAGGTTCCTCGACCGCGAAACGGCCGGCATGGAAGCGTATCTGGACGAGTTGACGGACCGCTCACCGTTCAGGCAGCGGCAAGAATCGGATTAGCAAGGGGAAATAGCGGAGGCGGCGGTGAAGGCAGCTTCCGCACGAACGGCGGACGCGGAGGTGAAGCTTAGTGCGCGGCGGGCTTCTGTTGGGCGATTACGCAGTGTGGTGCATTCGCATCGACAGCCACTGTGGCCGGTGCGACGGCACGCTCGCCAGCGTGCGCTGCGTCCGGCGGCCCCACCAGCAATGCCCACACGGTGAATGCAGCCATGGCTGCCGCGGAAAGCACGGGAACGACAACGGTCTTGTTCAACATCGCAGTACCAAGGGTTGGAGTCAAACTTGACGGGGAGTCTAGAGGGGTCGTTTCCGGTGGGCAAATGAGCGTTTCTTAAATCTCTGTGTAGCAGAACTACCGGGCGGTAAGTATGCGCAATTCAGCAAAATATTCGTGAAACGCATACAACACCGCCGCTGGGCAAAGATGGCGATCTGACGCGAATTACCGAATGGCCGCACGCAAGGCGGACAGCGGCTCTGCAAAGAAAAAATCCCGGCGCTCCATCCAAAGGCCGGGATTTGTCAGACACGCCGTACAGCGAAATCGTGAAAGTGCTTACTTCTTATAGTTGGCGACGCCGTCGACGATTTCCTTGTGGGCTTCTTCAATGCCGCCCCAGCCTTCGACCTTGACCCACTTGCCGGCTTCCAGCGCCTTGTAGTGCTCGAAGAAGTGCTTGATCTGGTCCAGCAGGTTCTGGCCGATGTCCGACAGATCGGTCATGTGGGCGGTGGCCGGGCTGAGCTTGTTGACAGGCACGGCAACCAGCTTCGCGTCCACGCCCGATTCGTCCGTCATCTTCAGCATGCCCAGCGCACGGCAGCGCACCACGCACCCGTGGATGAGCGGGAACGGCGTGACGACCAGCACGTCGACCGGGTCACCGTCGCCCGACAGCGTCTGCGGGATGAAGCCGTAGTTGGCCGGGTAGCGCATGCCGGTGCCAACGAAGCGGTCCACGAACAGCAGGCCGGTTTCCTTGTCGGCTTCGTACTTGACCGGGTCGCTCTGCGCCGGGATCTCGATGATGACGTTGAAGTCGTTGGGGATGTCCTTGCCCGGCGAGACGTTGTTGAAGCTCATGGAAATGCTCCGGAGTGCGCGAAGTGCGTAAAGACGCGACGCAAGTGGTTAGAAGGAAGCGTAGAAAACTGTCGGCGGGAATTATAGCCTTTCACATCCGGCCGCTCGCCCTGCCCGCGCCACACCCGTGCGAAAATTGCACGTTGCCGATCTTTGCAGGATCCCCCCATGCATGCCCAGCACTTCATCGCCAACCGTCTGATGTCGCCCGATTCGGGGATGCGCATCAAGGTGTTCGATCCGTCCGACGGCCAAGCCTTTGCCGAGATTGCCCGCGGCAATGCCACCGACATCAACGTGGCCGTGCACGCTGCGCGGCGTGCGTTCGAGGGCGTGTGGGGCCAGTTGGCACCGGCCGAGCGCGGCCGCGTACTCATGCGCGTAGCCTTGCGCCTGGCCGATCACGAAGAAGAACTGGCCCGCCTGGAAGCCCGTGACACCGGCAAGCCCATGCGCCAGGCGCGCGCCGATGCCCGCGCCGTGGCCCGCTACTTCGAGTTCTACGCCGGAGCGGCCGACAAACTGCACGGGCAGACCATCCCCTATCCGGCCGACACCACCGTGTTCACCGTGCGCGAGCCGCATGGTGTGACGGCGCACATCATCCCGTGGAACTACCCGATGCAGATCTTCGGGCGCAGCGTGGGCGCAGCATTGGCGGCGGGCAACGCGTGCGTGGTCAAGCCGGCGGAAGACGCGTGCCTGTCGGTCCTGCGCATGGCCGAGCTCGCTGCCGAGGCGGGTCTGCCCGATGGCGCACTCAACATCGTGACCGGCTACGGCCACGAAGCCGGTGCGGCGCTGGCGGCGCATCCCGGGATCAACCATGTGTCGTTCACCGGGTCGCCGGAAACGGGCAAGGCGATTGTGCGTGCGGCCGCTGAGAACCACGTGCCGGTCACGCTTGAGCTGGGCGGCAAATCTCCACAGATCGTGTTTGCCGACGCCGATCTGGAAGCCGCCATTCCGGCTGTGGTGAACGGCATCATCCAGAATGCGGGGCAGACCTGCTCCGCCGGCAGCCGCGTGCTGATCGAGCGCAGCGTGTACGAGGCAACGCTGGACCGGTTGGCCATGGTGTTTGAATCAATCCGGGTCGGCCCGTCGTCACTGGATCTGGATTGCGGCCCGCTCATCAACCCCAAGCAGCAGCAGCGCGTGTGGGATTTCGTCTCCGATGCGCAGCACGCCAACATCCCCGTGATGGCGCAGGGCCAGGTGGTGGCCGAGGCGCCCGAAACCGGCTACTACCAGGCGCCGATGCTGCTGCGCGATGTGCCGCACACGCACCGCCTGGCACAGCAGGAGGTGTTCGGCCCGCTCCTGGCCGCCATGCCGTTCGACACCGAAGCCGAAGCTCTGGCGCTGGCCAACGGCACACCGTACGGCCTGGTGGCCGGCGTGTGGACGAACGATGGTGGCCGGCAGATGCGCCTTGCGCGCAAGCTCAGGGCCGGCCAGGTCTTCATCAACAATTACGGCGCGGGCGGTGGCGTTGAACTGCCCTTCGGCGGAACAGGCCAATCGGGCCATGGGCGCGAAAAGGGCTTTGAAGCGCTCTACGGCTTCACCACGCTCAAGACCATCGCCATCCGCCACGGTTGAAGTGCAAGGCAGCATCCACCCACAACACGAGGAGACACCATGCGGCTTGCCGGCAAGATCGCCATCGTTACGGGCGCGGGTTCGGGTTTCGGAGAAGGCATTGCCAACACCTTTGCCCGCGAGGGCGCGCGCGTCGTCGTCAATGACCTGAATGCGGAGGCCGGTGAACGCGTGGCCAGCGCCATCCGCGTGGCCGGCGGCGATGCGCATTTCGTGCAGGCCGACGTCTCGAATGGCGATTCCGTTGCCAAGCTGCTGGGCGCCACGCTGGCGCGCTATGGCGGTCTGGACATCGTCGTGAACAACGCCGGCACCACGCACAAGAACAAGCCCCTGCTGCAGATTACCGAAGACGAGTTCGACCGCGTGATGGCCGTCAACGTGAAGAGCATTTACTGGACGGCGCGTCACATCGTCCCGCACTTCCGGGAGCGCGGCGGCGGCGTGTTCGTCAACGTGGCGTCCACGGCGGGCATCCGGCCGCGGCCAGGGCTCGTCTGGTACAACGCCAGCAAAGGCGCCGTCATCACAGCCAGCAAGGCGATGGCGGCCGAGCTGGGCCCGGACAAGATCCGCGTGAACTGCGTGAACCCGGTGATGGGCGCCACGGGCCTCATCGAGCAGTTCATGGGCGTACCCGACACCCCCGAGAACCGTGCGCGCTTCCTGGCGACGATCCCGATGGGGCGGCTCTCGACGCCGCAGGATGTGGCCAACGCATGCCTGTACCTGGCGTCGGATGAGGCCGAGTTCATTACCGGCGCGTGCCTGGAAGTGGACGGCGGGCGCTGCGTATAAACCCTGCCGGCGAGCGTATTGGCGCGCCCGCCCGAGAAGCGCAGAATGCTGTGGCGGTTTTCCAGGCCGGGGTAGGTAACGAGGAGCACTCGGCCTGAACTCACAATAACTCCGGAGACCCGATGGCCACCACCACCCCACCCACCTCACCGGTCGGCGGCGCAGGCACGCTGCCGCCCCAGTCCACAAGCGCATTTGAAGAAGCCACTTACCGCAAGGTGACGTGGCGCCTCGTTCCGTTCCTGCTGCTGTGCTACGTGGTCGCGTACCTCGATCGCGTCAACGTTGGCTTTGCCAAGCTGCAGATGCTCAACGACCTCAAGTTCAGCGAGACCATCTACGGCCTCGGCGCCGGCATCTTCTTCATCGGCTACTTCCTCTTTGAAGTGCCAAGCAACGTGATCCTGCATCGCGTGGGCGCGCGCATCTGGATTGCGCGGATCATGATCTCGTGGGGCGTCATCTCGGCAGCCATGATGTTCGTGACCACGCCGGCCATGTTCTACGTGATGCGCTTCCTGCTCGGCCTGGCGGAAGCCGGTTTCTTCCCGGGCATCATCCTGTACCTGACGTACTGGTATCCCGCGCAGCGGCGCGGGCGCACCACCACGTTCTTCATGACGGCGATCGCGCTCTCTGGCGTGATCGGCGGCCCCATCTCGGGCTGGGCGATGAAGGCGTTTGCCGGTGTCTACGGCCTGGCCGGCTGGCAGTGGATGTTCCTGATCGAAGGGATTCCGTCGATCATCGTGGGCATCTTCGTGCTGGCGTATCTGGACGACCGTATCAACCACGCAAAGTGGCTGACCGACGAAGAGAAGGCCCTGCTCGCCCGCAACATCGCCGCGGAAGACGCCGACAAGGAAGACCCGCCCATCGGCACCGTCCTGGCGAGCCCGCGCGTATGGCTGATGAGCCTGATTTACTTCACCTTCGTGATGGGCCTGTATGGCGTGAGCTTCTGGCTGCCGACGCTGATCAAGCAGACCGGCGTTGCCGATCCGTTCTCAGTGGGCTTGCTGACGGCGATTCCGTACGGCGCGGCCGTGGTCGCGATGGTCTTGGTGGCCCGCAGCGCCGACCGCCTGCGCGAGCGCCGCTGGCACATCGCAATTCCTGCAGTGGTGGGCGCGGTCGGGCTCGTGCTGTCGGCCGTCTGGCACACCGACACCACGCTGGCCATGGCGGCGCTCACACTCGGCACCATGGGCATCCTGACCACGTTGCCGCTGTTCTGGAGCCTGCCGACCGCATTCCTGGCGGGGACCGGCGCGGCCGCCGGCATTGCGCTGATCAATTCGCTGGGCAATCTCGCGGGCTTCCTGAGCCCCTACGCCGTCGGCTGGCTGAAAGACGCCACGCAGAGCACCGATTCGGGCATGTACATGCTGGCCGCGTCGATGGTGCTCGGTGCGATCCTCACGCTTTCCGTGCCGGCACGGATGGTGAACAAATAGGCGTCGTGATCAGCAAGAAAAAAAGGCCGGGGTCATCCCGGCCTTTGTCATTTCACGGCAAGCAAGGCGCTTTGCCGGTAGTGTCGCTGGGCCTCTTCCATCCGCTCCGTCTGCTCGAACATCTGCGCCAGTGCCAGATGCGCATGGGCGCGCAGGTTGCCTGAATGGTCTGCATCGGCATACTTCAACGCCGATTCCAGGCTCGACTGCGCCTTGCCCCAGAGCTGCTCCTTGAAGCACAGCATGCCGAGCGTGTAGAACAGATCGGCATCCACCGGATGCTGGCCGAGCCATTTCTCGGCTTGCTGGATCAGCGGCAACGCCTTGCCGGGCACTGCACAATCCGCATAGCGGCGGATCAGGCGACCATCCCAATGCGCCTTCAGGCCGTCTTCGACGATGCGTTTCGCATCATCGGTGCGACCCAGCTGCGCAAAGTACAGCGCCGCCTGCGAAGCGATGCGCGGTGAGCGGCGCTCCTCCGGAGTGAGTTCGCGCCAGAAGCTGTTGAGGGCATCGGCATCGTGCCGGCGCTCGGCCAGCAGCGTTTCACAGGCCATCTGCTTGAGGCGCGCGGCCAGCACCGAATGGATGGCGTTACGCTTTTCCAGCGCGCGCGTGAGGCGCAGCACCTCGCCCCAGTTCTTCAGATGCTGATGCGCGCGCAACGCAATGCGCTGCGCCTGAATTTGCCGCGAGCCCTGTGATTGCAATTGCGCGATTTTTTCCAGCGCACCTTCCGCATCGCGCGCATCGACCAGCAGTTCCGCCATCGACACCAGCTTCGCCTGCTCACGATCAGGCGAGGCGACTTCGGCCATCCAAGCGTCGCGGCGCTCGGTTTCCTGCATGCGGTGTGCGGCGCGTGCCCCGATCAGTGCGGCCGTTTCGCGCTGCGGCTCCCAGGCCTGGGCTTCGCGCGCCTGGCGTTCCGCATGGCCGAAGCGGCCGGCAAACAGGCTTTCCATCGCTTCGCGCAGCGCCGCCGAAGCCTTCAGAATGCGGTTGCGCTCGCGATACGCCGCGGCACGCGCTGGCATCCCGGCCACATGGTGGAAAAGGCGCATCACAAGATGCAGCACCACGAAGGTCGCCAGCAGCGCAGCCAGCACGAAGTTCAGCGACATCTCCACCCGGTAAGGCGGATAGAACAGCACGACGTTGCTCAGATTGAGTTCCGTAAACAGCGCCAACCCGACGGCGGCGGCAAACAGGAGCGCGACCCAGAATACCCAGCGCATGCTCACTCCTTGCCCGAACCGCGCACGGCGGCAAGGCTGTCGGCCAGCGTCGGCACTTGCAGCGTGCCAACCATCGCGCGCACTTGCGAGAGCTGATTCTGCACCGTGGTCACGCGCGAAGATTGCGTATCGAAGTAGCGTGCGAGCAGCGTGTCGGCGCGACCGAGATCGGCACGGAACACGGCGTCATTGCGCGAGAGCAACGCCAGGCGCGCATTCATCAGGCGCAGCTTGAGGTTTTCGCGCAGGAACCACGCTTGATCGGACGACAACAGCAGCGCCTCCGTCTGATCAACGCGGCGAACCTGCACAATCTGGCCGAGCTCGCCGCGCACGTCGTTCCACAAGCGGCCCCACCAGGCACGCACGCCTGCCGACCACCCGGCGCTTGCCGGCGTCGATGCGACCGGAGCCGATGCAGCCTGCGCCTTGGCATTCTTGGGTGATTTCGCAGCACCATGCGGCGCCTGCGCCGCCTGCTCCCCCTCCAGCGGCTGCGCCGACGAAAGGAGCGGCAGCGTATCGACCGCGTTGATGGCGTCATCCAACCGCAGCGCAGCGCCGGCCAGATCAAAGGACGGCATCGATTTGAGCTTGGCCATATCGCGCGATACCGCCCTGCGCACGGCATTGAACTGCGGTTTGTCGAGCGTGGCCAGGCGAGCGTCGACCGTTTGCAGTGCGGCTAAAGCTCCAGCAACGTTGCCCGTCAGTTGCAGCTGTTCGGCGGTGACTTCCAAAGAACGCTGGATCTCGGCGCGCTGCCAGTCATCGCGGTTGCGCAGAAGGTCTTGGTTGGCCTGCTCGAGGGCGGCCTGGCGATCGCGCGTTTCCGCAGTGCGGGCATCCAGTGCGCCGAACTTCTGCTGCAGTTGGGAAACCGAATCCTGATCCGCACGCGACAGCACGCGCATCTCCTGCGCCAGAGCCTCGTTGGTTTGGGCGTGTTGGCGGATCTCGCGCGCGAGGCGCTCATTGCGCACCTGCAGCGCGGCAACCGCCGCCACGACGGCCACCAGCACCACCCAAATCAACCAGCCGCCACGGGCTGGCGCATGGTTGACCGTCATGGTCGGTGCAAACGCCGCCGGCGATGCTGCTGGCGCAGGAGCCGGACTGGGCGTGGCCGCAGCCGGCGCGGATTCCGGTGCAGATGTCGAAGCCGGAGCGGACGAGGGAACGGGAGTCTGCGTCACAGTGGAAGAAGAAGTAGACAGGTTTGGTTCAGCCGGCACCGTTGGCGGGGCATGCTCGGGCGACGCAACAGGACCGGCCCAGGCCAGCACGCTGGCAAGCAGGCGGTCGTCACCGGCGCCGGTTAGCGTCACGTCGCGAAAGCCCAGCGATTCGGCCTGCTCGACGATACGGGCATGCGAAGCAAAGCAGGGCGCGCCATGCAGCGTATCCAGATCCGCAGGAGACAAATTGGCGCGGGCCAGTTCATCGAGATTGCGGACCGCTTCTGAACTGGTGAGCGTCCAGGCGTGGCGGGCCGACAGCACGGCTCGCAACGCGAGCCACGCGGCGGCATCGGGTACCGGCACGCTGCGCCGATAGGCTTCCACCGTGCGGACCGATGCACCGGCTTCGCGCAGTTGGTCAGCCAGCCATTCACGGCCACCGTTGCCGCGCACGATCAACACTTCACGGCCACTGAGCGAAGGCACGTCCAACCGCGCGTACAACGCCTCTGAATCCTGGCGTGCATCGTCGGCATGCGTGTCGGGCTTGATCACGCGGTGCGCGGGCGGTGCGACGCCGTGCGTGGCAAGCGCCTGTGCGCTCGCGGGGCCCACCACCGCCACCGGCACATCCTGCGGCCAGCGGAACCCCTCGGGCATGGCGGCAAATGCCTGCTGCACGGCGTTAGGACTCACGAACACGACGAGCGCATAGCGCGAAGGATCAGCCAGCGCGGCACGCAAGTCGTCGAGATTGGGCGTCGGCGCAATGTCGAGCAGCGGAAACTGGTGCGTGCGCAGGCCGTGGCGCTCAAGCGCCGCCACCAGCATGGGCGCCTGTGCACGCGGCCGCGTGACAACGACCACGGGCGGGGGTGCCGGTTGAACAGGCGGCGAGCTGGATGCGGGCGACGATGGTGACAAGCGCGGTGGCAAGTGGTCGTCCATGGCGGGCCGTGCGGTTAGGTAGCGGGTGGCGCGTCGGCGCCCAGCATGGCGAGGATGTCGCGTGCGCCGCCTGCCAGCATCTGCTGCGCGACGCGCACACCCAGTGCGTCGGCATCGGCCAGCGTGGACGGCTTGTCCTCGCCATCGGCAGCAAGTTTGCGGCTGCCATTCTGCGAAGCGACAAAGGCTCGCAGGCGCAGCGTGCCGGCGTCCGACCACTGCGCGAACGCGGCCAGCGGCACCTGGCATGAACCGCCCAGAATGCGGGAAACGGCGCGCTCGGCGGTTACAGCCAGCGCTGTCGGCGCATCGTGCAGCGGCGCGAGGCACGCGCGCACGTCTTCACGATCCGCGCGAATTTCTATGCCGAGCGCGCCTTGCCCTGCTGCCGGTAGCGATTCTTCTGGCGCGATGATCGAGCGGATGCGATCAGCCAGCCCAAGGCGCTTGAGCCCGGCGGCGGCCAGGATGATGGCGGCGTAGTCCCCACGGTCGAGCTTGCCGAGACGCGTATCGAGGTTGCCGCGCAGCGGCTGGATGACCAGATGCGGAAACCGCGCCCGCAGCGAGGCCTCGCGGCGCAGGCTGGACGTACCGACGACGGCGCCGGCCGGCAGCGAGGCCAGATCGGCGTAATCGTTGGAAACAAAGGCATCGCGCGGGTCTTCGCGTTCGAGAATGGTGGATAGCGCAAAGCCTTCCGGCAATTGCATCGGCACATCCTTGAGCGAATGCACGGCCAGATCGGCACGCCCTTCGGCCAGCGCGACTTCCAATTCCTTCACGAACAAACCTTTTCCCCCCACCTTGGCGAGGGAGCGGTCGAGAATCTGGTCGCCGCGCGTGGTCATTCCAAGGATGGACACGTCGCACGCGGGATAGTATTTTTGCAATGCAGCACGCACGTGTTCGGCTTGCCAGAGGGCGAGCCGGCTTTCGCGCGAGGCGATGACCAGCTTGGTCGGCGCCTGGGCTGCAGGAGTCGTTGCAAGCTGGGATTCGACGGGAGTCGGGCGGGCGTTGGAAGACATGCGGCAATGTTAGCACGCAGCTTTTTCGCGACAGTCCGGCTATCACGTTGAAGTGATACAGAAACGAGGGCCCTTCAGGCACCTTCGAGCACCCAACCTAGGAGACACCATGACGCAGCCCGCCGCGCGCCGCGCTTCCTCGCGCGCGACCACCGCCCGCAAGGCTTCCGCCGCCCCCCCCAAGACCAGCGAGACCCCCAAGGCCATCAAATCTGCCAAGCCCGCCGCGAAACCCGGGGCCAAGGCCAATGGCGCGGACGGAGCCAATGGCGCATCACTCGGCCCCACTTCCCGGCGCTCGTCGGGCAGCGCCGCGGCCAAGGATCAGCCGCTGAAGGAAGACATCCGCTTCCTCGGGCGCCTGCTGGGCGACGTGCTGCGTGACCAAGAAGGCGGCACCGTCTTCGAAACGGTCGAGACCATCCGCCAGACCGCTGTGCGCTTCCGCCGCGACGGCGACCGCCAGGCCGAGCAGGATCTCGACCGGCTGCTGAAAAAGCTCTCGCGTGACCAAACCACATCGGTGGTGCGCGCCTTCAGCTACTTCTCGCATCTGGCGAACATCGCTGAAGATCAGCATCACAATCGCCGCCGCCGCGTGCATGCGCTGGCCGGATCGCCGCCGCAGCCGGGCAGCCTGATGCGCGCGCTCCTCTCTGCCGCAGATGAGGGCCTGTCGGGCGATGTGCTGCGTCGATTCTTCGAATCCGCGCTGATCGTGCCGGTGCTGACCGCGCACCCGACCGAGGTGCAGCGCAAGAGCACGCTCGATGCGCAACGCGAAATCGCGCGCTTGCTGGCCGAACGCGACGCACCGCTGACCACCCGCGAACGCGAGCGCAACACCGCGTTGCTGCGCGCCCACGTCACCAAGCTGTGGCAAACGCGCATGCTGCGCACCACGCGCCTGATGGTGGCCGACGAGATCGAGAACGCGCTGTCGTACTACCAGACCACCTTCCTGCGCGAAATCCCGGCGCTGTACCGTGAGCTGGAAGAAGACATCGCGACGGTATTCCCGCGTCGTGGCGCACGTGGCGAGCCGGCCCCGCTGCCGCCCTTCTTCCAGATGGGCTCGTGGATCGGCGGCGACCGCGACGGCAATCCTTTTGTCACGGCGACGACGTTGCGCGACGCCGCACAAAAGCAGGCGAGCGTGATCCTGGCGTGGTACCTGGAAGAGATCCACGCGCTCGGTGCGGAGCTGTCGATGTCGACTTCGCTGGTGGATGTGAGCGCGGAACTGCAGGCGCTGGCCGAGCGCTCGCCAGACCACTCCGAACATCGCGCGGACGAACCATACCGCCGTGCGCTGATCGGCGTCTATGCTCGACTGGCCGCCACCTGCCGTGAGCTGACCGGTGAAGACGCCGGCCGCCACGCCGTCGGGCCCGCTCCGGCTTACAGCAACGCAGAAGAACTGCGCGCCGACATCCAGATCGTGATCGATTCATTGGCGGCGCACCACGGCGAAGTGCTGGCCGATGCGCGACTGGCATCGCTGGCGCGCGCGATCGATGTGTTCGGCTTCCACCTGTCGTCGATCGACCTGCGGCAAGTGTCGGACGTGCACGAAGCGACCGTCGCCGAGCTGCTGAAAGTGGCCGGTGTAGAAGGCGCCTATGCGGCGCTGTCCGAGGCCGACAAGCGCACGCTGCTGTTGCGCGAGCTGCAACAGCCGCGCGTGCTGACGCTGCCGTTCCATGCCTACAGCCAGCAGACCACGTCGGAGATCGACATCTTCCGCGCTGCCCGTGAGGTGCGCGCCCGCTACGGCAATCGCATCGTGCGCAACTACATCATTTCGCACACCGAGACGCTGTCCGACTTGCTCGAAGTGATGTTGCTGCAGAAGGAAGCCGGCATGTTCCGCACGGGCGCCAATGGCAGCGGCAGTGCCGCGCTGGACGTCATGGTGATCCCACTGTTCGAAACCATCGAAGACTTGCGCAACGCCCCGGAAATCATGGGCGACCTGCTCGCTCTGCCCGGCTTCGATGCCGTACTGGCCGCGCAAGGCAACGAGCAGGAAGTCATGCTCGGCTATTCGGATTCCAACAAGGACGGCGGCTTCCTCACTTCTAACTGGGAGCTCTACAAGGCCGAACTGGCGCTGGTGGAGCTGTTCCAGCGCAAGGGCGTGCGTCTGCGCCTGTTCCACGGCCGCGGCGGCACGGTCGGGCGTGGCGGCGGTCCGACCTACCAGGCCATCCTGTCGCAGCCGCCGGGCACGGTGAACGGGCAGATCCGCCTGACCGAGCAGGGCGAAATCATCTCCAGCAAGTTCGCCAATCCAGAGATTGGCCGGCGCAACCTGGAGACCATCGTCGCGGCCACGCTGGAAGCCACGCTGCTGCCGACGCGCAACCGCCCGAAGGGTCTTGAAGAGTTCGAAGCAGCCATGCAGGCGCTGTCGGACAACGCCTTTGCCGCGTACCGCAACCTCGTCTACGAAACGCCCGGCTTCAAGGACTATTTCTTCGCCACCACGCCGATCACCGAAATTGCCGACCTGAACCTGGGTTCGCGCCCGGCCTCGCGCAAGCTGATGGATAAGAAACACCGCCGCATCGAAGACCTGCGTGCCATTCCGTGGGGCTTCTCATGGGGCCAGTGCCGTCTGCTGCTGCCGGGCTGGTTCGGCTTTGGCAGCGCGGTGCAGCGCTGGCTCGACGATGCGGGCAACGCCAAAGCCCGTGCTGCGCGCCTGACCACGCTCAAGCGCATGCACAAGCAGTGGCCGTTCTTTGCGAACCTGCTGTCGAACATGGACATGGTGCTGTCCAAGGCCGACCTGAACGTGGCGTCGCGCTACGCCCAGTTGTGCGACGACCGCAAGCTGCGCAACGCGGTGTTCTCGCGCATCTCTGCGGAGTTCACGTTGACCGAGCAGATGCTGGCCGCCATCACGGGACAGTCGGAGCGCCTGGCCGACAACCCGCTGCTGGCGCGCTCCATCAAGAACCGCTTCCCGTACCTCGACCCGCTGAACCATTTGCAGGTCGAACTGCTCAAGCGCTTCCGCTCGGGCAAGGCCGGCAGCGACGATGCACGCGTGCGGCGCGGCATTCATCTGTCGATCAACGGGATTGCCGCGGGCCTTCGCAACAGCGGCTGATCAGGCAGCCAGCGCGGTGGCGGCCGGGCGTCGGCTGATCCACGCCATCGCCATCGCGCCGGCGTACGACAGCGTCATCAGGCCAAACACCATCGGCGAGGCGTGCGCCAGCGCGGGCACCACCGTCACGACGGCGCCCGCCGCTGCCACGCCCAGCAAACTGCCCGTCTGCCGCGCGGCGTTGAGCAAGCCCGACGCCGTGCCGGCCAGCTCGCCCGGCGCCGCAGACAGGATCGTCGAGGTCATCGGCGCAATCGCCAGCGCGGTACCGCCGCCGTACGCCACCATCGCTGCACTCACCACCCAGAGGTGCACCTGCCCTGTCAGCGCGGCCGACGTGGCCAGCAAACCCGATGCGCCGATCACGAGGCCGCTGAGCATCATCGTCGGCGTAGAAAAATGCGCCATCAACTTGCCCGCGAAGATATTGCCCGCCGACAGGCTGATCGCCATCGGCAACATGACGAGGCCCGTCTGGCGTGCGCTGAGATGTTCGACGTTCTGCAAATGCAGGCTCAGCACGAACAGGGCACCGTAATAGCCGAAATTCAGTAGGAACCCCACGCCGTTGACCGCGCCCAGCGTGCGATGCCCCAGCCATGCCAGCGGCACGAGCGGCGCCCGCGCACGGCGTTCGGCCATGACGAACAGCGCACCGGCCGCCACCGTCAGCATCGCGGCACCCCACACCCACGGCGATTGCGCGCCGCGCACCGGCCACTCAATCGCAGCGAAACATAGCGCTGCGAGCATCACCGCGCTCGTCACCTGCCCCGCCCAGTCGAACGGCTTCGCCCGTGCCGGCGGGTCGTTGCGCACGATCATCCACGTGCCCAGCATGCCGACCACGCCCAGCGGCACGTTGATCAGGAAAGCGCTGCGCCAGCCGTATGTGTCGACCAGCACGCCGCCCACCGCCGGGCCCACGGCTGCGGCAGTCGCGACAATGGCGCCCCACAGGCCGATGGCCCATGCGCGCTCGCGCGGATCTTGAAATGTGCTGCGGATCAGCGACAGCGAACTCGGCAGGAACATCGCCGCGCCCACGCCCTGCAGGATGCGCGCGGCAATCAGCGTGGCCACGGAAGGCGCCACTCCACAACCGGCCGACGCAACAATGAAGACCGCCATTCCCGCCATGAACACGGTGCGCGCGCCAATGCGATCGCTCAGCAAACCGCCCGTGAGGATGAAAGCGGCAAACGCCAGCGTGTAAGCGTCAACAATCCAGGCAAGTTCTGCGACGCTGCTGTGCAGGCTGTCGCGCATGGCGATGAGCGCCACGTTGACCACGGTGGTGTCGAGCACCGCCATGAACACGCCCGACGTGAGAATGCCCAGCGTAGCGTTGCGGCGCCAACGGCTGAGATCGGGCTGCAAGCGAGCCGGGGCAGCGGTATCAATGGTGTTGGCGTGACACGAAGACATGGCGGAACCGTTTGGCAATTTCATGCAGCGAAGTGTAGGCTCGGGAATGCATGCAAAAAAGCAGTGTTTCTGCATTCCGTCGCTGCAAATCTGCATCACTCATCTACGATTATTCGGAGCCAGACGTGAACTGGGACAACGGACGCTTTTTCCTGGCCGTGGCGCGCACCGGCACGCTGCGCGGTGCGGCGCAGCGTCTGGGCGTCGATCAGGCCACGGTGGGCCGCCGCATCGCGGCGCTGGAAGACGAGCTGTCAGCCAAGCTCTTCTTGCGGACGTCGAGCGCGCTGGTGCTCACCCCGGCAGGAGAAGCGCTGATCGGCCCGGCAGAAGCGATGGAGCAGGCAGCGCACACCATTGAGCGCCGCGTTGCCGGCATCGACGACCAACTTGCCGGCACGATCCGCGTGGCCACGACCGACACCATGGCCGCCACGTTTGTGCTGCCGGCCATCGCGCAGCTGCGGCAGCGGCATCCGGGCATCGACGTCGTTTGCATGGCGTCCAAGAGCATTGCCAACCTCACCAAGCGCGAGGCCGACGTGGCCGTGCGCACGCTGCGGCCCGATTCGCCGGACCTCATTGCGCGGCGCATCGGCCAAATGGAAACCGGTATCTATGCGAGCCGCAGCTACGTGGCCGCACGTGGCGAGCCGGAGGAAGGGACGGCCTTTGCGGGGCACGATCTCGTGCTCTATCCGCGCAACGAGGTGCCGTGGATGTGGGAAGACCTCTGCGGGGAGCCCATCACGCGCGGACGCGTCGTCTTGCAAAGCAATTCGGCGCTGGCGCTGTGCGAAGCGGTGGCCGCCGGCATTGGGATGACGGAACTGGTGTGCAGGCGTGCGCAGGCTTATCCGCAACTTGTGCGTGTGTTGCCCAACCGCCGTAGCATGCAGGACGTCTGGCTCGTGACGCACGCCGATCTGCACAAGACCGCACGCGTACGTGCCTTGCTCGATTGCATCGTCGAAGCGTTCGACGCGGCAAAAAAAACCGCCACACCGTAACGAGCGGCCGGTGTGGCGGCCCAACAAACCGCTTAGCTGATGAACGCCACCGGCACCGGGTCTTCACCCAGCGCCGAGAGCAGCACCGCCCAATGCATCGTCTCGTCGCCCAGGATGCTGGCGGCGGCCTTGGCGAGGTCGCGCGTGTAGAAACTCGGTATCACCCCTAGGTAGGCTGAAGCAGCGCCCTTCTCCAGGCCCGCGGCAAAACGCAGCACGTCGGCCTGCGACTTCAACTGGCTGACCGGAAAGTTGTATTCCGCCACCGTCTTCTCCATGACCGGCGTGCCGCCCAGCTTGGAGATTGCGCCCGACAGCACTGCCGCATGCGCCTTGTGTTGGCCCTGGAACTTCACCGCCGTTGCGAGCACGGGCTTTTGCAACAGGCCGCTTTCCGCGCCCACCTGATAGGCGGCGATGGCCTGATACTCAAGCCCCAGCGCCACGTTCAGGATGTTGACGTCGTCTTTCACGCTGCCCGATTGCGTCTGCGCCCAGGCCGGCATCGATTGCCCCAGCGACACCGCCGCCATCGAACCCAGCGCCATCAGCCCCGGGGCGCGCAGCAGCACGCGGCGGCGCGCGTCGATGCGCGTGCTGTCGGTCGCCAATTGATCCGTCTCTTGGGTCGTATCCATCGTCGATCTCCTTGCATTGTGGGAAGGAAGCGCGACCCGTGCGGTACGAAGTGCGAATCGCGGGCGTTTATCGAGCGCCTGATCGCTTGTACGAAGGGCGTACCCAACTGGATGCAAAAAAACCTCAGCGCCTTTCACGTGAATTCACCCACGAGCACGGTTTCTACCTACACTTTGGGCAAAACCGTTCACAGAAAACTGCCCACGTGCTCACCTATCAGCGCTCCGCCGAAGACCCCGCCGAGCAACCTGCCAACCCGCCAGCAACGTCCGCGTCGGCGCGCCCCCCGAGCGCTGACGCGGAAGAGCTGGCGGCATTGCTGCAACGCACCAGCCTGGGCGACCGCGACGCCCTGCGCGCGCTATACACGCGCTGCGCACCGAAACTGTTTGGGCTCGCGCTGCGTATCTTGGTCAGGAAGGACTGGGCCGAGGACGTCTTGCAAGAAAGTTTCGTCAACATCTGGCGCCATGCCGGCGATTACCGTCCGCATCTGGCCGCCCCCATGACGTGGATGACCACCATCGTGCGCAACCGTGCACTCGATTGCCTGCGCCGGCAGCATGCCGAGCGCGTACAGGAATCCGTGCCGCTGGACGACACCTACGCCGATGTCCTGGCCGACCACGCTCCTGGCCCTGCGGACATCGCGCTCGCCGGTCAGCAAGCCCGCGCGCTGGCCGAATGCCTCAAGCGCCTGGACCCGAAACAGCGCCAGGTCGTGTCGCTCGCCTATCTGCGTGACCTGTCGCACAGCGAGCTGGCGCAGGCGCTCTCTCTGCCGCTGGGCACGGTCAAATCTTGGATGCGACGCGGCCTCGACCGCCTGCGCGAATGCCTTGGAGCACCGTAATGGACCCGCGCCGCCACCCCCAACTTGTCGACAAGCTGGCCGCTGAATACGCGGTCGGAACGCTGCGCGCCGGGGCACGCCGCCGTTTCGAGCAGATCATTCGCCACGATGCCGCCACACGCGCGACGGTGGAACGCTGGCAGCGCTATCTGGCCGACCTGCCCTCGCTTCAACCGGCGACGGTGCCGCGGCCGGACATTCTCCGCCGCATCGAAGTGCAACTCGGCTGGCGCGAGTCCGCGCCGGAGCGGGGGGCGCTCTGGCAACGGCTTTGGCAAGGCGCGGGCTTCTGGCGCAGCGCCACGGCGGTCGCGGCGGTGGTCGCGGCGGTGGCGATCGGGCTGAACCTGCGTTTGGCGCAGCAATTGCGCGAGGCGCCTGTCGCCAACGCCGTGGCCGTGCTGCAGGACGCGCAGGCCCAGGCGGCCGTCCTCGTCACCTGGGATGCGCGCACGGGCACCTTGTCGCTCAAGCGGCTGGATGCCACGCCGCTCAATACCGAACAGGCCTTGCAGCTCTGGGCGCTGCCGCCCGGTGGGCATCCACAGTCACTTGGCGTGATCGGGCACCAGCGCGCCGTGCGGCTGACGGTAGCGCAGCCGTTGCGGCAGGTGCCGGCGCTTGCCATCAGCGTAGAGCCGCGTGGCGGCTCGCCCAATCCGGAGGGGCCGACCGGGCCGGTGGTCTTCAAGGGCGCGCTGATCGACAGCACGCTGTAGGCACCCTGGCGCGGGGGCCGGAAGGCCTGTCGGGCGATATAATCGCGGTTTCCTGAATTTGCGGCTGGCGCTTCGTCGGCCGCGCTCCTCCAGCTGTCCGCCCATGACCTCCCAACTCGCCAAGAAGGCCGAAGCGTGGTCCGCCCGCTTTAACGAGCCGGTGTCCGATCTCGTCAAGCGCTATACCGCGTCGGTGTTCTTCGACAAGCGCCTCGCACTGTTCGACATCCAGGGCTCGCTGGCGCACGCCGCCATGCTCGCCAAGCAGGGCATCATCGCCGAAGCCGACCGCGCTGCCATCGAAAAAGGCATGGCACAGATCCGCCAGGAGATCGAAGCCGGCACGTTCGAGTGGAAGCTGGATCTGGAAGACGTGCACCTGAACATCGAAGCGCGCCTGACCGCCATGGCGGGCGACGCCGGCAAGCGCCTGCACACGGGCCGCTCGCGCAACGACCAGGTCGCAACCGACATCCGCCTGTGGCTGCGCAGCGAGATCGACAACATCGTCGGTCTGCTCAAGGCCCTGCGCAGCGCGCTGCTGGACTTGGCGGAGCAACACACCAACACCATCGTCCCGGGCTTCACGCACCTGCAGGTCGCGCAACCGGTGGTGTTCGGCCACCACCTGCTGGCCTACGTCGAGATGTTCACGCGCGACACCGAGCGCATGCTCGATGCCCGCAAGCGCGTCAACCGCCTGCCGCTGGGCGCCGCCGCGCTGGCTGGCACGAGCTACCCGATCGACCGCGAGTTCGTTGCACAGCAACTCGGCTTTGACGGCGTGTGCCGCAACTCGCTGGACGCCGTGTCCGACCGCGACTTCGCCATCGAATTCTGCGCCGCTGCGGCACTCGTCATGACGCACATCTCGCGCTTCTCTGAAGAGCTGGTGCTGTGGATGAGCCCGCGCGTCGGCTTTATCGACATTGCTGACCGCTTCTGCACCGGCAGCTCGATCATGCCGCAGAAGAAGAACCCTGACGTGCCGGAACTGGCGCGCGGCAAGACCGGCCGCGTCAACGGCCACCTGATCGGCCTGCTCACGCTGATGAAGGGCCAGCCGTTGGCCTACAACAAGGACAACCAGGAAGACAAGGAACCGCTGTTCGACACCGTGGATACGGTAGTCGACACGCTGCGCATCTTTGCCGACATGGTGCCGGGCATCACCGTCAAGGCCGACGCGATGCGTGCCGCCGCGCTGCAGGGCTATGCGACCGCCACCGATCTGGCCGACTACCTGGTCAAGCGCGGCCTGCCCTTCCGCGATGCACATGAAGCCGTGGCCCACGCCGTGCGCGCGTGCGACGACCTGCGCTGCGACCTGGCGGATCTGTCCGTCGCGCAGCTGCGTGACATCTGCGGCCTGGGCGACAAGTCCGACCTGATCGGCGACGATGTGCACGCTGTGCTGACGCTTGAAGGCTCGGTCGCTTCGCGTAACCACATCGGAGGGACGGCGCCGGAGCAGGTGAAGCAGGCCATTGCGTTTGCTCGGGCGGCGCTGGCTGAGTAATCGGCCGCACCAACAGACAAAACGCCGTGCTGTGTTGACCAGCGCGGCGTTTTTCGTTTGTGACGCACACGGGCGCTTTGGAGCGCGGGCGGCGTCGGGCGAATTGCCGATATTTGCGAAGGACGGCTATCCTGCAAGCCAACGCGCACAAGAGGGCCATCCTTGAACGACCAGACAACTCTTGTCGCCCAACTGGCCGAGTCCCTTGCCGGGGACGCTACTGCCGAGAGGGCGGAAAAAGAAAAGCGGTACCTGAAGAGCGACCTCCGATTCATCGGTGCTTCCGTGCCGGCTGTGCGACGTGTGGCCCGCACTTTTGTTGCCGCCCACCCTGCCCTTACTGTGGACGACCTCAAGGGGCTGGTCGACGCGCTCTGGAATACGCACACCCATGAGCTGCGATCGGTGGGCATCGCGGTGCTCGAACTTCGGAGCGAGCTGCTGCGCCAATCGGACCTCGGATGGCTGAAAAGCCTGGTCAATCGCAGTACCACTTGGGCCCATGTCGACTGGCTCGCGATCAAAGTGGTTGGCGCGCTGGCCACCCGGGTGCCGGCGGTGGAGTCCGACCTGGACGAGTGGTCCGCACATACGAATTTCTGGGTGCGACGCAGCGCGCTGTTAGCCTCTCATGATCCGCTGGCAGCCGGCCAAGGTGACTTCGAGCATTTCGAACGGCGGGCCGTTCCGATGCTGCAGGAGCAGGAGTTCTTCATCCGAAAGGCCATCGGATGGATACTGCGCTCGACCTGCAAAAAGACGCCATTGCGAACGATCGGCTTCGTGGAGCGGCAAGCTGGCGAGATGTCCGCTTTGACTTTCAGAGAAGCCACCCGAGCGCTGGAACCATCGCAGCAACAGCGGCTGCAACGCCTTCGGGCGAACCGATAGCCCACATTTTTCGCCTTGCAGCGGCCGATAAGACTTCATCCAGCCGAACGCATCGCGGAAGCGCCAAACAAAAAAAACCGCGCGATACTCTCGCGCGGCTTGTTCCTTGGTACGACTGAACCTCAGCGCACGCAGTCGACAAAGTACTCCATCCTGCCATCGACCTCTTCCTCGACCAGCCCGTGGATGTCGGTCTCGAAGCCCGGGAACAGCTTGTTGAACTCGCGTGCGAACTGCAGGTACTGCACGATCGTCTTGTTGAAGCGCTCGCCCGGAATCAGCAGCGGAATGCCCGGCGGATACGGCGTCAGCAGGATGCCGGTGATGCGGCCTTCCAGATCGTCGATCGCGACGCGCTCGGTCTCGCGGTGCGCCATCTTGGCCCAGGCGTCCGACGGGATCATCGCCGGCTCCATGTCCGACAAATACATCTCGGTCGTCACGCGGGCCACGTCGTTGGCCTGATACACGCTGTGGATGCTGTCGCACAGTTCACGCAGGCCGATGCGCTCGTATTGCGGGTACTGGCGCACGAATTCAGGCAATACGCGCCACAGCGGCTGGTTGTTGTCGTAATCGTCCTTGAACTGCTGCAGCTCCGTCACGAGCGAATTCCAGCGGCCCTTGGTGATGCCGATGGTGAACATGATGAAGAACGAGTACAGACCGGTCTTCTCGACGATGATGCCGTGCTCGGCCAGGTACCGCGTGACGATGGCGGCCGGGATGCCGGAATCGCTGAACTTGCCGTCCACATCCAGGCCCGGGGTGATGATCGTGGCCTTGATCGGATCGAGCAGGTTGAAGTCTTCGGCCAGGTTGCCGAAGCCATGCCAGCGCTCGTTGGCCTTCAGCATCCACGCTTCGCGTTCTTCGATGCCTTCGTCCGACAGGTCGTTGGGGCCCCAGACCTTGAACCACCAGTCGTCGCCGCGGCCGTTGCCGCCATTCGTGCCCAGGTATTCGTGCTCGACCTTGCGCATGGCGCGGCGGAAGTCCAGCGCTTCGGCAATGCTCTCTTCCACCAGCGCGGTGCCGCCCGGCGCTTCCATCATCGCCGCGGCGACGTCGCAGGAGGCAATGATCGAGTACTGCGGACTCGTCGACGTGTGCATCAGATACGCCTCGTTGAAGCGATACGTATCGAGCTTGCGCGTCTCGGAATCCTGCACGAGGATCTGCGAGGCCTGCGACAGACCCGCCAGCAGCTTGTGCGTGCTCTGCGTGGCGTAGACCAGCGCGTCCTTGCTGCGCGGACGGCCGTGGCCGATCGCGTGCATGTTCTCGTAGAACGGGTGGAACGACGCGTGCGGCAGCCAGGCTTCGTCAAAGTGCAGCGTGTCGATTTCGGTCGACAGCATGTTCTTGATCATCTCGGCGTTGTACAGCACGCCGTCGTACGTACCCTGGGTGATGGTCAGAATGCGCGGCTTCTTGTTCTTGGCTTTGCTGGCAAATGGATGGTCGGCGATCTTCTTGGCGATCGTTTCCGGCTCGAACTCGCTCTTCGGGATCGGGCCGATGATGCCGAAGTGGTTGCGCGTCGGCATCAGGAACACGGGAATCGCGCCCGTCATCATGATCGCGTGCAGATTCGACTTGTGGCAGTTGCGGTCGACGACCACGATGTCGCCGGGCGCCACGTTGGCGTGCCACACCATCTTGTTCGACGTCGACGTGCCGTTGGTCACGAAGAACATGTGGTCCGAACCGAAGATGCGCGCAGCGTTGCGCTCAGAAGCGGCCACCGGGCCCGTATGGTCCAGCAATTGGCCGAGTTCTTCCACCGCGTTACAGACGTCGGCGCGCAGCATGTTCTCGCCGAAGAACTGGTGGAACACCTGTCCCACCGGGCTCTTCAGGAACGCCACGCCGCCCGAATGCCCCGGGCAATGCCACGAATACGAGCTGTCCTGCGCGTAGTCGATCAGCGCCTTGAAGAACGGCGGCGGCAGCGAATCCAGGTAATTGCGCGCTTCACGGATGATGTGTCGGGCCACGAACTCGGGCGTGTCCTCGAACATGTGGATGAATCCGTGCAGCTCGCGCAGCACGTCGTTCGGCAGGTGCCGCGAGGTGCGCGTTTCGCCGTACAGGAAAATGGGGATGTCGGCGTTGCGGCGGCGCACTTCGGCTACGAAGGCGCGCAGGTTTTCGACCGCCTCCGGTTCCGGCTTCTCGTTGTCGGGATTGATGAACTCGTCGTCATCGATCGAGACGATGAAGGTGGACGCGCGGCTCGACTGCTGCGCAAACGAGGTCAGGTCACCATAGCTGGTGAGGCCGATGACCTCCATCCCTTCGGTTTCGATGGCCTCGGCCAGCGCGCGAATGCCCGACCCGGAGATGTTCTCGGAGCGGAAGTCCTCGTCAATGATGATGACGGGAAAACGGAATTTCATCGTGGTTCCTTATGGATGAAGCTAAAGGCACCGCTCCGGATACGCCTGAACGCGCGGAAACGGACTGCAAACACTAGGTCTTGGGCAACGTCACACCGTGCTGGCCCTGATACTTGCCGCCACGGTCCTTGTACGAGGTTTCGCATTCCTCGTCGCTCTCGAAGAACAGCACCTGCGCGCAGCCTTCGCCGGCGTAGATCTTGGCAGGCAGCGGCGTGGTGTTGGAGAACTCCAGCGTCACGTAGCCTTCCCACTCGGGCTCGAACGGCGTGACGTTGACGATGATCCCGCAGCGCGCATACGTGCTCTTGCCCAGACACACGGTCAGCACGGTGCGCGGGATGCGGAAGTACTCCATCGTGCGGGCCAGCGCGAACGAGTTCGGCGGAATGATGCACACATCGCCCTTGAAGTCGACAAACGACTTCTCGTCGAAGTTCTTCGGATCGACGATGGTGCTGTTGATGTTGGTGAAGATCTTGAATTCGTCGGCGCAGCGGATGTCGTAGCCGTAGCTCGACGTGCCGTAGGACACGATGCGGCGCCCTTCGGATTCGCGCACCTGGCCGGGCTCGAACGGCTCGATCATGCCGTGCTGCTCGGCCATGCGGCGGATCCACTTGTCGGATTTGATGCTCATGGAGCGTCCAGATACCTTGGATGAACAAATGGGGGCAGCCTTCGCGATGCGAAAACTGTCCCCATTTGGTCACGCCAGCGGCCGGGCCCGCGGCTGGGGCCGGTTTGGAACGCGGATTGTACTCCCAAACCTGTGACGGAAAACCCCGTCTCGGCCGACGGCTTGCGCCGGCCTTATCGAACCCCCAGGGCAGATCAGCCCCCGGATTCCGCCGCCTGGGGCAGTTCTCCGCGCGGCCCGACAGAGCCGGCCATCTCCGGCTCCGCCATAAACCGGTCGCGTCCCGTGTAGAGCAGAAAGTGGCGCCCGGTGCACCGCGCAAACAGCGTCAGATTGACCCGCTGCGCCATCTGGTGGCCCATCTGCGTAACACCCGAGCGCGACAGCAGGAACGGAATGCCCATCTGCGCGCCCTTGATGACCATCTCGGAGGTAAGACGGCCCGTGGTGTAGAAGATCTTGTCGCCGCCGTCCATGCCCTCCAGCCACATGCGGCCGGCGATGGCATCCACGGCATTGTGGCGGCCCACGTCTTCGATGAAATGCAGCAGTTGGCCGTGCGCGTCGAACAACGCGCAGCCATGCACCGATCCCGCTTGCTTGTAGATCGACTGCTGCAGGCGGATGGTGTCGACCACACGGTACAGCGTGGTCTGCGTCATGCGGGCGTCAGGCGGTAGATGGATGGCGTCGATCTCGTCCATCAGCGAGCCGAACACGGTGCCCTGCCCGCAGCCGGTGGTCACGGTGCGGCGGGCGGTCTTCTCGTCCAGGTCGGCAATGCCGGCGCGCGTGGTGACGGCTGCGGATTCGGTTTCCCAGTCGACCTGGATGGAGGCGATGTCTTCGATGCTGCCGACCAGGCGCTGGTTACGCAGATAGCCCAGCACTAGCGCTTCGGGGGCGCCGCCCAGCGTCATCAGCGTCACCAGTTCGCGCTTGTCGAGGTAGACGGTGAGGGGGCGCTCACCGGGGATATAGACATGGCGAGCGCGGCCCAGCTCGTCGAACACTTCAACCTCGTCGAGCAGTGGAACGGAAGCATTGGTCAGTTCTGGGCGCAGCGGCATCTATGTCTTCGTTCAAATAAAAATGCGCACGGCAAGCGTGCGCATGGTGCGGCTGGTACCTGCTCCAGGGCAGGTACCTCGTGCAGGCGATCAGTTCGCCACGATCACGCCGCAGGCGACGCGCCCGCCGGAATTGCCGGTCGGTTGGGTCATGTAGTCGTCTTTGCCTGCGTGGACGATCAACGCGTGGCCGACCAGGCTGGTGGGGCCGGGCGACAGCGTCACACCGGAAAGAACGATCGAACCGACGGCCTTGCCGTTGGCATCGGATTGCAGCATCGGAATGTCGCCAGCATGATGCGCACCTTGACGCGGATCACCGTGCTGCTGGCCGGTCGGGTTGAAGTGGCCGCCGGCACTATTGCCATCCGGCGACGAGCAATCGCCCTTTTCATGCACATGGAAGCCGAACATGCCGTTGGCCGGCAGGCCGGAAATGTCTACGGCCATGGCAACCCGATTGTCGCCTTGCTGTGCAAGCTTCACGCTGCCTTGCACGGTGCTGCCGCTCTTGGGCGCCAGCACGGCCGAGGCCGTCATGGCGCCGTCACCGGCATTCGCCGCCTTGGCGGTCGAAGCTGAGTTCGATGCGCAGCCGGCCATCAGGCCGATCGCGGCGACTGCAATCACGAGTTGCTTCATGTGTCACCTCCAGTCAGGGTTCACTCGGGGAGCGGACGATTGTACTGCCGGATGATGAACAAGCAACATTGGCAAGAACGACTCATCCTTTGGCCGCCGGCCCCGGCGCTTGCGGGGCCGGCGCCACAAACGGCCCCGGGTCCACGCACGCTGCGCCCGGCTGCGTATGTGCAGCCTTACCGCCGGCCTGGTAGAACGCCGCCACCTTGTCCTGGGCCTTGCACGTCTGGAACGCGGCCACCTTGTCGCCCCAGGCTGCCTTGGCTTTCGCCACGTCTGCCTGGGCTTTCTGTTCTTCCGTCGGCGCCGGCAGCTTGGCGCCGGCGTGTCCGGTTGTCAGGCTCAGCATGGCGGCAGCAAATGCCATACCTGCGGCGCGAGTCAGCGCGGGTGCATGCATGGTGAGGTTCCTTGGATCGGTGGCAGTCGATGGCGTCATGATTTGGCCGGCTGCTCGGTGGGCGACGGCGGCACAGGCGGTTGGGAGCGTTGCGCGGGAATCTTGCCGGCCTTGACGTCGTCGTACCAGAGCTCGTGGTGCTCCTTGGCCCAGGCCTCGTCGACATAGCCGTCGCGCATGGCCCGGTATGCGCCTTCCATGCCGATGGTGCCCATGTAGATGTGGCCCAGCGACATGCACATCATGCCCACCGCCGCGATCGCGTGAATGACTTCGGCCAGCTGCATCGTGCTGCGGTAGTAATCCACACCGGGGACGATGCGATCGAGCGTCCAGCCCGAGGCAGACAGGATCAGCCCGAAGACGACCAGGCCGCCCCAGAACCAGAGTTTCTCGCCGGCGTTGAAGCGGTGCGACGGCACTTCGCCGCCGTGTTCGCCGGCAAACATGCCGCCCAGGCTCAACAGCCATTTCAAGTCGCCCTGGCGCGGCAGGTTATCTCGCACCCACATCACGAAGGCCACGATGATGCTGACCGTGAAAAGCGGCCCCACCAGGTTGTGCAGGTTCTTGAGCAGGTAGGTCAGCCAGCCGAACAACTGGTGACCGAGGATCGGCAGCAGAAAATGCTTGCCCCACAGCATGACGATGCCCGACACACCCAGCGTGACGAACGAGATGGCCATTGTCCAGTGCACGTAGCGCTCGGTGGGGGTAAAGCGCTCGATCTTGCGGCCGGTCGGCGCTTCCTTCAGGGGGATCATGCCGCGCCAAAGGAAGAAACCGAGGATCACCGACGGAACGAGCACCATCAGCCAACCGCCCCACACGGTGATCACGCCATTGCGGAACAGCCGCCACTTCTGTCCCGTACGCTGGATCAGCACGCCGGCCTCCAACCCGGGAATGCTTGCGTAGTGCGCCTGATCGGAATTCACTTCGCGCCAGACCGGCGCGTTGTTGCCGGGTTGCGCGGTGCGGCGACCAGCCTGATCGTGCGCCTCTTTGGCAAGATCGCGCTTCTGCAGATCAAACACATTCTCCGAGACGATGTTGGAGAACGGCTGGGCCGGTTGTACGGCCGGATTGACCGGGGCGGTGTTGGCAGCGGGCGCACTGGCCGGCTGCTGCGCGCTCGCCAACGCTGATGCGCTGCCCAGCACCACGGCCATCACAAGATGTTTCCAGGAAGTGCCCATGGACGAACCTCCGCTTGCGCGCGTCATGGCGTCTTGTTGTACTCGTTCTGGTATTGGCCGCGTGCTCGGATCTGGTTCTGCCAGCTCGTGCGGTCGCCGGGGGTCCAGTTCTTGGCCATGAACGGATCACCTTCCGCACCCTTGTAGGCTGGCGCATCGTCCTTGCGATGCGAAGCGAACGCGGTTTGCGGGCGCTCGCCGCAGGCACCGAGCAACAGCAAAGCACCAAGGGCGATCACCAGGCTGGTCGATCGTGCGGGGGCGATCATGATTGCGCTCCCGGCGCCGAAGCCGGTGCGGCAGGTGCGGCAGGGGTTGCCGGCGCCGCCTGAGCGCCCTTGCCCTGCGCGCCGCCGTAGGCCGTGCCCCATCCGAACAACTCCGCTCCCTTCCCGCGTTTCATGACACGGTTGCGCAGGATGTCGGAAATCACATCGCCATCGCCGCCGAGCAGCGCCTTCGTCGAGCACATCTCCGCGCACAGCGGAAGCTTCCCTTCGGCCAGGCGGTTGCGACCGTACTTCTCGAATTCTTCCTCGCTACCGTTCTTCTCGGGGCCGCCTGCGCAGAACGTGCATTTGTCCATCTTGCCGCGCACGCCAAACGTCCCTTGGCTCGGAAACTGGGGCGCACCGAACGGGCATGCATACGAGCAGTAGCCGCAGCCGATGCAAACGTCCTTGTCGTGCAGCACCACGCCATCTTCGGTGCGGTAAAAACAATCAACAGGGCAGACCGCCATGCACGGCGCATCGGAGCAATGCATGCACGCCACGGAGATGGACTTCTCCGCGCCGATCATGCCGTCGTTGATGGTGACCACGCGGCGCCGGTTCACGCCCCAGGGCACTTCGTGTTCGTTCTTGCAGGCCGTGGCGCAGGCGTTGCATTCGATGCAGCGCTCGCTGTCACAGATGAATTTCATGCGTGCCATGTTGATCTCCCCGTCCTTATGCGAACCGCTCGATCTGGCAGACCGTCGTTTTCGTTTCCTGCATCATCGTCACCGAGTCGTAGCCGTAGGTCGTGGCCGTGTTGATGGCCTCGCCACGCACGATCGGGTGGGCGCCCTCCGGGTAGTACTCGAGCAGGTCCTTGCCCTGCCACCAGCCGGAAAAGTGAAACGGGATGAAGGCGTGGTCTACCCCCACGCGCTCCGTCACCAGCGCACGCACCTTGATCTGGGCGCCGGTCGGCGTCTTGACCCAGACGAAATCGTTGTGTCGGATGCCCCGGTCGGCTGCAGCCTTCGGGTTGATCTCGACAAAGTTCTCCTGCTGCAGCTCGGCAAGCCACGGGTTGGAGCGCGTCTCCTCGCCGCCGCCCTCGTATTCGACAAGGCGGCCGGAGGTGAGAATGATCGGGAATTTCTCGTAGACCTTGTTCTCGATATTGCGCTGCTGCACCGTCTTGTACAGCGTGGGCAGGCGCCAGAAAGCCTTCTTGTCGTCGTGCGTGGGGTACTTGGCCACCATGTCCGGCCGCGTCGAATACAGGGGCTCGCGGTGCTGCGGAATGCCGTCGGGGAAGTTCCACACGATGGCGCGCGCCTTGGCGTTGCCGAACGGATGGCAACCATGCTTCATCGCCACGCGCTGGATGCCGCCGGACAGATCGGTCTTCCAGTTCTTGCCTTCGGCGGCCTTCTTCTCGGCATCGGTCAGGTCATCCCACCAGCCGAGTTTCTTGAGGAAGACGTGGTCGAACTCGGGGTAGCCGGTGGTCAACTCCGAGCCCAGCGAGAACGAGCCATCTTCGGCCAGCAGGTTGACGCCGTCGCGCTCCACCCCAAAGTTGGCGCGGAAGTTACCGCCGCCTTCCATCACGTGCTTGCTGGTGTCGTACAGGTTCGGCGAGCCGGGGTGCTTGAGTTCCGGCGTGCCGTAGCACGGCCACGGCAGGCCGAAGTAGTCGCCGGTCAGGTCGTAGCCGGTTTCGGCATCCTTGCCCCCCTTGCAGCGCAATGTGCGCACATCAAACAGGTGCATGTTGCGCATGTGGGCCTTCAGGCGTTCCGGCGATTGGCCCGTATAGCCGATCGTCCAGTTGCCGCGATTGATCTCGCGCAGGATCGATTCGATCTCGGGCTCGCGCCATGTCATGCCGGCACGCTTGTATTCGGTGATCTTGCAGTTCTTCGACAGCTCCTTGCCGAAGCCGAGGCGATCGGCAAACGCCTGCATGATCACGTGATCGGGCTGCGATTCGAACAGCGGATCGATGACCTTTTCGCGCCATTGCAGCGAGCGGTTCGACGCGGTGCACGAGCCGGACGTTTCGAACTGCGTGGCCGCCGGCAACAGGTAGACGGCGCGGTTCGGATTGGGCGGCGTGCCGTCGGCGGCGGGCATGTTGGCCATGGCCGCCGTAGCCGACGGGTATGGATCGATCACGACCAGCAGGTCGAGCTTGTCGAGCGCGCGCTTCATGTCCATCCCGCGCGTTTGCGAGTTGGGCGCGTGACCCCAGTAGAAAACGGCGCGGACGTTGTTGTCCTGATCGATCAGGTCGTTCTTTTCAAGCACCGCATCGGCCCAGCGCGAGACGGTGGTGCCCGACTTTTCCATCATCGCCTGCGAGGCAAAGCGTCCCTTGATCCACTCGTAATCCACGCCCCATACGTTGGCGAAGTGTTTCCACGCCCCGGCAGCCAGGCCGTAGTAGCCAGGCAACGAATCGGGGTTCGGGCCCACGTCGGTGGCACCCTGCACATTGTCGTGGCCGCGGAAGATGTTGGCGCCACCGCCCGACTTGCCGATATTGCCCAAGGCCAATTGCACGATGCACGAGGCGCGCACGATGGCGTTGCCGATGGTGTGCTGCGTCTGGCCCATGCACCACACCAGCGTGCTCGGGCGGTTCATCGCCATCATCTCGGCGACCTTGTGGACCTGTGCTTCCGGCACGCCGCACACCTCTTCGACCTTGTCCGGCGTCCACTTGGCGAGCACTTCGTCGCGCACCTTGTCCATGCCGTAGACGCGGTCGTGGATGTACTGCTTGTCTTCCCAACCGTTCTTGAAGATGTGATACAGCACGCCGAACAGGAACGCGATATCGGTGCCGGAGCGGATGCGCACGTATTCATCCGACTTGGCCGCCGTGCGCGTGTAGCGCGGATCGACCACGATGACCTTGCAGCCCGTTTCCTTGGCGTGCAGCAGATGCAGCATCGACACCGGATGTGCCTCCGCCGCGTTCGAGCCGATGTACAACGCACACTTGGCGTTCTGCATGTCGTTGTACGAGTTGGTCATCGCACCGTAGCCCCACGTGTTGGCCACGCCGGCGACGGTGGTGCTATGACAGATGCGCGCCTGGTGATCACAGTTGTTGGTGCCGAAGAACGACACCCACTTGCGCAGCAGATACGACTGCTCGTTACTGTGCTTGGACGACCCCACGAAGAAGAACGAATCCGGCCCGGTCTCCTTGCGGATGGTCTGCATCTTGGCGACGATCTCATTGAGCGCCTGTTCCCAGCTGATGCGCTGGTAGCGGCCGTCGACCAGTTTCATTGGCGTCTTCAGGCGGTATTCGCCGTGACCATGCTCACGCAGGGCGGCGCCCTTGGCGCAATGCGCACCGAGGTTGATCGGCGAATCGAACACCGGCTCCTGGCGCACCCACACGCCGTTCTGCACGACGGCATCCACCGAGCACCCGACCGAGCAGTGCGAGCACACCGTGCGACGCACGACGATATCGCCCTTGCCTTCGGCGGCCTGGGCCTCGCCCACCACCGATTTCTTTACCAGCGAAAGCTGCGTTGCGGCCAGCCCTGCCCCGACGCCGATGCCGGAGCGCTTGAGGAACGTGCGGCGGTCCATGGTCGGCAATGCGCCGGCCAGGCTGCGCGCCAGACTGCCGGCCAGCGACGAAGCGCCCTGGCCATTTGAACGCCGGGTCGAAGCGGCTTTGGTGTCCTGTACCGCCGGTTTGCGGGTCAGAAGCATGAGGTCACCTGAGGATGTGGGGTGCGTGCAGTGACGATGAAGCGGAAGCGGCGCGCATGCGGCCGCGTCAGATCCACGTCGTCTTGTAGTACTTGCGGATGTGTTCGCTCAGGCGGTAGCCGGTGGCGCCGTCATCCGCGGCGTCGGTTGCGGGTGTGGCCGGAGCGGTGGGCGCTTGCACCAGATGGCCGGCTGTGGCGGCAGTGCCTGCAGCCGCGGCTGCCACCGCCGCGCCCATCAGGAAGCGGCGGCGAGTGGGTGCTGCATCAGCGGAATCCGCTTCTGGGCGCGCGTGAGGGACGGTGTTCGGGCTTGGCATTTCGATGCTCCCCGGCTCAATCAAACCGATGACCGAATGTAATAGGAATTTTCGAACACATTTTAGGAGTAACGGCATGGGAAAACCATGCCCAAATCCCCTTCCCGAGGGATTTTCCTGACGAATTACCGATGAATTTTTTCAATGAGTCGGATTTGAACCGCTCCTCGGTGACGCTGGCCCGGCGTGGCTCTTCGGAGCCCGCTTAATTTTTAGGCAGCCGAGGCGACGGCTGTCATGCCAACTCAAGGGCGAGCCGCTCCACGTCGAAAAACGCTTTCGCCAATGCAGCCACATCGGCATAGAACGCAGCGCGCGGATGCTGCAATACAGCATCGCAAGCCGTATCGACCCAAGGGGCCAGATGACGCTGAAAAAACCCGCGCTGCTCTTCGATGCGCGCAAGCGCAACGTCGTCCCCGGCGATGAGGTAACGCATCACCTCGCACAGCGTGGCGAGATGGTCTTCCGTTTCCGTAACGCCCTCGGCGCGCTCCAGACCGAAGCGGCGCAGATCATCCCGCAGCACGACGAGCGGCTTTTCGTTCAGGAAACCGGCCTGGTAGTACGAGCCGTACAAGAACACCTCCGGTTTGCCGACGCCGATGAACAGGTCGGTGTATTCCTCGTCAGCCTGCGCGGCGGTCGTCTTGCCGGCGCGGGCGACAAGCCGCCGCCACGCCTGGGTGAGCGCGCTGCTGACTGCCGCTTCAGCATCGGCCGAGGCGGTACCGTCATCGCCTATCGGGTCGAGCGCCGCGGCGGCGATGCGCTGCAGCAAATCGGCGTCCGCCGCCTGGAAGAACAGCGTAGCCAGGAGGCCGTAAAGGTCAGCACGGGCGAGATCCTCCGCGCTGTCGGCGGGCGTCGCGGCGGGATGGAATTGCAGGGGCTGGGCGTCGTTCATGGGATCAGAGATCGGCTTCAATGCGCGGTTTTCAGTGCGGGGCGCCGGGGCGTTCGCCGTTCTGCATCATGTCGATCACCCGGCAGTCGCTGCACATCTTGAGGCGCTCGGCAGCGGCGCCCGAGAACGCCGGATGCGCGCCCAGCTTGGCCAGCATCGTGGTGACCATCTGCGCGGTGCCGAACGCCTTGTTGCAGCGGATGCAGTGGAACGGCTGCGCCTGATTAAGCGTCATCGGCTGCCGGGCGTCGGCCGACAGGTTCAGGCGCGGCACGAGCGCAATGGCGTTTTCAGGGCACGTCGTTTCGCACAGGCCGCATTGGACGCAGTTGCGCTCGATCATCGCCAGCACGGGGCGCTCGGACTGATCGCGCAGCGCTTGCGAGGGGCACGCACCCACGCAGGCCATGCACAGCGTGCAGCTTTCGCGGTTCACGGTGATGGCGCCAAACGGTGCCCCCGCCGGGAGCGGAATGACGGCCTCGGTGGCCTTGGCGTGGCGCGCGAGATGGTCGAGCGCGAAATCCAGCGTCTCGCGCTTGGCAGCGGCCACCGCGAAGGTGGCGGCCGGCATGTCACGGCGAAAGCCGCGCAGGGGGCCCGAAACATCAGCACGACTGAGGCGCGCGTCGAGCGCAGCGGGATCCGCCACGTCGATCAACACCACGCCAGCCGCATCCGGAGGTTCGCCAAGCCCCTGCAGCACGGCCTGCGCCACGGCGACCTGCTCGGCGAGCATCGCACGGTACTGCGGTGCATCGTCTTCGGTCAGGAGAATGGCGATGCGCGCGGCCCCATAAGCCAGAGCGGCAAACCACAGGTCCAACCCCGTCGATGCTGCGTGGAAGACTTCCACCGGCAGCACATTCACCGGCACGCCCTGCGCTTTGCCGATGCGCGCGGCACGGCCCAGTTGCTCGATCAGCGTGCGGCCGCGCTCACCGTTATGCAGCAGCACCACGGCATCGCGCCCACCCGCCGATGCATACGTGCTCAGCAACGTCTTCAGCTTGCGCCCCTGGTACGGCGCGCTGGGATACGCATACGTGATGGCGCCGGTCGGGCACGCCGTCGTACAGGCCCCGCAGCCCACGCACAGATTCGGCGTGACCTGCACGCTACCGCGGCCGTCCTTCCACTGCGACGCGATGGCCGACGCAGAACACACCTGCACACAGGCGTCGCAACCGACCTGGCCATTACGCCCGTGTGCGCAGATCGATTCCTTGTATTGGAAGAACTTCGGTTTCTCGAACTCGCCCACCATTTGCAGCAGGGCCAGCGATGCCGTCAATTGGCGGCCGGCGTCTGCACCGGCGTGGAAATAGCCCTGCGGCGGCTGGTGCTGCGCAAACGCCGGTGCATCGTTCAAATCGAAGATCAGGTCGAAGTGGCCCGACAGCGCCTGCGGTGCATTCACCCGGCTGAAATCGATGGCCATTGCTTCGCCGCACGCCTTGACGCATGCGCGATGGTCGCGGCATGCATCCAAGTCGATCTGATAGAGCGCGTCGATGGCGCCTTCGGGGCAAACATCGATGCAGGCGTTGCAGCGCGTGCAGCGGTCCAGGTCGATCGGATTGCGGTTGCGCCACTGCACCTCGAACGCGCCGAGCCAGCCCTTCATTTCCACCAACTCGCCCGCATGGACGGGCCAGCGGCGTTCCATCGGCGGTACGAGCGGACCGCTGACGCGGTCGCGTCCGGTGACGAGCACCGTCACGCTCAGTTGGTCGGCCAGTCGCTCTGCCCACGGCATCACACGCTCGGCAGCGCCAACAATCAGCACGTTCCCGTCGGAACGGTAGTCGACCACCGGCACCGGGTCCGGCGCAGGCAACCCTGCCACGGCCAACAGGGCCGCTGTCTTGGCCTGCAAGCCGCGCGCATCGCGCTTGGCCCCCGCCGACCACCCTCCCGTTTCGCGCACGTTGACAAAGCGGATCGGCGCGGTCACGCCCTCATGCTGGGCGGCCATTTCTGCAAACAGTGCCTTTTCCTGCGTGCACGCGACAATGACATCCTCCGCGCCATCCAGCGCCTGAGTGAATGCGCCGATCTCGCGGCGGCAAAGCAGGTGGTGCGTCTTGCCGGGCGCATCGATGGCGGCTTCAGACGCGCGCAGGGCGTCGCCCACCGCATCGGCATCGAGCGGCATGGTGTGATTGCAACTGCAGAGCAGCGTCGGCATGGATCTGAGCGTGAGCGCCTGCGTGCGTGGCGCAGGCTATGGGGACATGGCCGCACGGTCGTTGCCGCGCGGTACTCTTTCTTTATTCTACGGACGGTGGCTTAGCGCTGCCATGCGGGGTTGCCTGGGCGGTGTCTTCAACGGCGGGCGACTCGCCATCGGCAGGTTCAGGCGGCGTCTCGCCGGTCACAGCGGGCGAAGCGTCCGGTACCGGCGCGGTTCCGGTCGGCGCAGCCAACTCCTCATCCAGTGGCTCGAACAGCCGCAATTCCGCCGTATGACGCAGCTCTCGCAACATCTCGGGCGGGATCGGATCGGGCTGCGAATAGTCGTCGATGTACGTATCGAGACCGTCCATCACATTGAAGTGCGGATCGGCGAAAAGCTTCTTGAGCGCGGCGCGCTTGACGGTCTCGTCCACCCCGCGCGCGACGAACGGCGCGAAGTCATCGGACGGCGTCAGCTTGGCGGCATCTTCCAGCGTGAGCGGAGGCGGCGCCTCGGGCGTGGGCTCGATCGTCGACACATTGGGCACGACGGCGGGCGCCGGATCAGCGGGCGGGGCCGCTTCTGGTTCGGGCGCGCCCCGCCGGTCGGCGGCCTTGCGGCGCGACCAGCGCGAGAGGAAAGTTTCGTCGCTCACGGCAGCTTCACTCAAAACTTCGCACGGTCTTCCGGCGGCAGGAACGATTCCGGCCGGCGCCGCTTCTTCGGCTCCGGCCGGTAGTTTTCTGCCACGTACGCCTGCAGCCACTCCAGCGCCGCGGCGTCCAACGGCACGTTTTCAACCGTCTCGCCACCGTCCAGCCAGCGGCCAGCCTCGTTGTAACTGAGCGAAACCGTATGCGGAATCGCGCGGCCTTCGTCCGCTGTGCCAGCCTCACCCAGACGCCACAGTACAAACCAGCAGGGCGCGGCTGAGGTCACGTTCAAGTAATAACCCTCGGCCTCGTCGCGAAACAACGTGACGGAAAAGCCGGGCGTGAGCCAGCGCTCTTCGCCGGACCCATCTTCGGCACGGTCCAGGCAGCGCGGCGCCGTGCCGTATTCGCCAAGGTCGGGAACGACCGCCTCCAGCCGCCATTGGAACGGCTGCCAACGGTTGGCCGTGGGGCGGCGGCACAACACCACCGCCACCCGCACAGAGGGGCGATCAGCAGGCAGCGGCGACGTGGTTTCCATGGCGTCAGGTGTTCTGCACGACGATGGACGGGAACTTGCTCGTCATGTCCTTCGCCTTTTCGGCCACGGCAATGGCGACGTGGCGTGCGATCTGCTTGTAGACGCCGGCAATGGCGCCGTCGGGGTCGGCCACCACAGTCGGGCGGCCCGAATCGGCCTGCTCACGGATGGACAAGTTCAGCGGCAGGCTACCGAGGAACGGCACGCCGTATTGTTCGCACATCTTCTCGCCACCGCCGGCGCCGAAGATGTGTTCGGTGTGGCCGCAGTTCGGACAGCAGTAGACCGCCATGTTCTCGACCACGCCGATGATGGGAATTCCCACCTTTTCGAACATCTTCAGGCCCTTCTTGGCGTCGAGCAGCGCGATGTCCTGCGGCGTGGTGACGATCACCGCGCCCGTCACGGGCACCTTCTGCGATAGCGTGAGCTGGATGTCGCCCGTGCCCGGCGGCATGTCGACGATGAGGTAATCCAGATCGCGCCAGTTCGTCTGCTTGAGCAGTTGCTCGAGCGCCGAGGTCACCATCGGACCGCGCCAGACCATCGGGTTGTCCTGCTCGATCAGGAAACCGATTGAGTTGGCCTGCAGGCCATGGCCCTCCATCGGTTCCATCGTCTTGCCGTCGGCCGACTCCGGCTGGCCCTGGATGCCCAGCATCATCGGCTGGCTCGGGCCGTAGATATCGGCGTCAAGAATGCCGACATTCGCCCCTTCCGCCGACAGCGCCAGCGCCAGATTCACGGCGGTGGTCGACTTGCCCACGCCGCCCTTGCCCGACGCCACGGCGATGATGTTCTTCACGTTCGGCATCAGATGCACGCCGCGCTGCACGGCGTGCGCGACGATCTTCATCGACACCTGCACGCTCACATTTTCGACACCCTGCACCTGGCGCAGTGCCCCGATCACCAGCTTGCGGATCGGTTCGAACTGGCTCTTGGCGGGGTAGCCGAGTTCCACGTCGAGCGCCACCTCGCCGCCATCGACCCGGATGTTGCGCGCCGATTTGGACGACACAAGGTCGCGCCCGGTATTGGGATCCACCACGCCGCGCAGGGCTTCGGTGATCTGTTCGATGGTTACGCTCAACATTTGCTCCAGAAATCTAATGCGAATGGGGGACGGGCCAACGGTGACGCGGCATGAACTTTGCGGCGCCCTGGCCACTCTATGTACTGTTTTGCTATTGTATTTTGCCGGCGCATCGTTCGTTCGATTCCCCCCAATATCCCTCTGATGCGCCGGATATCGGCAAACCCACAAGAACCGATCCCGTTATCCGTAGGAGAAACCATGAAAGCCAAGCTTATTTCCGTCTCGCTGATCGCCCTGCTGGCCGCCGGCTGCGCGACCGAGCAGCAGAACCAGACCGCCATGGGCACCGGTGTTGGCGCCGCCGTGGGCGCTGGCATTGGGGCGCTGGTCGGCAATGGCAAGGGCGCCGCGATTGGTGGTGCTCTGGGCGCGGCAACCGGTGCAGCCGTCGGTTACAACTGGGGCGCCATCAAGTCCAAGCTGGCTGGCGATACAGCCGGCACCGGCACGCAAATTTCGGAGCAGCCAGACGGCTCGCTCAAGCTGAACATTCCGAGCCAGGTCTCGTTCGACACCGACAGCGCTGTGATCAAGCCGTCGTTCCGTGGCCCGCTGGATAGCGTGGCACAAACGCTCACGCAACATCCGGAACTGGCCGCCAATGTGGTCGGCCACACCGACAGCACCGGCAACCCGAACTACAACATGACGCTGTCGCAAAAGCGCGCGCAAAGCGTGGCGAGCTACCTGACGGACCGCGGCGTGGCCCGCAATCGCCTGTCCAGCGAAGGCCGGGGCCAGAATCAGCCCGTTGCCGACAACGCCACCGAGGCTGGCCGCGCCCAAAATCGCCGCGTCGAAATTTATTTGAAACCAATTCAGGGGTAACCCGGTCATAGAAAACAGGTGCCGCTTGCCACACGTTGCTGGCTCGCGATGCGTGGCTGACCTCCCGGGCGGCACCTGATTTCTCCTCCTTTTCCGTTGTGGAAAGCTGCGCCGGCACTGACCGGCGCTTTTTTTTGGGCCCACACCGTCCGCGGCATTCTGACGCATACGCCGGGCGCATGATCGAACCCGCCGTTCCGCAGATTCCTCCGCGACCGGCCTGAGACCGCCGGCCGCGCTAAAATATGCGTTTCTCCGCGCGCCGCGCCCTGTCCGCGGCCCGCCCGCACCTTTCTGGCCTGCCCATGTCCGAACGTCGCATCCTCGTCACTTCCGCCCTGCCCTATGCCAACGGCCCGATTCACATCGGCCACCTGGTCGAGTACATCCAGACCGATATCTGGGTGCGCTTCCAACGCATGCGCGGCCACGAGACCTACTACGTGGGCGCCGACGACACACACGGCACGCCCGTCATGCTGCGCGCCGAAAAAGAAGGCCTGACCCCGCGTCAACTGATCGAACGCGTCTGGACGGAACACAAACGCGACTTCGACAACTTCCTTGTTTCGTTCGACAACTACTACAGCACCGACTCCGACGAAAACAAGGAGCTGTGCCAGAACGTCTACCTCAAGCTGAAAGAAGCCGGCCTGATCGACGTGCGCGAAGTCGAGCAGTTCTACGACCCGGTCAAGGAGATGTTCCTGCCGGACCGTTTCATCAAGGGCGAATGCCCGAAGTGCGGCGCAAAAGATCAGTACGGTG
The DNA here is from genome assembly GCF_030582395.1 of Ralstonia pickettii. NCBI lineage: Bacteria > Pseudomonadati > Pseudomonadota > Betaproteobacteria > Burkholderiales > Burkholderiaceae > Ralstonia > Ralstonia pickettii. Next base: position 2,361,321 of record NZ_CP104381.1, read on the forward strand.
ATTCGTGTGAGGTCTGCGGCGCGACATACCAGCCGACTGATCTGAAAAATCCGTATTCGGTGGTGTCAGGCGCGACGCCGGTGCGCAAGTCGTCGGAGCATTACTTCTTCAAGCTGTCCGACCCGCGCTGCGAGAATTTCCTGCGCGACTGGGTGGCCGACCTGGCGCAGCCCGAAGCCACCAACAAGATGCGCGAGTGGCTCGGCGAGGAAGGCGAAGCCAAGCTGTCGGACTGGGACATCTCGCGCGATGCGCCCTACTTCGGCTTCGAAATTCCGGGCGCGCCGGGCAAGTACTTCTATGTGTGGCTGGATGCGCCGGTCGGCTACTACGCCAGTTTCAAGAACCTGTGCGCCAAGCGAGGTCTCGATTTCGACGCGTGGATCAACGAACACTCGACCACCGAGCAGTACCACTTCATCGGCAAGGACATCCTGTATTTCCACACGCTGTTCTGGCCGGCGATGCTCAAGTTCTCCGGCCACCGCACACCGACCAACGTGTTCGCCCACGGCTTCCTGACCGTGGACGGCGCGAAGATGAGCAAGTCGCGCGGCACGTTCATCACCGCGCAAAGCTACATCGACACCGGCCTGAACCCGGAATGGCTGCGCTACTACTTCGCCGCCAAGCTGAACGCGACGATGGAAGACCTGGACCTGAACCTGGACGATTTCATCGCCCGTGTGAACAGCGACCTGGTGGGCAAGTTCGTCAACATCGCCAGCCGTTCGGCGGGGTTCCTTGTCAAGCGCTTCGAAGGCCGCGTGAGCGACGCCGCGCTGGGTCATCCGCTGATGGTGCAACTGCGCGAAGCCGCCCCGCAGATCGCCGATCTGTACGAAAAGCGCGAGTACAGCAAGGCGCTGCGCGCCGTGATGGAGCTGGCCGACGCCGTCAATGCGTTCGTCGACACCGAAAAGCCGTGGGATCTGGCCAAGGACGAGGCCAACCGCGAAAAGCTGCACGCCGCGTGCTCGGTCGCGCTGGAAGCGTTCCGCCTGCTGGCCGTGTACCTCAAGCCGATTCTGCCGACCACGGTGGAGCGCATCGAGGCGTTCCTCAACGTTGAGCCGCTGACGTGGCGCTCGATCGACTCGCAACTGTCGTCCGCCAAGCCGATCCAACCGTACTCGCACCTGATGACGCGCGTGGACAAGAAGCAGGTGGATGCGCTGGTCGAAGCAAACCGCCAGTCGCTGCAGGCCACCGCCGATGCACCCGCTGCTGCCGCCAACGGTGCGGCCGCCATCGAACCGATGGCCGAAACCATCACCATCGACGACTTCGCCAAGATCGACCTGCGTGTCGCCAAGATCGTCGCCTGCCAGCGCGTGGAAGGATCGAACAAGCTGCTGCAGCTGACGCTGGATGTGGGTGAAGGACAGACGCGGAATGTGTTTTCGGGCATCCAGTCGGCATATTCGCCGGAGGATCTCGTCGGCAAGCTGACCGTGATGGTTGCCAACCTGGCACCGCGCAAGATGAAGTTTGGGATGTCGGAAGGGATGGTGTTGGCGGCTTCGGCTGCTGATGAGAAGGCTCAGCCGGGGCTTTATATTCTTGAGCCGCATTCGGGGGCGGTGCCGGGGATGCGGGTGCGGTAATGGGTGTGTTTGGGATGGGCCTTGGTGGTGCATCCCTTGTTTCATCCCCTGCCGGGGCTGACTCCCTTTCTTTGGTCTTGCCCAAAGAAAGTAAGCAAAGAAATGCGCGCCCGAGATGGCGAAAGACTCCTTGAATTTATGTCGCAGGGAGGGGAAGGGAAAAACTCGCTTCGCTCAGACAGTTTCCCTTCCTTTTTCCTCCCTGCAACAGAAATTCAAGGCGCCATCTAGGGCAGGAAAGTCAAAGGACAAAAGCCGCACCCTGGGGGCACCAGCCCAAACGACAAGGCCAACCTCGCGACGGGTTGGCCTTTTCTTTTGACGTTAGGCCCTTGATGGCGCCTTGAATTTTCGTAAGCGGGCGGAAACAAGACGGGAAACTGTCTGAACGCAGCGAGTTTTTCCCGTCTCCGCCCGGTTACGGAAATTCAAGGGATGGGTCGCCATCTCGGGCACGCCTTCCTTTTGCTTACTTGTCTTTGGCAAGACAAAGAAAAGTGAGTCGTGCCCGGCAGGGTACGAAACAGGGGATGCACCACAAAAAAGACCAGAGCCAACAACCCAAAAACCCCCTACCCCCCATTCAACCGGTCATCACTCCGCGAAGTCGTCGTAACACGCCCATCCGCCCCAAAGTGCACATTGAAGAAAGCCCGCTCGGTAGCGCTTTCCATCCACCGATACCCCCAAACCTCTTCCTGCTTCAGCTTGAACACCTCGACCTTCCCCGGCTTGCCCAGCATCCGGCGGATGTCGTCCTTGGTCTGCCCCGCCCGCACGCGCCCAAAATTGTCGGCGGTCAACACCTGCTCGATCTTCTGCACGTGCCCGTCGGGCCCGATCGTCACCATCCACGTTGAAGTCCCTTCGGGTCCGCGCGGATACTCAAGCTGCCGCGTGCCGCCCTCGCTCTCCCAGATCATCTCGGGCTGGCCGGCGGTGGCCCTGACATCATCTTCGGTGGATTGCCCCGCCACGATGCCCTTGAACAGCAGGTTGTCCGGCTTGGCCGACTGCCATGCACGCTTGGCAGCGTCGCCCACACGATCCACGGCCTGGTCGACCTTTTGCTGATCGCAGCCGAACAGCCCCAGCAATGAAGCCAGAACGCCCATGGTGACTCCCACTTGTGCGAGTTGACGAAGATGCGGCATGGAACTCCTCGTGCGAAACATGGACCCGCCGCCATTCTGGCAGCCGGGCCAACCGTTTACCAACGTTTGTTGAACAGGACCGACGCGCCATTGATCGTACCGCCGCGTGCCACCACCGACCAACGCCGCGAAAACTGCCACGTCAGTTTGACGATGGAATCGGCCGTCGACAGGCTCTGCTCGTAGCCAACGGTGATGCGCTCCGAGATTGCCTTGCCGAGGCTTACCACCTGCGGGTCGGTCAGGCCTGCGGCGGACGGCCCGATCGAGAACTCGTCGAGCCCGAAGCGCCGTGCCACGTTCTTGCCCGCCACGTTGCCCAGCAGGCCGAGCGCCGCGCCTGACATCGCCTGCTGCTGACCCAGGCCGGCGTTCGATGCGCTATAGCCGAACATCAGCCACGAGAGCTTGTCTTCATCGGGCACGTTGGGCTCGGAGACAAGCGTGACGCGCGGCTGCCGCACCGTGCCGGTCACCTGCACGCCGGCTTCCACTTCCTGGTTACGGCGCATGGCGGTGATGTTGAACGACGGGTTGTTGATTGGCCCCACGAAGTTCAGCACGCCCCGTTCGATGGCCAGCTTGCGGCCGAACGCCTCGTACGTGCTGCCCTCGCGCACGTAGATCGTGCCGGTGCCGCGCAGGGGCACGAGCGGCTCGCTGTGCACATGCATCTGGCCACCAAGTGACAGGTCTGCTCCGGCACCCTTGAAGCGGAAGTTGTCGCCAAAATCGACATCGACATCGACCACCGGGCTGAAGCGGCCAGCCGGCTTTTCTTCGCGTTTGACACCGCGTTCGGCCTGGTTGCGGGCGGCATCGGTGCGGCGGACGATGACCACGTCGTCGCCCAACGAAGGCGCGCCGTCCTTCGGCAGATCGAACAGGCCGCGGTCGACCTTGAATTTGCCGGTGATGGCCACGCGGTCATTGTCGTTTGCAATGCGCGCCTGGCCCGACAGCACCAGCGTGCGGTCCGGATCGGCAAAGAGCTGCAGCTTGTCGGCCACGATGGAGCCCGCGAGGTTCGGGTTCGCCTCGCCGAGCTGCACGCGGCCCTGCGCACGCACGGTGCCGTCGCCGCCGTGGAACACCACCTCTTGCAGGTCGACCACGTTTTGGTCGAGCGCCACGCGCACCACCCCCTTGGTCAGGCGGATGCCCTGATCGTAAAGCGCCACGTCGATGTCCTGGCCGGTCAGGAAGCCGCTCACTTTGGGCGCGCCCACGGTGCCCGCAAACGTCAGGCTGGCAGCAAGCTGCCCGTCCGTTGCTACATCCGGCCCGAGCAGGTCGCCGATGCTCTTGAGGTGCGGCAGGCTGATCGTCAAGCCGCCGGAGAGCGGCGACGTGGGTGCCATGAGCGCCAGGGAGCCCGGTCCCGGATCCCGCACGAGCCCGACACCCGCATCAAGATAAAGATTGCCGACGCGCGTCGACTGCACATTCCCGCGCAGCCGGAGGCGCATGCCCTCGCCACGCGCTTCCACGGTCGCTTCGGTCAACCCCAATGCCGTGAAACCGCGGCCGGCATTGATGGACAGATCGCCGCTGCGGCGGGCGATGCGCGCCGTGCCGGTGGCCGTGCTGCCGAGATCCAGATCCCATTGCCCGTCGACGACGAGACCGGTGCGTACCGGCGGAGCCTGGCCCGTCCAGGCGCGCACAAGCTCCAGCACCCGCGCAATCTGCAAACCGTCGAAACGGCCGGCGCTGCGCACGTGGCCCTGGGCGGATTCGACACGCTCAATGTGGATGGGCGTCTGGTCCAGCGTCAGGTCTGCGCGGCCCATCATCAGGCGGCCCGGCGCCACCGACAGCCGCACCGGGGCCGTAAGTTGCAGGTTGGGCGCACCCTGCGCCGACAGCGTGGAGATCGTGCCGTCCCACCCATCGCCGTCCTTGCCGGGCGTCAGCGCCCCGTCGCCTGCCAGTGCAAACTTGAACGGCTGGTTGCGCACGTTGCCGTCGGCATCGGCGCGGAAGCGGTGGGCGCGGCGCGTGCCATCCAACGTGGCATGCACTTCTCGCAACGACAGGCTCGGGCCCGTCACGCGCTGCGCGGTCAACTCGAACAGCAAGGGCCCATCGATCCCATCGCGGATCTGCGCCCGGCCGTTGGCGGTGTCGATCTTGTTTCCCTGATAGGCAAGCTGATTGGCGCGGAACGTGGCATCCACTTGCGGGCGCTTGATCGTGCCAGAGACATCGCCGGACAAGGTGACTGCCCCGCTCACGCCAAGCTGCAAGCGTGCGAGCTGCGGCGCATCGATGTCGACATGCATGCGATCGCCGGCGGCGCCGAAACTGCCCCGCAGGCTGGCCTTGTTGCCGGCCACGTCGAGCCTGGCGTCGCTGGGCAGCAGACGTTCACCGCGCACGTGGACATTGCCCTCGCCGGTCATCGGCAAGCCTGCGTATTCGCTATCGCGCACGGAAAATTTGACGGCGGCGTCGATCGGCTCACCCAGCGAGCCGCGCGCGTCGAACTCGGCATTGACGCGGCCCTTTGCCACCTTGGCCAGCCGCGACGGATCGAACTCCGCCAGGTTGCCCTTGAAGGCGAACGACTGCGTATCGTCGTGCTTCAGCGTGCCCGCCAGCGTCAGCCGCGAGCGCCCCAGCGACACCTGGGCGCTCTCCACTGCAACCTGCGCCGCATCCAGCACGGCTTTCGCTTGCGCACGCATGTCCCCGCCCGCCAGATCAAGCGCCACGCGTTGCGTGCCACCCGCAAACTCCACGGTGATGGGGCCAGCAAGTTTCGTCTTCTCCAGCGATGCGTGCAGCGCCTGCAGATCGAGCTGGCGCACATCCACGCGAAGTACGCCATGCCCCTTCTGCACATCGGCGCCACCCGTGAGCGCCGCGCCGCCCAGCAGACGCACATCCAGCCCGGTGAGCTGCTGATCGATTTCGTTCAGCCGCACCTGCGCACGCAGCGATTGCAGCGGCAGCTTCTGCTTGTCGAGCGTGCCGGGCTGCGCGTTGTCGATCTGAATGGGACCGGCCACCGTCAGCGTCTTGGCCTTCTCGTCGGGGCGCAGGTCCGCGTGGATCGACAACGACGCTTCGGGCGCGCTTGGCGCAAACGCACGCGGATTCACGTGTTCCGCCGACACCACGGCACGCGACAGCGGCAGCGCCCCGAACGGCGTGGCATCGATCAGCGCCTGCGCGGTCAGCTTGGCGCCGGTGCCGGTTGCGTCGATATGCAGCGCTTCCAGCGAGCCCGACAGCTGCGCCGACACCGAGGCGTCCTGCTTCTGGCCGTTGACCTCAAACTGCGTCGCGAGTGTTGCCGCACCGGTGAGCGGATATGGCCGCGTGCCGGTCATGCGCAGCGTGGCGGCCAGCTTGCCGGCGGGCGATTCCATGCCGTCGAGCAGCACATTGTGGTGCGTGCCGTCGCTGTGCAGGCTGCCGGCAATCGATTTCAACTCGGTGGTCGACGTGCCCTGCCGGATGGCGAGGCGGTCGACGGCGAGGCGGTCCACATCCAGCGCCAGCGGCAGCGCCAGCGAATCGGGCGGACCGCTCGGCGGGGTGGGCGGCGTCGGATGCAGGATCACCTCGACATTGCCCGCACGGAGATACGCGAAATGCGCATGCCACGGCCCGCGCGTGATGGCCCAGCGGCCCTCCACATGGTCGATGCGCACTTCCGTGCTGCCCGCACGCACGTGCAGATCCCGCAGCGAGAGCCCTTCGCGTACCGTGCCGCCCTCCAGCTTGCCCGACACATAGGCGTTGCCGAAGCGCGTGGCGAGGGCCCACAACTGCGCCGTGCCGGATTGCGAATGGATGGCCCAGACCAGCCAGCCGGCGAGCCCCAGCACGATCGTCAGGACCAGGGCAGCAAAGGCACCGGACCAGCGCAGCGCGCGGCGGCCCCAGCCGCGCTTCGGACGCTCCGGACGTGGTGTAGCGGGTTGGTTCGATTCAGGCGTTTGCGGATTGGTCATCGTCATGTTCAGAACGCGATGCCCAGCGACACGCTCGGCCGGAACTGCTTCTGCTGAATGCCGTAGGCCATGTCGAGTTGGATTGGCCCCACCGGGCTCTTCCAGCGCACGCCGACACCCACCCCATTGAACCAGCGGCGCTCCGACCAGTTGTCGGTGGCCGTGCCGGTATCCCAGAACACGGCGGCGCCCCATTGCGGGAGGAACCAGCGTTGATACTCCAGCCCGCCGGTGACGAGGAACTTGGTCGGCAGCGTGCTGCCGTTCACGTCGTTACCGATGCTTTGGAAATCGTAGCCGCGCACCGACTGCGTGCCGCCCGTGCGGAAGCGCAGCGTGGCCGGTACACCATCGCCGGCACCGGAGGTGATGACAGCGCCCAGCTCGCCGCGTGCAACGAAGATGTCTCGCTGCCCCACCGGCACGAACTGGCGGATGCGGCTGTACGACCGCACGAACGATTGGTCGGTCAACACGCCTTTCACTGCCGCCCCGATCTGCGTGGTGATGATGTTGCCGCGGCGCGGAAACAGCGGGTCGTCCACATCGCGGCGCGTCCAGGCGAAACCCGGCACGAGCGCCTTGCTCAACTGGCGCTCGGCGCCTTCTGGCCGCAGGTCGTCATAGTAGAAATCAACGGTGAACGACGTCTCATAGATGCCGCGTACGCGCGTCTGCTTGAAGCCGGAGCGATAGCTGCGCGTCTCGGTGCCCGAGGTGTCGGTGCGGTCCATGCTGGTGTAGAGGCTGTTGACGTATTGCTTGTCGTCAGGCGGCACCGTCACGCCGGCAAACAGGTACTGGCGGCGTTGTTCGAGGCGGGCCTGCGTGTCGAGCACCCATGCCTTGCTGAACAGGTTCAGATATTGATAGCGCCCTTCCAGCGAGGCGCCGGTGTCGGTACCGTACCCCACACCGCTGGTGATGCGATTGGGCGGGTACTCACGCACGCGCACGCGCACCGGCGCGTTCACCGGGTTCTTCGGATCGTCGCCCAGGTCAACGATGGCGTTGGAGAAATACGGTTGCCCCTGGATGGCGGCCTGAAGTGACTGCAGTCGATCAGCCGAGTAATCCTCGCCCACCCGCAACGGGTTCACGTGGTTGATGATGCTGAGGGGATAGCGCGACAAGCCCTGCACGTCCAGCGGCCCCAACGTATACGCCGGACCGCTGTCATAGCCTACCGACAGGTCCGCCTTGCTTTCGTCCGGATCGACACGCGCCTGCGACGACGTCTGCTTGGCCGCGTAATAACGTTTGCTCTGCAGGGCGGCCAGACCGTCGTCCTTGGCTTTGTCCCAGCCTGCTTGGCGGAACGCCATCCCGTGCTGCAGGCTCCACGATTTTTTCAACTCGTCGATGCGCTTGGCGTCTTGCGTAACGGCGCCGCTGAAGTCGAGCGCCACATTGTCGATGGTGGTACGCGGGCCGGGCTCGACCTTCACGTTGACGATGCGATGGTCCGGCGGGCCTTCAAGCTTGGCGGTCGCCTTGGGCACGAAATAGCCTTCGGTGGCCGTCAGCTTGGTGACCTGGTCGCCAATGGTTTCGACCATGTACTGGAGCTGGTCGTCGGTGATGTCCTTGCGGTCTTTGTAGCGCGACAGGTCCAGATGGCGCTCGAGCAAGTCGCGAATGGACTTCGGCGCCTCGATCTTGACGTCGTATTCAGCGTGCGCCGGGGCGCAGATGAGGGACAGCGCAAAGCCCGCCGCCAGCGCGGCGCCGGGCAAACCCAGAAGACGGAAGCGTGGTGCTCGGAACGGTCGCGATGGTCGATTGGAGCCGGTCATCGTGGCAAGCGTGGCGCCGCCCCACGGGCCGGCTGAGTCGAAGGAAAGGCGTATTTGACCATACCGCCCCGGGCGGGTGCCCAGGCAAATGCAACGAACGCGCCCTTCCGGATCGGCGGAAGGGGTTTCGCACGCGCCGTGCCCAAGGCCGTTGCAACGGCCAATACGGTAAAATGCGCGGATTTTCCGCCCGGCATCTTTCCGCGCGGACAAGATCATCCAACATCACATACCGCCATGGCCCTGTACAAGTCCGAGATCACCCAGTTCCTGGAAGAACTCAAGACCCAGAAGCCCGACCTGGAAGCGCAGCAGCGCCAAGGGCGCTCCCTGCTGTGGGACAAGGACCCGATCGACCTGGAAGAGCGTGCACGCGCCAAGGCCGCACGCGTAGCGCAAAAGCCGTACGTCTATTCGCTGGACTGATCGGCCGACCGGCCTTCAGCCCGACCAGGCGCCCGCCGCATGACCACTTCCGCGCAGGACAAGCTGCCACTGCCCGTCGAGCTGCCCAGCGTGGCGCCCGATCAGGATTCCACGCCCGCGCAGGTTGATGGCCTCGCCTTTGCAAGGCTCTACGGCGAGCCGCTGTTCAAGCTTCCGCAGGATCTCTACATCCCGCCCGATGCGCTCGAGGTCTTCCTTGAAGCGTTTGAAGGGCCGCTGGATTTGCTGCTGTACCTGATCCGCCGCCAGAACTTCAATGTGCTGGACATTCCGCTGGCGCAGGTCACACGGCAGTATCTGGCGTACATCGAGCAGATTCGCGCGACCAACCTGGAGTTGGCTGCTGAGTACCTGCTGATGGCCGCCATGCTCATCGAGATCAAGTCGCGCATGCTGCTGCCGGTCAAGAAGACCGACGAAGGCGTGGAACCCGAAGACCCGCGCGCCGAGCTGGTGCGCCGCCTGCTCGAATACGAGCAGATGAAACTCGCCGCGCAAAAGCTGGACACCGTGCCGCAACTGGGCCGCGACTTTCTGCGCGCGCAGGTCTACATCGAGCAGAGCCTCGCGCCACGCTATCCCGACGTCAATTCCGACGACCTGCGTGCCGCGTGGGCCGACGTGCTGCGGCGGGCCAAGCTCACGCAGCACCACAAGATTTCGCGCGAAGAGCTGTCGGTGCGCGAGCACATGAGCCAGATTCTGCGCCGGCTGCAGCATGCACGGTTCATGGAGTTCACCGAGCTGTTCGAAGACGCGATCCAGTCCGGCAAGGGCGCGCCCATCGTGGTCGTCAACTTTGTCGCCATGCTCGAGCTTTCACGCGAATCGCTGCTCGAAATCACGCAAGCCGAACCGTACGCGCCCATTTACGTGCGCCTCGCCTATTCTCCGACGTAATTCGTCCGACCCGACTCGGGCCGAATCACACAACAACTATGAAAGTCATCTCGTCGATCCAGGAACTGCGCGATCAGCTGCGCGGCCAGAACCGCGTCGCCTTCGTGCCGACCATGGGCAACCTGCATGAAGGCCACCTGAGCCTGATGCGCCTGGCGCGCCAGCACGGCGACCCGGTGGTGGCGTCCATTTTCGTGAACCGCCTCCAATTCGGCCCGAACGAAGATTTCGACAAATACCCGCGCACGCTGCAGGACGACATCGAAAAACTGCAAAAGGAAGGTGTGTACGTGTTGTTTGCGCCCACCGAGCGCGACATGTACCCCGAGCCGCAGGAATATCGCGTCGAGCCGCCGCACGACCTTGGCGACACGCTCGAAGGCGAATTCCGCCCCGGCTTCTTCAAGGGCGTGTGCACGGTGGTGATGAAGCTGTTCTGCTGCGTGCAGCCGCGCGTGGCCGTGTTCGGCAAGAAGGACTACCAGCAGTTGATGATCGTGCGCCGCATGGCGCATCAGTTTGCGTTGCCGGTCGACATCGTCCCCGCCGAAACAGTCCGCGCGGATGATGGTCTGGCGCTGTCGTCGCGCAATGTCTACCTGACCAACGAAGAGCGCGCAGAAGCTCCTGAGCTGTATCGCACGCTGCATCAGGTGCGTCAGGACGTGCTGGAAACCGTGCTGCAGGGCCAGGCGTCGCACGAAGAGGTGACCACCAAGGCAATGGAATATCTGCGTGGCCGCGGCTGGCAACCCGACTACGTCGCCGTGCGCCGCCGCTCCGACCTGCAAGAACCGACGCCCGAGAACATCGCTGCGGGCGAACCGCTGGTCGTGTTGACGGCCGCCAAACTTGGCAAGACGCGCCTGATCGATAACCTCGAAATCTGAGGGATGCGGCAGCCGCGTCCTACGACAAAGCCCGGCAATGCCGGGCTTTTTTCATGCCGCCGCCGACGTATCGGCAACACTCGCCTGCGGGGGCGATTCTCCGAGCCACTCGAGAATGCCGCTCCACCGCTCCACGTCTTTGGCCACGCGCGAGGGCGCCACGTCCCACAACGTCAGGCCATGCGCGGCCAGTTGTACGTAGTTCTGGGTATCGCGCAGATAACCGAGGATCGGCACCTCCAGCCCCTGCACGAACCGCTGAAGCTGTTCTGCGGCGCGCGTGCGCATGTCCACGCGCATGCCGACCACGCCGAGCTTGACCTCGCCATGGCGCACCGGCTTTTCATCGGCCAGTTTCCGCAGGAAGGTCTGCGTGGCCAGGATGTCGAACATCGAGGGCTGCAACGGCACGATTACGTAGCCGGACATCTTGACGAGATCCGCCAGCCGCCAGCCGTGGAGACCCGCCGGCGTATCGAGCACCACGTGCGTCGTACCCTTGGGCGGCTTGGCGATGTGGTCGGCGTTGATTTCCCAGGTGCGGATGGGCTTGGCGGTCTCGGGGCGCAGCGCCAGCCACTCGCGTGAGGACTGCTGGCGGTCGGTGTCTCCCAGCATCACGGCATGATCCCGCGCGGCAAAGTAGCCGGCCAGATTGGTCGCCAGCGTGCTTTTGCCCACCCCGCCCTTCGGATTCGCTACAACGGCCACCGGCATGCCTGCCTCCTTGCGCTCGTCGAATCATGTGCCGAGTCGATCACTCGGCGGATCTGCCCATCCGCCAATTATGGCTCAGCCCGCACGTGGCAGCGTTCGGAAGAGCGCAGCGAGGTCCAGATGCGCTTCGCACGTGTCGGCCAGACGTTCGAGCGATGCTTCACGCAAGGCAGCATAGTCCTGCGCCCGCGCATCGCTCACACCGGCCCAGGCGAGCAACGCGCGGCACGCCTCGGGCGCGTCGAACAAGCCGTGCAGGTAAGTCGCCAGGATCTGCCCGTCGGCGGAGATCGCGCCATCTGCGCGGCCATCGTCCAGTTGAACGGCGGGGCGCGCAAGAGCCGCCCCCACGGTCACGCCCATGTGGATTTCATAGCCGTCGATGGCCGCACCGCTTTCGGCCAAGGTGCCGCGCACCTGACGCAACTGCTTGGCCGGCTCCAACGTGGTCTCGAAATCCAGATAGCCCAGACCCTGGACGCTGCCAGCTGCGCCTTCCAGCCCGTTCGGATCATGCAGGCGCCGCCCCAGCATCTGCATGCCGCCGCAGATGCCGATCAGCTTGCCTCCATAGCGCAGATGCCGCGCGATGGCCGCATCCCAGCCGTTGGCGCGCAGCCAGGCGAGATCGGCCTGCACGCTCTTGCTGCCGGGCAGGATGATGAGGTCGGCGGGCGGAATCGGCTGGCCAGGACCGACCAGGCGGACGTCCACCTGGGGGTGCGCGCGCAGCGCGTCGAAATCGGTGTGATTGGACACGCGCGGCAACACCGGAATGACGACGCGCAGCGCATCGGCCGAGGCTGCGCGCTGTGCCGTCTGCACCGCGTCTTCTGCGTCGAGGTGCAGGCCGTGCAGATACGGCAGCACGCCAAGCACCGGCTTGCCCGTCTGCGCGGTCAGCCAGTCGAGCCCGGGCCTCAGCAACGAAATATCGCCGCGAAACCGGTTGATGACGAAGCCCGCCACGCGCGCGCGCTCGCTGTCTGACAGGCAAGCGAGCGTGCCGAGCAGGTGCGCGAACACGCCGCCGCGATCGATGTCGGCGACGAGCACGACGGGACAATCGACGGCTTCGGCAAAGCCCATGTTGGCGATGTCGCGGTCGCGCAGGTTGACCTCCGCCGGGCTGCCGGCGCCCTCAACCAGCACAAGGTCGTAACGCGCACGCAGCCGTGTGTGCGATTCGAGCACGGCAGCCATGGCGGTGGGCTTGTAGTCGTGATACGCGCGAGCGTCGAGGTCGCAGCGCGCCTGGCCGTGGATGATGATCTGGGCGCCGGTGTCGCTGTTGGGCTTGAGCAGCACGGGGTTCATGTCGACCGTGGGCGCGACCCCCGCCGCCTGCGCCTGCAGGGCCTGGGCGCGGCCGATCTCGCCGCCATCTGCGGTGACAGCGCTGTTGAGCGCCATGTTCTGCGGCTTGAACGGCGCCACGCGCACACCGGCGCGATGCGCGACACGGCACAGGCCGGCGACCAGCGTGCTCTTGCCGGCATCGGACGTGGTGCCCTGGATCATCAGCGTGCCCCGAAGCGATGTGGGCGACACAGGAAATGGAGCTTTCGACATGCGCGGATTATCGCACCGGCGTTATCGTGCCTGGCTGCTCCGCCCCCGCTAAAATGCCGGAATGTCACGCCGCCTCACACTCGTTCTCGGGGGTGCCCGCTCAGGCAAGAGCCACCACGCCGAACAGCTCGCGCTGCAATGCGCGGGGGCCGTCACGTACGTTGCCACCGCCGGCGAGGGCGATGAAGAAATGCAATGGCGCGTGGCCCTGCATCGCGCACGCCGCCCGGCGAATTGGGGGCTGGTCGAAGAGCCCGTGCACCTCGCCGAAGCGCTCTACACGCACGCGCAGCACGGTGGCTGTGTGCTGGTCGATTGCATGACGCTGTGGCTCAACAATCTGCTCTTCTCGGAGCACCACGAATACCCCGAGACAGGCCTCGTCACCCCACCCGAAGCCTGGACGGCCGAGATTGACGCGCTGCTCACCGCCCTGCCGCTGCTGCCCGGCGAGGTGATCCTCGTCAGCAACGAAATCGGCCTGGGCGTGGTGCCGATGGGCGCTGTCACGCGGTTCTACGTGGACGAACTGGGCCGGCTGAACCAACGCCTCGCCGCACTGGCCGACAACGTTCATCTGCTGGTGGCGGGCATCCCGATGGTGGTCAAGGGGCCGGCACTCGGCGCTGCAACGTGAGCGTGTTGCAGGGCGGCGTATTCGATCTCGGGTGGCTGCTCGTGGCGCTCGCCGCGCTGGCGGGCGTGCTGCTCGACCGGCTGTTCGGAGAGGTGCCGAGCTGGCATCCATTGGTCGGCTTCGGGCGCCTCGCCAAAGCCATTGAGCGCTGGATGAATCGCGCACCGGCCGCGGTATCGTGGTCGCGCCTCGTTGGCGTCGTTGCATGGGCGATCGCCGTGTTGCCGCTCGTGCTGCTTGCAGGATGGCTCGTCGGCGTGGCGCGTGATGTGTCGCCCTGGCTCGTGGCAGCGCTTGATGCCGTTGCACTCTATTTCGCCATTGGCGCGCGCAGCCTGCACGAACACATCGCCCCGATCGCGCTTGCCCTGCGCGATGCGGATGTTCCCCGCGCACGCGCCCTCGCATCGCGCATCGTCTCGCGTGACCTCACGCAAGCCACGGATGAGCCCATCGCACGCGCCGCCGTGGAATCTGCGCTGGAGAATGGCAGCGATGCCATCTTCGCCCCGCTGTTTTGGCTCGTCGTGGCGGGCGCGCCGGGCGTGGTGCTGTATCGGTTGGCCAACACGCTCGATGCAATGTGGGGCTACCGCAATGCGCGCTTTACCGGCTTCGGCTGGGCGGCCGCGCGCATCGACGACGTGCTCAACTGGATTCCCGCCCGCCTCACGGCAATCAGCTATGCGCTGCTTGGCCACACCGCCGATGCGCTGAACTGCTGGCGCACGCAAGCGCAGCAATGGTCTAGCCCCAACGCCGGCCCGGTGATGGCCGCAGGCGCCGGCAGCCTGCGCGTTCAGCTCGGGGGTGCAGCACGCTACGACGGCGTGGAAGAAGCGCGCCCGTCGCTCGGCACGGGCGAGACAGCAACGGCAGCAGATATCGCACGCGCGTTGACGCTCGTGACGCGCACGTTGTGGTTGTGGCTCGGCGCACTTGGCTTGATTGCAACGCTGGCGTGGGGTCTGTCGTGAGCAGCATCGTCCACGGCGGCAATCTCGCGGCCGCACGCGCGCTGTATGGGGAGCCTGCCGGCGGCTGGCTCGACCTCTCCACGGGCATCAATCCGCATGGCTACCCCATCCCGCCGATTCCACCCGATGCGTGGTTGCGTCTGCCCGAAGACGACGGCCTCGAAGCGCTGGCCGCCGCGCACTACGGCGTGACCGACGCGCGCGCAGTGCTGGCGGTTGCAGGTTCGCAGGCGGCGATCCGCACGCTGCCGACCCTGCTGCCGCGCGGGCGTGCCGGCATCGCGCAGATCGGCTACAGCGAATACGCGCCCGCCTTTGCACGCGCCGGCCACGACGTTGTACCGTTGCCCGAAGGGGCCTTTCTCGGCGATCTGCCGAACGACGTACGCCACCTGGTTGTCGTCAACCCGAACAACCCGACGGCACGCTTGCTGCCTGCAGCAACGCTGCGCGATTGGCAAACGCGGCTGCAGGCGCGCGGCGGCACGTTGATCCTGGACGAGGCGTTTATCGAAGCGCTCGACGATGGCCCCACATTGGCACCCCTCGCCGGCACGCCGGGGCTCGTGGTGTTGCGCTCGATCGGAAAGTTCTACGGGCTGGCGGGCGCCCGCATCGGCTTCGCGCTTGCAGCACCGGAACTGCTGGCCGCACTGCGCGACGCGTTGGGGCACTGGACCGTCAATGGCCCGGCGCGTGCCGTCGTGCGTGCGGCGCTGGCCGATACCGCCTGGCAAGCTGCCACGCGGGCGCAATTGCAGCTTGCGGGCAGGCGGCTTTCGACGTTGCTTGATCGCCACGGGTTGCCGAATGCCGCAACACCGCTGTTTGCCTGGGCATCCGGCGCATATGCGCAGGCGCTGCACGCAAGCCTGGCGCGCCTCGGCATCTGGACCCGCCTGTTCGATGCACCCCTCAACGGCTTGCGCTTCGGCCTGCCCCCGGACGAGACTGGCTGGCAACGCCTTGCCGATGCGCTAGCATCGCTGTCGCACTCCGCTTGAACTGCCCCCCCCGATGCCCAATCGTCTCTCTCGCCTCACCCGTCGCCTGTATGTGTGCGGCCTGTCTGCCATTGCGGTCACGATCGCTGCCGCACCGGCATGTGCTGCCATTTCCGTCACAGACGATAGCGGCGCCACCGTGACGCTGCAGCGCCCCGCCCAACGCATCGTCAGCCTCGCTCCACATGCGACCGAGCTGCTGTTCGCGGCAGGCGGCGGTGGCCGCATCGTCGGCACCGTGGCTTACAGCGACTACCCGCCAGCCGCACGCGACATTCCCCACGTGGGGGATAACCGCTCGCTCGATCTGGAGCGCATCGCTGCCCTCAAGCCTGATCTGGTTGTGGTCTGGCGCCACGGCAACGCGCAAAAGCAGATCGACCGCCTGCGTGCACTCGGCATTCCGCTGTTCTTTTCCGAGCCGCATCGCATGAGCGATATTCCGCGCTCGATCGAGGCGCTGGGCACACTGCTCGACACGCGCGCGAGCGCGCACGACGCCGCGCAGCAATTCCGCCAACGCGCCGATACGCTGCGCCAACGCTACGCGAGCCGGCCGCCGGTTTCGGCGTTCTATCAGGTATGGGAACAGCCGCTGATGACGCTCAACGGCCAGCACATTTTCTCTGACGTGCTGGCGCTGTGCGGCGGCCGGAATGTGTTTGCCGGCGAGCCCTTGCTGGTGCCGACCGTTTCGCCCGAGGCCGTGATCGCAGCCAACCCCGAAGTGCTGCTCACCGCGAGCATGGGCGCCACGCAAGGCAGCCGTCCGATCGATACGCTTGACGCGTGGAAACGCTGGCCGCAATTGCTGGCGGTGCAACGTGGCAATCTCTTCAGCATCAACGGTGACCTGATCAACCGCTTTGGCCCGCGCCTGGTGGAAGCCGCAACGCTGTTGTGCGAAGACCTGGAACAAGCCCGAGCGCGGCGCCTCGGCTCGCAAGCCACCAACGGGCAGGGGCGCTAAACCGCGCGCGGGTCAACGGTTCCAGAACAACAGCACCGGCAACGTGTCGGGCAGCACGCGAAAGCCGCAGGCCGCCCCCCATTGCAACGGCCATTGCAGCGTCTCGGCCAGCGGCCGTTGCAACCAGTGCGCCGCGAGCGCACGCATACAGCCGGCATGCGTGACGGCCCACACGCACGAGCCCGGCATCGCAGTCGTTGCCTCGGCCCACCTCGTGACGCGCGCCAACAATTCTGCCGCCGACTCCCCGCCATGCGGATTGCCGTGCACGAGATCGCGCGCCCACTGGTCGATTTCCGCACGGGGGATGTCATCCCACTGGCAACCTTCCCAGGCGCCAAAGTCGAGTTCCATCAATTGCGCATCCAGTTCGATCAAAGGGAGTTGAGCCGCTTGCGCCATCGCTTCGGCCGTCACGCGGCTGCGTTGCAACGGGCTTGCCAGCAGACGATGCGGAGTGTGCGCGGCGAGTTTCTCGACGATGGCCGACGGCTCCGGGTCCATCGGCGAGGCCAGCTCCAGATCGGTGCGGCCATAGCAGAGACCTGCCGTCATGGCGGGCCGCGCGTGGCGGATCAGGATGACATCCATGCCAGCACTCCCCACAGAATCAGCAGCTCGAACATCTGCTGCGCCATGCCCAGACAATCGCCGGTGATGCCGCCGACGCGGCGCACGAAATAGCGGCCCAGCAGCCAGCGCGCGACGATCAAGCCGAGCACGATGAGCGCCGCGCACATCGGCCCGAACCACAGTAGAGGCACGACACCGAACGCGCCAGCCCATAACGCGTCGCTCCATCGCATCCGTTGCGCCACCGGCTTGGCCTTGCCTTCCGCCCGCACGTAGTCATGCGTGAGCAGGTAGCTGACGGCTGCGGCGCGGCTGGCAGCGTGCGCCGCCACCATTGCAACGAGAATGCCAATGCCATGCGGCGCCATCGCGCTCAGCAATTGCCACTTCAGCAGCAACGCCATGCACACGGCAATCGCCCCAAACGCGCCGATGCGTGAATCGTGCATGATGCGCAATCGGTCTTCAGGCGTGTAGCCGCCGCCGAAGCCGTCTGCGCAATCGGCCAGACCGTCTTCGTGAAACGCACCGGTCAGCAACAGCGTAGCGACCATCGACATGGCCACTGCCACACCGGGCACGGGCACCGTGCGCGACACGAGCCAATACACGGCCGCTGCTGCGGCGCCCACCAACCACCCGATCAGCGGAAAGTAGCGCGCCGCGCGATTCAGCCCCGCTTGCGAGAACCCGACCGACGCAGGCACGGGGATGCGGGTGAAATACCCGACCGCCGTCCACAGCGCTTGCCAATGTTCGCGCAAGGGACTCATGGCGATGCGCGCTCGCTTACGCCTGCGCTGGCGAAGGTTGCCATCTCGCGCAGGAATGCCACGGCCGACACGACGACCGGATACGCCAGCACCGCACCGCTGCCCTCGCCCAGTCGCAACGACAGCGACAACAGCGGCCGCGCATCGAGCACCTCCAGCAGGGCGCGATGCCCACGCTCGTCCGAGACATGACCGAACACGCAATAGCGCAGCACGTCAGGCGCCGCACGGGCCGCCACCAGCACGGCGGCCGTGGCGATAAACCCATCCACGAGGATGACCATGCGCCGCTGCGCCGCCTCAAGCACCGCCCCTACCATTGCGGCAACTTCGAAGCCGCCGAAGCAGGCAAGCACGTCCAGCGGCTCACGTACATCAGCATGCCTCGCCATTGCGGCTTCCAGCACGGCCCGCTTGTGGGCGAGGCCGTCATCGTCTAGCCCAGTGCCGCGGCCAACGCATTGCGCGACGGGAAGGTCGCACAACCGCGCCATCAGGCACGCGGCAGACGCCGTGTTGGCGATACCCATTTCACCCAGCGCGATCACGTTGGTCCCGAGCGCCGCGTGGTGTGCCACGCGCTGCGCACCGAGTGCCATGGCGCGATCGCGCTCGTCGGCGGTCATGGCCGTTTGCTGAACACCCTCGGCGGCAAAGTTCCGCGTTCCGGGGCCAACGGGCGCATCGACCAGACCCGGCGTATCGGTCGTCCACAACGGCGCAGCAACGCCGGCATTCACCACCTCCAGCGCAAACCCATGCTGACGGCAGAACACGTTGACGGCCGCACCGCCTGCGATGAAGTTGAGCACCATCTGCGCAGTCACCGCTTGGGGGTACGCGCTCACGCCAGCGTGGGCGATGCCGTGGTCTGCGGCAAACACCACCATTGCGGGACGCGTGAGCTGCGGCGTGTCGGTGTTCTGGATCAGGCCGATCTGCACCGCCAGCGATTCGAGCCGGCCCAGTGCGCCCAGCGGCTTGGTCTTGCTGTCCACGGCGGCCTGCAGGCGCGCGCGCAACGCATCGTCAAATGGTGGAATGTGCACGGCTTGATTCATCACAGTTCGACTCCCGGCTGCGCCTGGATGCCTTGGGAAAACGCATGCTTGACGAGCGTCATGTCAGTCACGGTGTCGGCAGCCTCAATCAACTCGGGCGGCGCACCGCGTCCGGTGATCACCACATGCTGGGCCGGCGGCCGCGCGCGCAAATCGGCCAGCACACTCCGCACGTCAAGGTAGTTGTACTTGAGCGCAATGTTCAGTTCATCCAGCAGAACCAGGCCGATGGTCGGATCGCTCAGCAGCTCGCGTGCGCAGGCCCATGCAGCTTGCGCCTTTTCAGTGTCGCGCGTGCGGTCCTGCGTCTCCCAGGTGTAGCCCTCGCCCATCACGTGGAAGCTGCATTGTTCGGGAAAACGGCGCAGGAAGCGCTCTTCGCCCGTTGGGATCGCGCCCTTGATGAACTGCACCACGCCGACCTGCATGTCGTGGCCCATGGCGCGGATCACCATGCCAAATCCGGAGCTGGATTTGCCCTTGCCGTTCCCGGTGTTGACGAGCAGCACGCCGCGCACGTCGGTGGCGGCGGCGATCTTGGCATCCACTACGGCCTTCTTGCGCTGCATGCGCGAGCGGTGGCGCTCGTTCAGCGCGTCATTGTTCTCTTCAGTCGTCATCGGAGTCATCAGGAATCAAGGCCGTATGGCGGCCGTTGGCCACCTCGGCAATAGGCGTGCGCAGCACACGTGCGCAATGCTCGGGGGTCAGCACCTCGGCTGCGATCCCGGCGGTCGTGTGACCGGCGCCGTCCATCAGCAGCGCATGCGTCGCGAAGCGGCGCGCGAGGTTCAAGTCGTGCACGGTCAGCACGACCAGCCAGCCCTGTTTGCGGCAGCCTTCGCGCAGCAGGCGGAGCACGGCAACCTGCTGATGCAAATCGAGGTGAGCGACGGGCTCGTCGAGCAGCAGCACGCGCGCCTCCTGCGCCACCACGGCAGCCATCGCCACGCGCTGACGCTCACCGCCAGAAAGCGTGCGCACATCGCGTTCTGCCAGCGACTGCAACTGCAGCGCCGACACCGCTGCATCCACAGCGCGCGCATCGGCATCTCCCTCCCATTCCCAGCGCGCGAGATGCGGGTGGCGGCCGGTCATCACCGCGTCGTACACGTTGATGGGAAAGGTGTCGTGCAAGGTCTGCGGCAGAAACGCGCGACGGCGGGCCATCGCCAGCGGCGGCCAATCGGCAAGCGGCACACCGTCAAGCGCGACGCTGCCGCCGTCCGGCGAACGCAAGCCCGCCAGTACCGAAAGCCAGGTCGACTTGCCCGCGCCATTCGGGCCGACCACGCACCAGAGCTGGCCGGCGGTGGCCGTCATCGATAAGCGCTCAACCAGCACACGCCCATCGACCGCCACTCGCAGATCGCGTAGCGCCAGTTCGGGCGCCGCGTCCAATTGCGCGAATGCATCCGGGGCAGGACTTGGGCGGCGCCGCCAGCTCATCGCGCGCTCCGCATCAGCAGGTAAAGAAACGTCGGCACGCCCAGCAGCGTGGTGATCACGCCCACAGGCAGCTGAGTCGGGGCGATCAGCGTGCGGGCGATCAGGTCGGCCAGCATCAGCAGCCCGCCGCCGGCCATCGCCGTAGCGGGCAAGTGGATGCGCACGTCGCGCGTCCACGCCAGGCGCACCATGTGCGGCACCAGCAAGCCAACAAAGGCGACGGAACCCGCAATGGTGACTGCCACCGCCGTGCAAAGCGAGGCCACCACGTAGATCAGCGCACGCACCCGCGCCACGGGCACGCCCAGCGCACGGGCACGGGTTTCGCCGGTCAGCAGCACGTTCAGGTCACGCGCATGCGGCAGCACCACAGCCACGGCGGCCACGAGCGCCATCAACGGACCAACATAACGATCGGCGCCACCCAGGTCGCCGACCATCCAGAAAATCATGCCGCGCAGCTTGTTCTCCGGCGCAACCGTCAGGATGAGGGTGATCAGGCCGACCCAGCCGGAGGCCATCACCACGCCGCCAAGCAGCAGGCGCGCGTTGGCCTCGCCGGGCTCACCACGCCAGAGGTGCTGACGCGCCAACGCCGCCACCAGCGCCATCGACAGCAAGGCGCCCGCGCCGGCACTCGTCTGCACCGCCCACCACGGCAGCGAAAACAACATTGCTGTGAGCGCCGCCACCGCGCCGCCACCGGACACGCCCAGCACATACGGATCGGCCAGCGGATTGCGCAGCAGCATCTGCATCAGCGCTCCGGCAAAGGCCAGCAGCCCGCCGGCGGCAAACGCAGCGCCCGCACGCGGCAGGCGCAACTCGGTGACGATGCCCGCTGCCAGGCTATCGCCACCGCTATTGCCAAAATAGAGGGCCCGCCAGACCTCGGCGGGCGAAAGATTCACACTGCCGAGCATCAACGACGCCACCAGCACCACCGCGCACGCAAGCGCCAACAGCGACCACAGTCGCCAGGCAAAACCGCGTGCGGGCAGTGCAGGTATTGTCATCGCTTCGGTTCGTGCTGTTGCCACGACAGCGTGAAGAACACCCCACGCGACGCCGTGTTGTACGGGTAGATCAACTGGTAGTTCTTGTTCGTCACGTTCTCGACCCGTGCCGACACTGCCCAGTCAGGCGTGATCTGGTAGCGGCCGACCAGGTTCAGCAGGCCATAGCCGCCGAGCGTCTTGGTCGAATCCTGACGATCTCCCGCCGCATTCCACTCCACACCCGCCGAGAACGGCCCGAACGTCTTGTATGCCGAGACGCTGCCGAAGTGCCGCGCACGGCGCGACAGCAACTGGTTGGCCGACAAGTCCTGCGGGTTCTGCATGGTAAAGCTGGCACGCAGATCCACGCCATAGATCGAACCGCGGTAGGAGGTCTCCAGCCCGTTCACACGCGCGCGGTTGACGTTGGCCGCCGTGAAGGTGCCCGCCACCGGATCGAACACGCTGGTGATCAGGTTGCTGTAGTCGGTCTCGAACGCTGTCACGCGCACCAGGCCCATCGCGCTGCTGTATTCGACGCCGCCTTCCACTGAACGCGCCTTCTCAGGCTGTACATTCGGGCTGCCGAAGAACGGGTAGTAAAGCTCGTTGAAGCTGGGCGCGCGGAAGGCATTGCTCACGCTCGCCACCGCCTTCCATTGCGGATTGAATGCGAAGCCGTAACCGGCGTAGTAGCTGTTCGCGCCACCAAAGTCCGAGTAGCGGTCACGGCGCAGATTCAACTGCAATTGGTGTGGACCGAACTTGCCTTCGTAACCGATGTAGCCGGAATCGACATTGCGCGTGGGCACGTTGTAGGCATCGCTGTCGATGCTGGTCTGCAGATGCTCCAGTCCCACCTTGAGCAGCTGATTCGGCATGAAAGCCCAGTCGTTCTGCCAGCTCGCTGTTTGGTTGCGGGTATTGAAGCGCGCCGGCACCTGCAACACGCCATTCGTGAAATTCAAGCTTCGGTCGTCGCCTTGCGACAGCGTTACGCGCGTCTTCCAGTCCTGCGTGACCTTGCCGTCCACATAGGCAGACATCGAGCGCACCACGTTGTGTGCAACATTGTTGTCGGTGGGCTTGCCGAAAGCGTTGTCGTAGCTGACGTCGCCCCAGGTCTGGAAGTACGTCAGGCCCGCTTGCCAATCTGCGGAGAAACGATGCGACAACTGCGCCGACACGCTCTTGTTCGTGTAGGGATTGTCGTTCGGGTTGGCCTTGGGCGCCTGCAGCGGGTTGATGGTCGAAAACCCGTTGGTCTTGAATTCGGACACCGACACCGCAAACGACGTATCGCCGTTCTCGCCCAGCGAGCCGCTGATGCCAGCCTGCGCGCGCTTGGTATTGCGGGCGCCGTACTCGATCTCGGCATTGGCCAGCGGGCCATGGCCGCGACCGTTGCGCGTGAAGATCTGCACCACGCCGCCAATCGCGTCGGAGCCGTACAGCGCAGACACGTTGCCACGCACCACCTCGATGTGATCGATCTGATCGGACATCAATTGCGCGATCTGCGCACCACCCGAGGTGCCGGACGCCACGCGCACACCGTCAATCAGAACCAGCGTCTGATTGGAGCCGGCGCCGCGCATGAACAGGCTGGCGTTGGTGCCAGGGCCGCCGTTCTGCGCGATTTCGATGCCGGCCTCGCGGCGCAGCAGCGTCACCGCATCCGGTGCCTGCGAGCGCTCGATGTCAGCGCGGCTGATGACCGTCGTGTGCGGCAGTGCATCCGACAGAGGCTGCTCGCTGCGCGAGGCCGTCACCACCGTCGGATTCAGCTCGCCGACGGGCGTGCTGGCGACCTGTGTGTTGCTTTGTGCCCAGGCCGGCGCAACTGCACCCGCCATGACCCCCGTGAGTGCGCCCGCAAGCGCGCGCATGGCCGTCCGGGGCATCCGGAGTGGCCGCTTTGTAGTCAAGCTCATGTTGAAAAGACAAGAAGCGTCAGCCGGACCCGTTCCCCCGCGGGTCGCTGGCAGCAGGATCTCGATGCGATTCCCTCCAGGGTTGCACATCGGCTCGGAGATCCACCGTCCTGGCCGGTATCCGGGCTGGCGAAGCGGCCTGTCCGCCTTCCCATTCCCGAAGGAACAGTGGCATCTGGACAGACCGCGCGGTACCCATCTTCTTTTCGAGATGGCGGGCACACGCGGCGTTCGCTTACCGTTGCGGGGGCAGCGCAGGTTGGCGCATCGCTTGGGGCGCGCGCTCCCTGCTTCCCGTTTAACTGCAGATGGTGCTGCGGGCACCAGGACGCGGCGAAGTTTAACGGAAAAGGCACACCAAACCCGTCGCAGTCGCGGTAAAAACACACCCTCCGCATGCTGTGCCCGCGGCGACGCCTCATGCCGCCACCTATTGCGCATCCGTATGGAGGACAGGCGCGACGCGCATGATCGGCTAAAATCCCCCCACTCGATTCTGATTGACACCCAATGCTGAACGAACTCGAACAACTTGCCGGCAAGATCGCGCGCGTGCTGCGTCACGCCGATGCGCTCGCCGCCGAGAACCAGCGCCTGCGCGCCGAAGTCGAGCGGCTTCAGGCGGAAGCCGAGGCGTTCAAGACCGAGCGCGACGCGATGGTCGCCGATCGCAGCGTGCTCAATGCCAAGATCGAAGAAGCGCAACTGCGCATCCAATCGATTCTCGACAAGCTGCCCACGGCCACCGACGCCCGCCAGCTTGACCTCCTCGGCCAGGCCGCCGGCGCCGACGATACAGCGGCCGCCCCCGCCCCGCACTCGGAGACCTAAGCATGAGCAGCAAGCAAATTGAAGTGAACATCGCCGGGCAGGCCTACAAGTTTGCGGTCTCGGCCGATAACGAGGCCGCGCTGCGTGAGGCCGCGGCCATGGTCGACAACCAGATGACGCGCATCAAGAACGGCTCGAGCACCAAGGGCATCGAGCGCGTCGCCGTCATGGCCGCCATCAGCATTGCATCGGATTTGCTGTCGATGCAACGCCAGGCCGCATCCGATTCCGCCCTGCCGATCGATACGATTCGCGCCAAGCTGGCCGATCTGAACGCCCGCACGGACGAGGCGCTGCGCCAGTACGGCGAGGTCATTTGACTCAGTACAAAACGTGTTTGTAACCGGATCGCATCCGGGCTTGGGTTCGGATGCGAACGGGTGTATAGTGTCTCCCAACGGCTTCCGGCATCTCCCGCAAACCCTTGCAGCATAAGGCTTTAGCGGCTACAGAGTCGAGAAAAACGGTTGCCTGCGATGGATCTTTCAGACGCATCGCCATGCGCTCAAAACACAGCGTGATGATGCGTCTGACAGTTTCCCTGCCTGGTTCGCCATGGCCATTAATTCCTTGAACCGATAAGCATTGCTTGGTGCGGGATATGCCGTGTGGGCGAGCGCGTCTTCCAGCGCATAGCGTGCGACGCAAGTCGTGGGCTCCCTGCGCCGGTGATGTACCCGAAATGCGGCTTCCGCTGCCACTCTGAACCTCACTTGGGTTCAGGATGCGGGTCTAGCGGCCAAGGTGGGGACCCAACAAAAGGCGGTAGTGCACATGTGCGCTGCCGCCTTTTTCTTTGCCTATCGTGAATGCGCTCGACGTTGCCGTGCCGCCAATGGCGAGGGGGCGGCCGTGTTGCTATGCTGCGCACACCGTCACTTTTCCGCTTCTGCGCACCTCGCGCGCGAACCCCGCACGATGGCCACCCAATACTGGTTGATGAAGTCCGAGCCCGATGAGGCCAGCATCGACACGCTGCACGACAAGGGCACCCTGCCCTGGACCGGCGTACGCAATTATCAGGCGCGCAACTTCATGCGCGACCGCATGCGCATTGGCGACGGTGTGCTGTTCTACCACTCGTCCTGCCCGCAGCCGGGCATCGCTGGGCTGGCGGAAGTCTGCTCGACCAGCTATCCAGATCCCACCCAATTCGACGCCAAAAGTCATTACCACGATCCAGCATCAAAGCCGGAAACGCCGCGCTGGATGCTCGTCGACGTGAAGTTCGTGCGCAAGTGCGCGCTGATCGATCTGCCGACGTTGCGTGCCCACGAACAACTCGCCGACATGACGGTGTTGCAACGCGGCAACCGACTGTCGATCACGCCGGTCACCGCGGCGCAGTGGCGTTACATCACAACGAAATTGATGCGCGATCCTGAGTGAATGCCGGTTCGGGGCGGGAAATTGTTACAAACGTGATGAACGATGCGCGCAGCAGCCAGTCAGACGCATCACATTGCTTTTTTGGGAGAACACAATGAAATCTGTCCTGGCCGCAACCATTTTGGGGACTGCAATGATGACGACTGCTTTCGCACAGGCCGCTCCTGAGACGAATCATTCGGGCGTGCTTTCGCTGGATGCTCAAGCCGTGGCTGAAGTGCCGACCGATACCGTCACGCTCACGCTGAGCGCCGAGCAGGAAGGGGCAGACCCGGGCGCGATCTCGACGACGCTATCGCGCAAGGCCGACGAGGTCATCAACCAGGCAAAGCGGACGTCAGGCGTGCAAGCGGAAACGGGCGGCTTCAATATCTATCCGAACACCGATCGCAACGGCAAGATTAGCGTGTGGCGCGGTCGTGCCGAAGTGCGCATCACGTCGAAGGACTTCGCGGCGGCGTCCAAGCTGGCAGGCCAGCTGGCCAATCAGATGCAGGTGCAGAACGTGAACTTCACGCTCTCGCGCGAGGCGCGCACGGCGGCCGAAGCCAAGCTCATCGATCAGGCTGTGAGTTCGTTCCGCGACAAGGCACTCACGACCACCAAACTGTTCGGCTATACGAGCTACACGATCCGCGACGTGCATGTGAGCGAGGGCAGCAACAACCCGGGCCCGCGCCCGATGATGCGCATGGCAGCCGCTCCGGCATCGTACGATTCGGCGCCGGTGCCTATCGAGGGCGGCAAGGCGCAGGTCACGGTGACGGTTTCCGGCGCCGTGCAGATGCTGAAATAAGCAGCGAACCGTTCCATGAAAAAAGCCACCGACGTTCGGTGGCTTTTGCTTTGCTCGGTTGCTGCGTCAGGCGTGCGCCTGGTTTTTTGCACCGTTGCCTGCGCGTCGATACGACCAGACCAGCATGGCGATGCCGATCAGGATCATTGGCAGCGACAGCCACTGGCCCATCGACAGGTTCGCCGCGAGCAGGCCGAGAAAGTTGTCCGGCTCACGCGCAAATTCTGCGGCGAAGCGGAACACGCCGTAGCCAAGCAGGAATGCGCCCGACACCGCACCCATCGGCCGCGGCTTGCGCGCATACAGCCACAGCAGGATGAAGAACAGCACACCCTCGCCGAGGAACTGGTAGATCTGCGAGGGGTGGCGCGGCAGCATGTGGTACTGGTCAAAAACGGCCTGCAGGCCGCTGGTGACGGCCTCTTGTGCATGCGAAAGGAGCCACTCACGGTCTTCGCCCTGTGCTTGCGGGAACATCATCGCCCACGGCAGGTTGGGCGACGACACGCGGCCCCATAGCTCGCCGTTGATGAAGTTGCCGAGGCGCCCTGCTGCGAGGCCGCACGGCACCATCGGCGCGATGAAATCGGTCACCTGCATCCACGAGCGGCCGCGCATGCGCGCATACAGCATCATCGCCACGACCACACCGAGGAAGCCGCCGTGGAAGGCCATGCCGCCTTCCCAGACCTTGAAGATGTCGAGCGGGTGGGCGAAATACCAATCCGGCTTGTAGAACAGCACGTAGCCAAGGCGCCCGCCGAGAATCACGCCGAGCACGCCGTAGAAAAGCATGTCGTCAAGGTCGCGGCCGGTCCAGCCTTCGGCCGCGATATGCGGCTGGCGCGTGCGCAGGCGGCCGAACCACAGGAACATGATGAACGCCGCCAGATACATCAGGCCGTACCAGCGGATGGCGAGCGGCCCCAGATGCAGGGCGACGGGATCGAATTGCGGATGGATGAGCATGAATCCTGTGGGTTTCAGGTTTGGTTGTGTTCTTGCAGCTTGGCGACGGCTTCGGCGCTGGCCACGAACCACGGCAGCACCGGCGAAGCCGCATCGCGCCGCCACACCAGTCCGGTCTCGATGATCGGGCTTGGCGCGGCAAGTTCGAGATAGACCACGCCGGTACGCTGCAGGTTGCATAGCGATGCCGGCACCAGCGCGACGCCCATCTCGGCGGAGACAAGGCTGACGATGGTCTGCATCTGGATGGCTTCCTGGCCGATGCGCGTGGCAGCCCCCGGTTCCCCGGGCCGACCGCCGTGCGCGGCATGATAGCCGGTAATGATGTCATACAGCGCAGGCGCGGACCGGCGCGGGAAGATGATCAGCGGTTCGGCCGCTGCATCTGCCAGCGCAATCGGCTGGCCCGGCGCCACGCCCCATTGCGCCGCACGCGACGCGGGCACCGCCAGCACGAGGCGCTCGCGCACCAGCGGACGGTATTCCAGCTCGCCCGGGACGGAGCCGGCATGATGCGCAATCACGACGCCGGCATCCACATCTCCCGCCAGGAGCGCTTCGATTTGGACATCGCTGGTGGCCTCGCGCAGCAGAAGCTGCACATCGGGGCGCGCATCGCGAAAGTGCCGCAGCAAGGCGGGCAGGATGCCGTAATCGGCGGTGCTGACGAACGACAGCGACAGCGAGCCCACCTCCCCGCGCGCGAGCCGTTGCGCGAGCGCCGGCAGCGCGTTTGCCTCAGCTAGCACACGCCGCACTTCGCCGAGCCAGCGGGCGCCGACGGCCGTCAGCGCCACGGAACGCTGCGTGCGATGGAACAGCGTGACGCCCAGTTCGTCTTCCAACGCGCGAATCTGCTGCGACAGCGGCGGCTGCGTCATTGAAAGCCGCTCGGCCGCGCGCCCGAAATGCAATTCCTCGGCAACGGTTACGAAGTAGCGAAGCTGGCGCAGATCCATATCGGCAACTGATACGTTTTACGACTCAATAATCGCTCAATAATATATTTGACGCGCCATTTCTCCAAGCGCATGCTGGGCGCCAAGCTGTTGACTACAACGATAGTGCCGACCCCACGGAGACCCCCATGCCAGACAACAAGCGTTCGCAACACATCACCCAGGGCGTGGCGCGCTCGCCCAATCGCTCGATGTACTACGCGCTGGGCTACACGAAAGACGACTTCAACAATCCGATGATTGGCGTGGCCAACGGCCATTCGACCATCACACCGTGCAATTCGGGGCTGCAGAAGCTGGCCGATGCCGCCGTGGCTGCAATAAAGGACGCCCGCGCGAATCCGCAGATCTTCGGTACGCCCACCATTTCCGACGGCATGTCGATGGGCACGGAGGGCATGAAGTTCTCGCTGATCTCGCGCGAAGTGATTGCTGACTGCATCGAGACCTGCGTCAACGGCCAATGGATGGACGGTGTGGTCGTCATCGGCGGCTGCGACAAGAACATGCCGGGCGGCATGATCGCCCTGGCGCGGACCAATGTGCCGGGCATCTATGTGTACGGCGGCACCATCAAGCCGGGGCACTGGAAGGGCAAAGATTTGACGATCGTCTCGTCGTTCGAGGCCGTGGGCGAATTCACCGCCGGCCGTATGAGCGAAGAAGACTTCGAGGGCATCGAGAAAAACGCCTGCCCCTCGAGCGGTTCGTGCGGTGGCATGTACACGGCCAACACGATGAGTTCCTCGTTTGAAGCGCTGGGCATGTCGTTGCTGTATTCATCGACGATGGCCAATCCCGATCAGGAGAAGGTCGACAGCGCCGCCGAATCCGCGCGCGTGCTGGTTGATGCCGTGCGCCGCGACCTGAAGCCGCGCGACATCATCACGCGCAAGTCCATCGAGAACGCCGTGGCCGTGATCATGGCCACCGGCGGCTCCACCAACGCCGTGCTGCACTACCTGGCCATCGCCCACGCGGCAGAAGTGGAATGGACCATCGATGACTTCGAGCGGGTCCGCCAACGCGTGCCCGTCATCTGCAACCTCAAGCCGTCGGGCCAGTATGTGGCCACCGACCTGCACGAGGCCGGCGGCATCCCGCAGGTGATGAAGCTGCTGCTCAATGCCGGCCTGCTGCATGGGGATTGCATCACCATCACCGGCAAGACGCTGGCTGAAGAACTCGCGCACGTCCCTGACCAACCGCGCGCCGATCAGAACGTGATCCTGCCGATCGACAAGGCGCTCTACCAGGAAGGCCACCTCGCCATCCTGAAAGGCAACCTGGCCGAGGAAGGCGCCGTGGCGAAGATCACCGGCCTGAAGAACCCGGTCATCACCGGCCCGGCGCGCGTGTTCGAGGACGAGCAAAGTGCGATGAGCGCGATCCTGGGCGACCAGATCAAGGCTGGCGACATCCTCGTACTGCGCTATCTCGGGCCGAAGGGCGGCCCCGGCATGCCGGAGATGCTGGCCCCGACCTCGGCCATCATCGGCAAGGGCCTGGGCGAGTCAGTGGGCTTCATTACCGACGGACGCTTCTCGGGCGGTACGTGGGGCATGGTGGTCGGCCACGTCGCACCGGAAGCCTACGTGGGAGGCACGATTGGATTGGTGCACGAAGGGGATTCGATCACCATCGACGCGCACCAGCGGCTGCTGCAGTTGAACGTGCCGGACGACGAGCTTGCCCGCCGCCGCGCCGCGTGGAAGCAACCGGCGCCGCGCTATACGCGTGGCGTGCTGGCGAAGTTTGCAAAACTGGCGGCAACGGCCAGCAAGGGCGCGGTAACGGATTGACTCGCTGGCGACACCCACAAAAAAAACCCGCCACACGGCGGGTTTTTCTTGATCCGATCAGCGTTGCGGCGGTTTCTGCTGCGCGGCGAGCGCATCGTCCAGTGCCGCGCCCAGCCAGTCCATCAGGCGGGCCTCCAGCGTGCGGGTCAATTCCGCTGCGAGCTGTTCACTCAGCAACGACAGGCGCGATTCCATGGCTGCGCGGCATTGCGCTTCGATCAACGCTGGCCATTCGGATTGGAAACGCCACATCACGTCGCCCATCACGCGGGCAGCGTCAGTGCCGGCAGGCGGCATGGCTGAAGTTGGCGCAAGGCCTTGCTCGCGCAGGGTGGGCGGGACGGCAACGTCGGGGGCTCCAGCGGGCACGTGCTGCGCCGCAGCGGGCGCCGCCACGGGTGCTGCGCCCTCCAGATCGACAATCTCCGTCAGAACCGGGATGTTGTTGTCCGCCGGGGACCCTGGATAGCGTCCGTCGGTCATGCGCGCCCCACGTCGTGGTGTTGGATCGGATACCCGCGATCGCGGTAGAAACGGAAGCGATCGCGCGCAGCGGCGCGATCGGCATCGTCATCGCCCACGATTTCGATCAACCGGCTGAAGCGCGCGAACAGCGCCGGCGGCTCAGGCGAGAGGTTGACCAGGATGTCGTGATGCGGGGCGTCGTCCAGAGGCTCGGTTGCATCAGCCAGCAGGATCGGCGTCTGCGCAGCTAGGGAATGCCGCAGACCGCAGTGCGGCAGGAAATCGAGCGGACTGAACGTCCACAACTGCGTGTCGAACGCTTCCAGCGCAACCTGATCTCCGACCACGATCACCTTCTGGCCCGCGCCGTAGGCCTTGCGCACGAGCCGGCATGCGTACGCCAGCTTGCCGGGCACATTGCTGTGGAAATCGACGCGGGTCATACGGTGCAGTGCCTCCGGCCCGTCAACCGCGGTCCATCAGAAAACGCGTCAGCAGCGGCACCGGGCGGCCCGTGGCGCCCTTGGCCGCGCCGCTCTTCCAGGCCGTGCCGGCGATGTCGAGGTGGGCCCAGTCGTACTTTTCAGTAAAGCGCGCGAGGAAGCAGGCGGCCGTCACGCTGCCGGCAGGGCGACCGCCGATGTTGCCCATGTCGGCAAAGTTGGACTTGAGCTGTTCCTGGTACTCCTCGTCCAGCGGCATGCGCCACGCGGTGTCGAGCGACTGCTTGCCCGCCGCCACCAGTGCATCGGCCAGCGCATCGCTGCGGGCATACATGCCGGTGTTGATGTGGCCCAGCGCGATGATGCAGGCGCCCGTGAGCGTTGCCACGTCGATCACAACGGCCGGCTTGAAGCGCTCCACGTAGGTGAGCGCATCGCACAGGATCAGGCGGCCTTCAGCGTCGGTGTTCAGGATCTCGATGGTCTGGCCCGACATGCTGGTCACCACGTCGCCCGGCTTGGTGGCGATGCCGCTGGGCATGTTTTCGCAGGTCGGCACCACGGCGATGACGTTCTGCTTGAGGCCCATCTCGGCCACGGCGCGCAGCGTGCCCAGCACGGAGGCGGCGCCGCACATGTCGTACTTCATCTCGTCCATGCCTTCGCCCGGCTTGAGCGAGATGCCGCCCGTGTCGAATGTGATGCCCTTGCCGACCAGCACCACCGGGGCCTGCTTGGCGGGACCGCCTTCATAGCGCAGCACGATGAACTGCGGCGGCTCTTCGCTGCCCTTGGTCACGGCCAGGAATGCGCCCATCTTAAGCGCCTCGATCTGCTTGCGGCCGAGCACTTCGACCTTGAGCTTGAAGTCCTTGGCAATCTGGCGTGCGGTGTTGGCCAGGTAGGTCGGCGTGCAGATGTTGGACGGCAGGTTGCCCAAGTCACGCGTCAGATCCATGCCGTTGGCGATGGCAGTGCCGCGGGTGGCGGCCAGGCTTGCGGCCTTGGCGTCGGCAGCCGGCACCGACAGCACCAGCTTGCGCAGGCCGTTGCCGCTCTTGTCCCGCTTGCTCTTGAGTTCCGGATGGCGCTCGATAAAGCGGTAGCTGGCTTCGCGGATGAGCGTGACTGCGGTCAGCACGGCCCAGGCGGTGTCCTTGTCGCGCGCGGTGTGCTCGGTGAGCGTCCACGTCACGCTGGCGGCCTTGGTGCTGGCCAGCGCGCGCAGTGCGGTGCGGACGGCTTCAGCATAGGCGCGGTCGGTGAAGTCGGCTTCCTTGCCCAGACCGACCAGCAGCACGCGGGCGGCGCCCACGCCAGCCACTTCGTGCAGCAGCAGCGATGTGCCGCGCTTGCCTTCAAAGTCGCCCAGTTTGACGAGGCGGGCAACCAGGCCCTTGGTAGCTACGTCGAGCGCCTTTGCGGCGCCGGCCAGGGTCTGCGACTCGAACAGACCGATCACGAGGCAATCGCTCTTGGCGGCCAGGGCGCCGGCTTTGGCCCAGTCCAGGGCTTTTGTGCTAAATTCCATCGCGCTTCTCTCTATGAGGCGAGTCAACGAAAGCCCATATTATCCGCGATTTTGCGCAGGGGCTCCGGTGGAACGCACACTGGTCATGACCTCGCCCTCCCATCCCGCATCCGCATGATTTTCGAACAAGCCCTGCGACGCGAGCTGTCCTTCACCGCCGGCGCCGTCTTTCTCGTGCTGCTGACGTTCATGCTGACCACCCTGGTGATCCGCATTCTCGGCATGGCCGCCAACGGCGAAGCGAACCCGAACGACGTCCTGCTCCTCATCGGCCTGGCAACGCTGGGCTACCTGGCGATCCTGCTGTGCGCCACGCTGTTCATCTCGGTGTTGCTGGTGCTGACGCGCTGGTACAAGGATTCCGAAATGGTGGTGTGGTTCACCTCGGGCATCAGCCTGACGGATTTCATCCGCCCGGTGCTGCGCTTCTCGCTGCCGTTCATCTTGCTGGTAGCGCTGCTGGCGCTGTTCGGCTGGCCGTGGGCCAACCAGCAGAGTGCCCTGTTCCGAGACCGCTTCGAGCAGCGCGATGTGCTGTCGATGATCTCCGCCGGCCGCTTCATCGAGCCGGCGCACGGCAACTACGTGCTCTTCATCGAGGGCGTCGATGGCGGCATGAAGCACGCCCGCAACCTGTTCGTCGCCAATGCCGAGCAGGACAAGATCGGCGTCGCGATGGCCAAGACCGGCGAATTCAAGACCATGCCCAATGGCGATCGCTTTATCGTGCTCGACAAGGGCCGCCGCTATGAAGGCACACCCGGCAAGCTCGACTACCGCATCGTCGAGTTCGATAAATACGGCGTGAAGGTTGCCAACAAGCCGCCGCAGGCTGACGCCAACCTGCCGACCAAGAGCCGCTCCACAAAGGATCTGCTCGCCGACCCGACGCCCGAAAACCTTGGTGAACTGGTCTGGCGGATAGGCCTGCCGCTGCTGGCGCTGAACTTCGTGCTGATCGCCATTCCGCTGGCCTACGTCAACCCGCGCCTCGGCCGCTACACACCGATGATTTTCGCGGTGCTGATTTACCTCACGTATTCGAACCTGCTGAACCTGTCGCAGGCTTGGGTCTCGCAGGGCAAGATGACCGTGCTCATGGCGTGGTGGCCGATCCACTTGGTTGCGTTCATCTGCGCGATGCTGCTGTTCCGCTTCCGCCACTACAGCGCGGCTGGCCTGAAGGGTATTTCTGCCCTGCTTGGCTTCGCACCCAAGAAGGCAGGTGCGCGATGAAGATGCCGGTCTATGAGAAGTACTTTGCGCGTCAGATCTACGGCGTGTTTGTCTTCATCCTGTTTGCGGTGCTGGCGCTGTTCATCTTCTTCGACATGCTGGGCGAGCTGGGCTCGGTGGTCGGGCGCTACACCACGCTCGTCGCGTTCTTCCACGTGATGCTGCAGGCGCCGACGCGCGTGTACGAAGTAATTCCGGTCGCGGCGCTCATCAGCGCCATCTATGTGTTCTCGCAAATGGCAAGCCAATCGGAGTTCACGATATTTCGCGTGGCGGGGCTCGATACGCGCCGTGCGCTGCTGTCGTTGTTCAAGATTGCGCTGCCGCTGGCCCTTGTTACGTACATCTTCGGTGAATTCATCGGGCCGAAAGCAGAAGAGTACGCACAGAAGGTGCGGCTGGAAGCTTTGGGCGCAACCGTGTCGGCCGGGTTCCGCTCGGGCGTGTGGGTGAAGGATCGCGGCCCCGCCAAGGCGGACGGCACGGGCGGGGAAGTCACCCGCTTCGTCAATGTGGGCGCCCTGCAGCCGGATCAGTCCATCAAAGGCCTGCGCATCTATGAATTCGACTCGGACTACCGCCTGAGTTCGATTCGCGTGGCCGAACAGGCGCGCTACCAAGGCCACCAGAACTGGCAACTGAACGACGTGACCGAGACGCGCTTCATTGAATTCCCGCGCAAGCCGGGCACGGTCGCCCCGCAAGACTCAGTGCAGGCCGTGCCGGGCGCGCCCGATGCGCTGGCGCCCGACTTCCGCGGCGAGCAGACCAAGATGCCGCACCAGGAGATGCGCTCCGAACTGACGCCGCAGATCCTGTCGGTGCTGATGGTCACACCCGACCGCATGGCCACGCTGGACCTCTTCCAGTACATCCGCCACCTGCGCGACAACAAGCAGGACACGCAGCGCTACGAGATTGCGCTGTGGAAGAAGGTGGTCTATCCGTTCACCGTGCTGGTGATGATGGCGCTGGCCCTGCCCTTTGCGTACCTGCATGCACGCGCCGGGGCGGTCGGCCTGAAGGTGTTCGGCGGCATCATGCTGGGGTTGTCGTTCCAACTGGTCAACAACCTGTTCTCGCACGTCGGCCTGCTCAACACCTGGCCCGCCATCTTTACGGCCATCGTGCCGGGCGCGCTGTATCTGGCACTGGCGCTGGTCAGCCTGCGCTGGGTGGAGCGTCACTGATGGCTGCCCGCGCTCTGATCCTGTTTGCGCACGGCGCGCGCGATGCCCGCTGGCGTGAGCCGTTCGATCGCCTGCGCGATCGGTTGGCGGCGCAGCAGCCCGACGTCGACACGCGTCTCGCCTTTCTTGAACTGATGACGCCCGACCTGCCGGGCACCATCGAAGACATGGCCGCAAACGGCACGCAAAGCATCACCATCGTGCCCGTGTTCTTCGGCCAGGGCGGCCACCTGCGGCGCGATCTGCCAGCGCTGGTCGCGCAATGCACGCAGGCGCATCCCGCGCTCTCCATCCGCTGCGCCGACGCCGTTGGCGAAGACGACGCCGTGCTTGACGCCATCGCCGGCTACTGCGTCCGCCAACTCGGCTAGAGCAAGTCGTCCTGCTCCGATTGAGCTACGCGTGCGAAGCGCGCATGCACGTTGTTTTCGACGTGAAAGCCGTGCGTGTCGAACTCCGCCAGCTCCAGTGTCAGCCCAAGATAGCGGCGCGCAAACACGTCGGCCAGATGGGCGCGCATGGCGTCGAACATCGCCGCACAGATCGGCCCGGTCACATTCTTCGGCCGACCAGCCTTGATCCTGAAGGTCACGTGGATGAAGGCGTCATCCCCGCCGCCGTCGGCCATGCGGTATTGGTCCAGACGCAGCGCGCGCGTGCGGATGCCAGCGGTGGGAAACACCTCGGCGTGGCGGATCAGCACATCGTTGAGCGTGCGCATCAGCTCGGGGATGCGCGCATCGGCTTCGACATTGGCGGTGTATTCGATGATGACGTGCGGCATCGCAGGCGCCTGAAGAGAAGGTTAGGTGATTAACGCACCACCGCGGCTTCAGTGGACAGCGCCGATTCGAGCGCATCCACCACCCGCCCCAACCGGCCAAGCGACGGCCCCCGTTGCACGCACACATCCCAGAGTGCGGGCGCAGCTGCCAGCTTGTGCGCGGAGAGCGCGCCCTCTGCAAGCTGCGCGCCAATGAGCCGCAACGGCGCGAAGCCGAGCCCGAAACCCTCCGCCACCAACGCATGCTGCAACGGCACCGATTGCACCTCGGCAGCCACGTTGGGCGTCAGCCGGTGAGCCTCGTAGCGCCCGAGCAACCACGCGCGCATCTCGCACCCGGCCGGATTCAGTACCCAGGCTTCGTCACGGACCTGCGCCATCGACACGGCGGCCGGCAGCTTGCGCGAGGGTGCGGCAATCAGGCTGACCGGCTCCGTGCCGATCACGCGGATACCGCCGTCCGAGCGATGGCCGGCAACACCCGATGGCGCCAGCCACAGCGCTGCATCCAGCTCGGCGCGGTGGAGACGCTCACGCAGGACACCGCCCCACTCACAGCTCAAACGAAACGACACCGCGGGATAGCGCTCCCGCAGGCCCGACAGCACCCGCGCGAAGCGCACGTCGCCCACGGCGTGGCTGACCCCCACACGCAGGGCGCCTTCCGGTTCGCCCGAGGTGCGCACGCTGCCGCGCAACGCTTCGAATTCACCGACGATGGTGCGGCACCGGGCAAGCACCGCCTCGCCCTCGGCCGTCAGGCGGAATGGCTTGACGCGGCGGTCGAACAGCACGGTATCCAGCGCGCGTTCGAGCCGCTGAATCTGCTTGGTCACGGCCGGCTGCGTGAGCGGCAGGCGCTCCGCTACGCGAGCGATCGAGCCCGTCTGCGCCAACAGCACAAAGGTACGCATTTCCTCGAGCATTTCGACATTCCTCTTCGTTATGTTTT
Organism: Ralstonia pickettii; assembly: GCF_030582395.1. NCBI lineage: Bacteria > Pseudomonadati > Pseudomonadota > Betaproteobacteria > Burkholderiales > Burkholderiaceae > Ralstonia > Ralstonia pickettii. The sequence goes on from NZ_CP104381.1 coordinate 2,398,092, forward strand.
TTCTGACCAAATTGAATTGGATTCATCTTATGACATGCGCCAAAGTCGTGCCAGACGCGCGTCATGCGCGGACCCAAAGACTTCAGCGAAGAGGAACCCATGAAAGCCCTGGCTCTGACCGACGGTTACGGCATCGATGCCCTGCACCCCATCGAACGTGATGACCCGACGCCTGCACCCGACGAGATCATCGTTCGGACGCGCGCCGCATCGCTCAACTACCGCGATCTCGAGATCGTCTGCGGCACATTCTTCACGCGCTTTCCGTTGCCGCTGATTCCGCTCTCGGACGGGGTTGGCGAGGTCCTGGCGGTGGGCGAACGTGTCACGCGCGTGCGCCCCGGGGACCGCGTGGCGGGTACGTTCTGGCAACGTTGGGATGCCGGCGACTTCCGGAACGCCGACACGCGCCGCATGCTCGGCGGCCCCATCGACGGCTGGCTGGCCGACACTGTGCGGCTCGACGCGGGTGGCGCGGTGGTCGTCCCGGCGCACTTGAGCGACGCGGAGGCAGCCACACTGCCCTGCGCGGGGGTCACCGCCTGGCATTGCCTGATCGAAGCGGGCAACCTGCAGCCCGGAGAAACCGTGCTTGTGCAGGGCACGGGCGGCGTGTCGATGTTCGCCGTGCAATTCGCACGGATGGCCGGCGCGCGGCCCATCGTTCTATCCAGCAGCGACGCCAAGTTGGAGCGCGTCCAGGCCCTGGGCGTGCCCGAGTCGGACACGATCAACTATCGATCCACGCCGGAATGGCATGAGGCCGTCCTGGCACGTACGGAAGGCCGGGGCGTCGATCACGTCATCGAAGTGGGCGGCGGCACGCTGCAGCGCTCGCTGAAAGCGTTGCGGATTGGGGGACAGATTCACCTCGTCGGCTACCTCGCCGGGCGCGAGGGCAGCGTCACGCCATTGGAGATCTTTGCGCGCAAGGCGGTGATCCGGCCAGCATCGGTGGGGCCACGCGCGTCATTCGAAGCGATGAACCGCCCGCTGGCGTTGCACGGCCTGCACCCGATCGTCGATCAGGTGCTGCCGTGGCATGACGCGCCCGAAGCGTTCGGGATACTGCAGGCCGGGAAGGTGTTCGGGAAGATTGCGCTGACGTTCTGAGGCCGGCTGAACGTCTCAGGCAGCCAGGATATGCGGCTCGCCCGCGAGGATTTCTGAAGCCGCAGCCGAAGCACGCACGGCAAAGGCGTCGCCGATCATCAGCAGACTCGGATGCTCGGGATTGATCCACTGCGCGGCGGCGCCATCGGCCATCTGCTGCAGCGTGAAGCACGCCGAGCGCTGCTCTGGCGTGGTGGCCGCCTCAACGACCCAGGCGGGCGTCGACGGAGCGCGGCCACGGGCGATCAGGTCAGCTGCGATGGTGGCAGCCTGATCACGCCCCATGTAGTAAACGAGCGAGTCGGCCTGCGCAACGGGGCCCGCCACGGCGCCTTCGGGTTGCGGCGAGTCCGGATCGGTCGCCTTGGCTTGCGTTACAAACGCGACGCTGCGAGCGACGCCGCGCTTGGTCAACGGTTGGCGAATGGCGGAGGCCGCTGCCAGCGCGGCCGTGATGCCCGGAACGATTTCGTAGTCGATGCCGGCTTGCTCGAGCGCTTGCAGTTCTTCATCGGCGCGGCCGAACAGCATTGGATCACCGCCCTTGAGGCGCACCACACGTTGGTACTTGGTGGCCAGATCGACGAGTTGCCGATTGATGAAGCGTTGCGCGGTCGAACGCTTGCCGCACCGCTTGCCGACCGGAATGAGCACGGCCTGCGGGCAGTACTGGAAGACCTCGGGCGAGACGAGGGCGTCGTGCAGCACGACCTCGGCTTCGCCCAACAACCGTGCGCCGCGCACCGTGATGAGGTCCGCAGCGCCGGGGCCTGCACCAATCAGGCTCACGTGGCCGAACGTCTTGCGGGTCTTCGCTTCCATTTGCAGCTTCCTTTGCCTTTTCCTGGCGGGGCGCATGTTACCGCGCCCCTTTCGGGTTAGGAAAACGCACGGATCATGCCAGCCGCCACCGTATGGTGCGTGGCTTCATCCACCAGGATGAACGCGCCGGTGGCCGGATTATCGCCATACGCATCGCAGACAATCGGCTTCTGCAGACTGATATTGACCGTACCGATGTCGTTGAGCGCGATCTGCTTGCGGCCGGTTTCGTGCGACAGCGTATGCACGTCGAGCACGCGCTCCACATCCGACACGCGTGCGAACACGGTGGCCGTGGTGTGCTTGAGCACGTATTTGCGGGCCGGGTTCAGCTCGTGTTCGTCGAACCAGCACAGGTCGGCGTGGAGCTTCTTGGCGGCGTTGGCGGCAGTCGTGGGAGCCGCGACGATGGTGTCGCCGCGCGAAATGTCCACATCGTCGGCCAGACGCACGGTGATGGTCTCGCCGGGGCCGGCGGAATCGGCTGCGCCATTGGGCGTCAGCACTTCGGCCACGGTGGTTTCGCGGTTGGCAGGCAGCACGCGCACGGCCTGGCCGACGCGCACGGTGCCGGCTTCCACGCGGCCCATGTAGCCGCGGAAATCATCGGCTTGCGAGCCATCCTGACGTGCCACAAGCTGAACCGGGAAGCGCAGCGCATCGTCGCCGGTCGGGGCGGTGTCTTCCACCTTCAGGTCTTCGAGCAACGCCAGCAGGGGCTCGCCCTGATACCAAGGCATGGCTTCGGAGGCATGCACGATGTTGTCGCCGCGCAGCGCCGACACCGGTACGTAGCGCACGTCGTGCAAGCCCAGTTGTGTAGCCAGCGCATCGTAAGCGGTGCGGATTTCGTTGAAGCGCGCTTCGCTGTAGTCGACCAGGTCCATCTTGTTGATGGCCACGATCACGTGTTGCAGCTCCAGCAGCTTCACGATGGCCGAATGGCGCTTGGTCTGCGCCAGCAGCTCGGTCTTGCCGCCGACGGTCGTCACGCGCGTTGCGTCGATCAGGATGATGGCGGCGTGCGCCGTCGAGGCGCCCGTCACCATGTTGCGCGTGTACTGCTCGTGGCCCGGCGTGTCTGCAATGATGAACTTGCGGCGGGCGGTCGAGAAATAGCGGTACGCCACGTCGATCGTGATGCCCTGCTCACGCTCGGCTTCCAGGCCGTCGGTCAGCAGAGAGAAATCGATCTGCTCACCGGCGGTACGCTTGTTCTTGGCGTTGGCGAGCGCCTGCAGCTGGTCGGTCAGCACGGCCTTGCTGTCGTACAGCAGGCGGCCGATCAGCGTGCTCTTGCCGTCGTCGACGGAACCGGCGGTGATGAAGCGCAGCAGGCCCTGGTGCGATGCTTGATTTGTCATGATCAGAAATACCCTTCCTTCTTGCGCTTTTCCATCGAGGCTTCGCTCGTCTGGTCGTCCATGCGCGTGGCGCCGCGTTCGGTGATTTCAGTCACGGCCGTCTCGGCAATGATCTCGGCCGGCGTGGCGGCCGTGCTCGCCACGGGGCACGTGCAACTGATGTCGCCCACGGTGCGGAAGCGCACTGACAGGACTTCGCTCACGTCGCCATCTGCCTTGGGCGTGATCGGCGTAACCGGCACCAGCAGGCCGTTCTTGCGCACGACTTCACGCTGATGCGCGTAGTAGATCGGCGGCAGCCCGAGGTTCTCGCGGGCGATGTACTGCCACACGTCGAGTTCCGTCCAGTTGGAGATCGGGAACACACGCATCTGCTCGCCCTGCGCCATGCGGGCGTTGTACAGGCTCCAGAGTTCCGGGCGCTGCGCCTTCGGATCCCACTGGCCGAATTCGTCGCGGAACGAGAAGATGCGTTCCTTCGCACGGGCCTTCTCTTCGTCGCGACGGGCGCCACCCATCAGGGCATCGAAACCGTTCGCTTCGATCGTTTCCAGCAGCGTGACAGCCTGTGCGGCGTTACGCGAATCCGTTTCCTTGCGCAGGCGCACGGTGCCGCGCTTGATGGAGTCTTCCACGTGGCCCACCACCAGGCGCGCGCCGAGTTCAGCAACGCGCTGATCGCGAAACTGGATTACTTCCGGGTAGTTGTGCCCCGTATCGATGTGCACCAGCGGGAACGGCAGTTCGATCTTGCGGTCACCCAGACGGAAGGCCTTGAGCGCCAGATGCAGCATGACGATCGAATCCTTGCCGCCGGAAAACAGCAGCGCCGGATTGCGGCACTCGGCCACCACTTCACGAATGATGTAGATCGACTCGGCTTCGAGCCAGTCGAGGTGTTCGTTCTGCACCGGCGTCAGAGCCGTGCCCGGGATCTCGCTCATCACTCCCATGATTCTTCCTTCGCTTTCGCTCAATTCTGTTGCGACGGGTGCGTCGCCGAACTTGTCACCGCATTTGCCGCGTGCAGACCGCATTCCTTGCTGTCGCGCGATTCCCACCACCAGCGGCCGGCGCGCACATCCTCGCCGGCGCGCACCGCGCGCGTGCAAGGCTCGCAGCCGATGCTGGGATAGCCCTTGTCGTGCAGCGCGTTGGTGGGCACGTTGTGCTGCTCGAGGTACGCCCAGACTTCGGCCTCGGACCAGTCGAACAGCGGGTTGTACTTGGCGATGCCGCGGGCCTCGTCATCTTCGGCAAACGGCAGGTCGGCACGCGTGACGGCCTGCTCGCGGCGCTGGCCCGTAAGCCACGCGTCCGCGTCTTTCAACGCGCGATTCAGCGGCACCACCTTGCGGATGTTGCAGCACGCCTTGCGCAGTTCGATGCTGTCGTAAAACGCGTTGAGGCCGTGGTCGCGCACATAGGCTTCCACTGCGCGCGCGTCCGGCGCGTACTGCTCGATGGCGTAACCGTAATGTGTGCGAACACGATCGAGCATCTCCAGCGTTTCGGCGTGCAGACGGCCCGTCTGCAACGTAAAGATCGGCAGGTGCGCGCGCACGGCCTCGGGGCTGCGCAGGATCGCATCGGTCACGACCATGTCTTCTGCAGCCAGGCTGGTGGCGAACTTCGCCACGCCGTGCTTGGCGGCGATCTCACCCAGGCGCTCGAACAGCGCGGCTTCCTTCGCCGCCAGGGCTTCGGCCGTGCCGGTGTAGGCCGGACGCGTCCAGAGCACCGGGCGACCGATTGCGGACACCGGCACTTCCGACACGCTCACGTCTTGCACGTCGCTCACGCGGCCTCCTGAACGGCACGCTCGCGGCGGAACAACGGACGCGGCTCGTCGACGGCGCCTTGGTAGCGCACGCTGATCTCGCCGAAGCCGTTCAGTGCATCGTCGATGTTCTTGTCTGCGCGCACGGCGTAGGCGTCAAAACCGCAACGGCGCATGAAGTCGAGCTGGTCGCGCAGCACGTCGCCGATGGCGCGCAGTTCACGGGTGAAGCCCAGGCGCTGGCGCAACAGGAACGCCGTGCTGTAGCCACGACCATCACGGAAGACCGGGAAGTCCACAGCCACCAGCGACAGGTTCGGCAGGTCAGCTTCCAGGGCGAACGGCTCGTCGTCCGGAGCCAGCCAGACGGCCAGCGTGCCGGCGCGAGCGCGGCCGAGAAGCGCGTCACGGTGGGCTTGCCAATAGGCCAGCGGCACGATGGCGTGCGCGGCGGCATCCACATCGGCTTGCGTCAGTTCGCCGCCTTCCGGCGCGCGCAGCACGGTCCATTCGTCAGCCACGATTTGCGGGGCACCGTTTTGCAGCTTGATGATCTTGCTCATGTTCGTTTCCCTCGGCATTCAGGCTTCTGCACGGGCGTAGACGCGTTCCTTGAACGGAGTCATGCCGATGCGGTGATAGGTGTCGATGAACAGCTCGTCTTCCGTGCGGTTTGCAACAAAGGTGTCGATGATGCGCTCGATCACGTCGGGCATTTCTTCGGCCTTGAACGACGGGCCGATGATCTTGCCGATCGCCGAATCGTTGCCCTGCGCGCCGCCCAGCGACACCTGGTACCACTCTTCGTCGTGCTTATCGACACCCAGGATGCCGATGTTGCCGACGTGGTGGTGACCGCACGAGTTGATGCAACCCGAGATGTTGAGCGACAGCTCGCCCAGGTCGTGCACGTAATCGAGATCGTCGAAGCGCGCCTGAATCGCCTGCGCGATGGGAATCGACTTGGCATTGGCCAGCGAGCAGAAATCGCCGCCCGGGCACGCAATGATGTCGGTCAGCAGGCCGATGTTGGCGGTGGCCATGCCGTGCTCCTTTGCCAACTGCCACAGCTCCAGCAGGTCGTGCTTCTTCACGTCCGGCAGGATCAGATTCTGCTCGTGCGCGACACGCACCTCGCCAAAGCCGAAGCGCTCCGACCAATCCGCCACCAGCGCCATCTGCTCGGCCGTGGCATCGCCCGGGGGCAGCGCCGCGCCCGGCTTGAGCGACAGCGTGACCGCGGCGTAGCCCGGCACGCGGTGCGGATGCACGTTGCGGCTGACCCAGCGTGCGAACGCCTTGTTCTCCAGCAGCGCCTTTTCATAGCCGGCATCGGTATCGGCCAGCTTTTCATACGCGGGCGGCGCGAAGAACTGCGCCACGCGGTCGAATTCGGCCTGCGTGATGGTCGAGGGGCCGTCCTTGATGTGCTGCCACTCTTCTTCCACCTGGCGCGCAAATTCTTCGGCGCCGATGGCCTTCACGAGAATCTTGATGCGCGCCTTGTACTTGTTGTCGCGGCGGCCGTAGCGGTTGTACACGCGCACGGCGGCCTCGATGTACGACAGCATGTGCTGCCACGGCAGGTCTTCCTTGATGATCGCGCCCAGGATCGGGGTCCGGCCCATGCCGCCGCCGGCGAGGATGCGCAGCAGCGTCTGGCCGTCCTTCTCATAGGCGTAGACGCCGATGTCATGCAGCTGCGTCACGGCGCGGTCTTGGCGCGAGGCCGACACAGCAATCTTGAACTTGCGCGGCAGGAACGCGAACTCCGGGATGAACGTCGACCATTGGCGCAGGATTTCCGCCAGCGGGCGCGCATCGATCACCTCATCCGGCGCCACACCGGCAAACTGGTCGGTTGTGATGTTGCGGATGCAGTTGCCCGAGGTCTGGATGGCGTGCATTTCGACCGAGGCCAGCTTGGCCAGGATGTCCGGCACCTGCTCCAGCTCGATCCAGTTGTACTGGATGTTCTGGCGCGTGCTGAAGTGGCCGTAGCCGCGGTCGTGCTCCGCCGCGATATGGCTGAGCATGCGCATCTGGTTGGCGCGCAGGTGGCCGTACGGAATCGCCACACGCAACATATAGGCGTGGCGCTGGTAGTACAGACCATTCTGCAGGCGCAGCGGCAGGAACTCTTCTTCGGTCAGTTCGCCCGCGATACGGCGGCGCACCTGGTCGCGGAACTGCGCAACGCGGTCGGCGACGAGGCGGTGATCGTAAGCGTCGTATTGGTACATGACTGTTCAGTCCAATCCGGCTGGGCCGGCGTGCGATTCAATTGGGGGAATGCGTTCGTTATGGCGCTGCTGTCGTCTCAACGACAACAGCGGCAATCAAGCGGCGCCGGCATGAATTCACGCATCACGACACCAGCTTGATGGCCGTGATCGTCAGCGTGGCGGCTAGCGCGCCGCGCACCAGACGTTCCGGCAGATTCTTGGACAGGCGCGCGCCCAGCCAGATACCCGGGATGGAGCCCACCAGCAGCGACGCAAGCAGGTTCCAGTCGATGGTGCCCAGGTACATATGGCCCAGGCCCGCCACGGCGGTCAGCGGCACGGCATAGGCGATGTCGGTGCCGGCCACTTCGGCGCTCTTCAATTCGGGATACAGGATCAGGATGAGCGTCGCACCCACGGCACCGGCACCGATGGACGACACCGTCACCAGCACGCCCAGCACCGCGCCAACGAGAACGGTGGCTGCGGCCAGCGCCGTGCCTTGCAGTCGATAGCGCGGGTTGCGAGCCAACCACCCCAGCACGCGCTGACGGAACAACAGCGAAATCACGGTCAGGATGACCGACACGCCAATCGTCAGGCGAATCACGTGCATCCATTCAGCGTCGAGGTTGCCGGCGCTCTTCAGCACGATCACGGTCACCAGCGCCGCCGGCAGGCTGCCCAGGCAGAGGCGCTTGACGATGTCCCAGCGGATATGACCGTGGCTGCGATGCGCGATCGTGCCCGCGCCCTTGGTCAGCGAAGCGAATGCCAGGTCCGTGCCCACCGCGGTCGCCGGCGAAAAGCCGAACATCAGCGTCAGCAGCGGCGTCATCAGCGAGCCGCCGCCAACGCCCGTCAGGCCGACCAGGAGGCCGACCAGCAGACCGGAAATCGTATAGGCAAGCGTCATGGCGCAGGGACAGTGAGGGCGTGTTATCACGAAGTTCGAGCATCGTAATGAACTGGCCTCATATCCCAAACCAATAAAAAATTGTTTGTTTATATGGTGTCGGTTATAAGTAGCGTTCAGTTCGCACCTGTTCTTCTTATTGACCGCGCAGCCATGAACCTCCACCAATTCCGCTTCGTGCGCGAAGCCGTGCGGCAGAAATTCAACCTGACAGAGGCCGCAAAAGCGCTCTATACATCACAACCGGGTGTCTCAAAAGCCATCATCGAGCTGGAAGAGGAACTGGGCGTCGATATCTTCACCCGTCACGGCAAGCGCATCCGGGGTCTCACAGAGCCGGGGCGGCGCATCCTCGCCTCCGTCGAGCGCGTGCTCGAAGAAGTTGAAACCCTCAAGCGTGTCGGCAAGGACTACGCCGCACAGGACCAGGGCAACTTCACCATCGCGACCACACACACGCAGGCGCGCTACGCGCTGCCCAAGGCCATCGCCGAGTTCACGCGCAAATATCCCAAGGTGCGCCTTTCCATTCAGCAGGGCACGCCCGCGCAGATCGCCGAGATGGTGCTGCACGACCAGGCCGACATCGCCATCGCCACCGAAGGCATGTCGCACGTGAAGGATCTGATCTCGATCCCGGGCTACCAGTGGCAGCATGTGGTGGTGACGCCGCCTGACCACCCGCTTCTGTCGCGCCAGCACCTGACGCTGGACGACCTGAAGGGTTATCCGATCATCACGTACGACCACCACTTTGCCGGCCGGCCCAAAATCGACCACGCGTTCGAACTGCGCCAGATCAAGCCCGATATCGTGCTCGAAGCCATCGACGCGGACGTCATCAAGACCTACGTGGAAGTGGGCCTGGGCGTGGGCATCGTGGCCGGCGTGGCATTTGACGCCGAGCGCGATCGCAACCTGCGCGCCATTCCGGCCGGCCACCTGTTCGGCACCAACGTCACGCACCTGGGCGTCAAACAAGGCGCGTACCTGCGCGGCTTCGTCTACACCTTCATCGAGCTGTTTGCGCCAACGCTGACGCGCAAGCTGGTCGAACAACTCATGTCGGGCGATCACGAAGCATACGAGCTGTGATTCGCCCGCATTCGCAATGCCTGAACTTCCCGGAGACTTCATGACGACCCGACGTCGCCTGCTGTGCGGCATGGCCCTCTTCGCCAGCGTTGCTGCACTTGCCCTGCCCACCCGCGCCGACATTCGCGTGGGCGTGGTCCTGTCGACCACCGGCCCCGCCGCCGCCATCGGCATTCCCAGCAAGAACACCGTGCAGATGTGGCCGGCGACCATCGGCGGTCAGCGCGCGCAGGTCATCGTGCTGGACGACGCCTCCGACCCGTCGATGGCGGTGCGCAACGTGCGCAAGCTGATCGCCGAAGACAAGGTGGACGTGATTGTTGGCCCGACGATCGTGCCGACGGCGCTGGCCTCGCTCGATGCCGTGGCCGAAGGGCAAACGCCGATGGTCACGCTGGCAGCATCTGCCTCCATCGTCGAACCGCAGGACGCCAAGCGCCGCTGGGCCTTCAAGATGCCGCAGAACGATTCGCAGATGGCCACACTCGTCACCCAGCACATGGCCGACAACGGCGTGCACACCGTCGGCTTCATCGGCTTTACGGATGCGTATGGCGAGAGCTGGTGGCGTGAATTCTCGAAGCTGGCCGACGTGCGCAAGTTGCGCGTGGTGGCCAACGAGCGATTTGCGCGCACGGATACCAGCGTGACGGGGCAGATTCTCAAACTGATGGCGGCCAAGCCCGACGCCATCCTGATTGCCGGGGCCGGCACCCCCGCCGCCCTGCCCCAACGCACGCTGGTGGAGCGCGGCTACAAGGGCCGCATTTACCAGACACACGGCATCGCCAGCACCGAATTCCTGAAGGTGGGCGGCAAGGATGTGGAAGGCACGCTCTTCCCGACCGGCCCCGTGGTCGTGGCGCGCGAGCTGCCGGCCAGCCACCCGGTGCGCAAGGTTGCAGTGGAATTTGCTGATCGCTATGAGGCCAAGTACGGCCCCAACACCGTCACGCAATTTGCGGGCGACGCATGGGGCGCGTGGCAGTTGCTCGACAACGCCGCGGCGCGGGCGCTCAAGACTGGCGACCAGCCAGGCACCCCCGCCTTCCGCGCCGCCCTGCGCGACGCGCTGGAAACGACGCGCGATCTGACCGTGCCCAACGGCGTGCTGAACCTGAATGCCCAGGATCACCAAGGCTTCGACCAACGTTCGCGCGTGATGGGCATCATCAAGAACGGCCGTTTCGCATACGCCGGCCCGCGCTAAGTCAACACGCAGAGATTCGCCATGACACGCATTGCCTTCATCGGCCTCGGCAACATGGGCACGCCGATGGTCCAACACCTGATTGCCGCCGGGCACACCGTGCGCGCCTATGTGCGCCGTCCGGAAGCCGCCGACAACGCCCGCGCCCTCGGCGCCGAGCCCTGCAACACCCCCGCTGAAGCGGCGCGCGATGCGGAGGTCATCTTCACCAACGTGACGTCCACGGCCGATGTGGAAAGCGTGCTGCTGGGGCCGGATGGTGTCATCCATGGCGCGCCGCGTGGTGCCGTGTGCATCGATCACAGCACGATCTCCGCCGTGGCCACGCGCCGGATCGCGGCCGATTTGGAAGCGGCGGGACTGGAGTTCCTGGATGCGCCGGTCTCAGGCGGCACCGCAGGCGCGCAGAAGGCCACGCTGTCGATCATGGTTGGCGGCAAGGCCGATGTGCTGGAACGCGTGCGGCCGCTGCTGCAACTGCTGGGCACGACGATCACGCACGTCGGCGGCCACGGTGCAGGCCAAGTCGCCAAGGCGTGCAACCAGATCGTGCAGGTCATCAATATCCAGGGCATTGCCGAAGCCATGCTGTTTGCGCGCGCCCAGGGGACCGACCCGTCGCGTGTGCTGGCTGCCATCGGCCCGGGCTTTGCGGGCAGCCGCATGCTCGACCTGGAAGGGCCCAAGATGGCCGAGCGCAACTTTGCCGCCGGCATCGAAGCGCGCCTGCACGACAAGGATTTCGGCCTGGTGCGCGAGATCGCCCAGGAACTCGGCCTGCAGATGCCGGCGATGGAACTGGTGGCTTCGCAGCTCAATACGCTGGTGGCCAACGGCTGGGGGTATGACGATACGGCGTCGCTGCTGCGCGTGCTCGAGCAGCAGAACAAGCAGCAGACCGATTGAGCGCCTTTCGGCCCGCCTTGTTCGGATGGCCGGACTTCTGGCATAATTGCCGGCTCATCAGCACCTGCCCGAGTGGTGAAATTGGTAGACGCAGGGGACTCAAAATCCCCCGCCGCAAGGCGTGCCGGTTCGATTCCGGCCTCGGGCACCAGAATTCAAGCCGCTTCTGTTCACGCAGAAGCGGCTTTTTCATTGGACGCCCGGCAACGCAACGGCAGCCGGCAACACGCCCCGCGCGGCGTGGGATAATGGCGGTTTTGCCCCGGGCGCGGCTCAAGAGGTTGATCGCACGGGCGCGCGAGGGCCTTTATCCGCGTGGCCCGCCCCACCATCGACATTCTTCAGCACCCAAAATGCCCGCATACCGTTCCAAAACCTCCACCGCCGGCCGCAACATGGCGGGGGCACGCTCGCTCTGGCGCGCCACCGGCATGAAAGACGAAGACTTCCAGAAGCCCATCATCGCGGTGGTCAATTCGTTCACCCAGTTTGTTCCCGGCCATGTGCACCTGAAAGACCTGGGGCAGCTCGTCGCGCGTGAAATCGAAGCCGCGGGCGGGGTTGCCAAGGAATTCAACACAATCGCCGTGGACGACGGCATCGCCATGGGCCACGACGGCATGCTGTATTCGCTGCCCAGCCGCGACATCATTGCCGACTCGGTTGAATACATGGTCAACGCGCACTGCGCCGATGCCATGGTCTGCATCTCCAACTGCGACAAGATCACCCCGGGCATGCTGATGGCCGCCATGCGCCTGAACATTCCGGTGATCTTCGTCTCGGGCGGCCCGATGGAAGCGGGCAAGACGCGCCTGGCCAACCCCGTCACCAAAGCCATCGAAATCAAGAAGCTGGATCTGATCGACGCGATGGTGATCGCGGCCGACAGCAAGTATTCCGACGAGGAAGTGGCGGAAGTCGAGCGCTCGGCGTGCCCGACCTGCGGTTCGTGCTCGGGCATGTTCACGGCCAACTCGATGAACTGCCTGACCGAAGCGCTCGGCCTGTCGCTGCCGGGCAACGGCACCGTGGTCGCCACGCACGCAGACCGCGAGCAGCTCTTCAAGCGCGCCGGCCGCCGCATCGTTGAACTCGCCCGCCAATACTACGAGCAGGAAGATGAGCGCGTGCTGCCGCGCTCGGTCGGCTTCAAGGCATTTGAGAACGCCATGACGCTCGACATCGCGATGGGCGGCTCGACCAACACGATCCTGCACCTGCTGGCCATCGCGCAGGAAGCGGAGATCGACTTCACGATGGCGGACATCGACCGCCTTTCGCGCGTCGTGCCGCAGCTGTGCAAGGTCGCGCCGAACACGAACAAGTACCACATCGAAGACGTGCACCGCGCCGGCGGCATCATGGCCATCCTGGGTGAGCTGGACCGCGCCGGCAAGCTGCACACCGACGCACCCACCGTGCACGCGCCCACGTTGAAGGACGCGCTGGACCAGTGGGACATCGTCCGCACGTCGGATGAAGCCGTGCAGACCTTCTACCGTGCCGGCCCGGCGGGTATCCCGACGCAGGTCGCGTTCAGCCAGAACACGCGCTGGCCGAGCCTGGACCTGGACCGCGCCGAGGGCTGCATCCGCTCGAACGAGCATGCGTTCTCGAAGGAAGGCGGCCTGGCCGTGCTGAGGGGCAACATCGCGCTGGACGGCTGCGTGGTGAAGACCGCCGGCGTGGATGAAAGCATCCTCGTGTTCGAAGGCACGGCGCACGTGACGGAATCGCAGGACGAAGCGGTCGCGGACATCCTGGCCGACAAGGTCAAAGCCGGCGACGTGGTGGTCGTGCGCTACGAAGGCCCGAAGGGCGGCCCCGGCATGCAGGAAATGCTGTACCCGACCAGCTACATCAAGTCCAAGGGCCTGGGCAAAGCCTGTGCGCTGCTGACGGACGGCCGCTTCTCGGGTGGTACGTCGGGGCTGTCGATCGGGCACTGTTCGCCGGAAGCGGCTGCAGGCGGCGCGATCGGCCTGGTGCGCAACGGCGACAAGATCCGCATCGACATCCCCAACCGCACGATCAACGTGCTGGTGTCGGACGAAGAACTCTCACGACGCCGCGAAGAGCAGAACGCCAAGGGTTGGAAGCCCGCGCAGCCGCGTCCGCGCAAGGTATCGGCCGCACTCAAGGCGTACGCCAAGTTGGTCATGTCGGCGGACAAGGGCGCGGTGCGCGACCTGTCGCAACTGGACGACTGATGCAACACGGGCCCAGCGCGCGATCCACGTGAAAAAAGCCGCTCTTCGGAGCGGCTTTTTCTATTGCGCTGGTGGCGCGGTGCTCAATCCCACTGCGGCGAGAGCCCGTCTGGTGAAACCTCGCGGCCGTTGCGCTCAAGCCCGGCAATCTGAGCCATGTCTTCGTCCGTCAGGTGCAGCGTTTGCGCGCGCAGGTTGCTCGCAAGATGCTCTCGCTTGGTTGACGACGGGATCACCGAGTAGCCCAACTGCATCGCCCACGCCAGCACGACCTGCGCCGGCGTCGCTTCGTGCCGCTGTGCGATCGCGCCGATCACCGGATCGCCCAGCACCTTGCCGTAGGCGAGCGTCATGTACGACGTGACGTGGATGCCCTCGCGCTGCAGAAATTCGACGAGCTTGCGATTTTGCAGATACGGGCTCAGTTCGATCTGGTTGGTGGCGATGGCGTCTTTGCCAGCCACCGCAATCGCCTGCTGCGTCAGGGCGATGTTGAAGTTCGAGACGCCGATCTCGCGCGTCAAACCCCGAGCCTTCGCTTCGGCCAGCGCGGTCATGAATTCTTCGAGCGACACGCCGTTGTTGGGCGCCGGCCAATGGATGAGCGTGAGGTCGACGTAATCGGTGCGCAGCTTGGTGAGGCTGTCTTCGAGACTCGTCACCAGCTTGCTCCGGGCGTAGTTGTCGACCCAGATCTTGGTCGTCAGGAACAGGTCTTCGCGGCGCACGCCGGAGCTGGCAATGGCCTCGCCTACCTCCGCTTCATTGCCGTAGATTTGGGCGGTGTCGATGACGCGGTAGCCGAGTTCGAGGCCATTGCGGACCGAGTCGATGACAGCCCGGCCCTTCAGGCGAAACGTGCCGAGGCCGAAAGCGGGAATCTTGTTCATCGTGTGCTCCAAGGGGAAATCGAATCAGGGGTTCATCGCAAGGCGCGCCCGGCGCTGCACGACCTGCAGAACCACCAGCGCAAGGCCTGCCGCGGCGATCACTGCGCCGACAATCGGCACCGCCGCATAGCCCAGTCCTGCGGAGATGGCGGCGCCGCCCGCTGCTGCGCCCAGCGCGTTGCCGAGGTTGAACGCGCCCACGTTCACGGACGATGCAAGCCCCGGTGCCTCAGCTGCGGCACGCATCACGCGCATCTGCAGCGGCGGTACGACCGCGAAGGTGGCGATGCCCCACACCAGCAACGCGGCGGCCGCACCGATGTGCGTCTTGGCGAGCACGGGGAACGCGAGCATCGTCACGATCAGCAGCAACAGAAAGCCGATCAGGCTGCCGTCGAGCGAGCGATCTGCCAGGCGGCCGCCGGCCATGTTGCCAATCGAAAAACCGATGCCGATCAGCACCAGCATCGCCGTCACGAATGCCGGCGAGGCGCCGGTCAGTTGCGCAAGCGTCGGCGCAACATACGTGTAGAGCGTGAACATCGCGCCCGCGCCGAGCACCGTGGTGGCAAGCGCGCCCAGCACGACGGGACGCGTCAGGACCGCGAGTTCGGCGCGAAGGTTGGGCATCTTGCCGGCATCGCCCCTCGGCAACGCGGTAATCAGACCCGCAATGGCGATCAGGCCGAGGCTTGCCGTGGCGGCAAACGACATGCGCCAGCCGATCAGTTGGCCGAGCCAAGTCGCAGCCGGCACGCCCCCAACGTTGGCGATCGTCAGGCCCATGAACATCGTTGCGACGGCGCTGGCCTGCTTGTCGCGCGGTACGAGGCTGGCGGCAACCACCGATCCCAGCCCGAAGTACGCGCCGTGATTGAGGCTGGTGACGAGCCGCGCGAGCAGCAGCGTCGTGTAGTCCGGCGCAACGGCTGACAGCAGGTTGCCGATGGTGAAGATGCTCATCAGCGCAATCAGCGCCTTGCGCCGTGGCCAGCGTGCGAGCAGCAGCGTCATGATCGGCGCGCCGACCATCACCCCGATCGCATACGCGCTGACCAGCATGCCAGCCTGCGGAATCGATACATGCACGCCGTCGGCAATCACGGGCAGCAAGCCCATCGGCGAAAACTCGGTGGTGCCGATGCCAAAGGCGCCAGCGGCAAGCGCGAGCAGCGGCAGCGTCGGGCTGTTGCGAGTGGGCTCGGCAGAGGTGTGGTTGGGGTTCATGCGATGCACTCCAAAGTAGAAGAATGGAAAGCGGGCAGACCCTCTGCCGCGATTTCCGCAAACGTTTCAGCAAGCGGGCGACGATTTCGGCGGAAATGCAATGCGTCCGGCGCGTGCGCCAAGGCGACGGCGCAGCAGCGAGCGTCCACGACCGGCGTAATGACCATGGATGGCAGTGTGGAGGTTCCGCCTGTGCGGAAAAACCCGCCCGCCCACGAAACAGTCTTGATTGGCAATCAACAATCCGTGCGCCCCGGAATGCACTCAAGGTCGGCCACACAGCCGCACGGCAGGCTTTCCCAGATATGTCACGCCATGATATATTCCGGCCCGAACCGTTTGATTTCGCCATGTCTGCGCCAGCCCGACCTTTGTCCAAACAGGATTTCGAGAACCTCTCTGATTTCCGCTACCACCTGCGCCGCTTCCTGCGCGCCTCTGAAGACCTGATCCACGCCAAGGGCATCACGCCGTTGCAGTATCAGCTGCTGCTCCACGTGAAAGGCTATGCCGGGCGCGAATGGGCCACCGTTGGCGAACTGGCCGAGCGCCTGCAGGCCGCGCCGCATGGCACGGCGGCGCTCATCACACGCTGTGAAGAAGCGGGCCTGGTCGAACGTCGATCGAGCGACACCGACGCGCGCCAGGTGGAAGTCCATCTCTCCAGGAAGGGTGATCACCTCGTCACGCTGCTGGCCGGGCTGCACCAGAGTGAGCTGTCGGCCTTCAGACGCGCGTTCAAGCTTCCGCACCTCGATCAACCCGTCGAACCGCCCGCCGAGCAGTAACCTCATGCACACCGTTGAACACACACCCCATCGGCGCGACTTTGCAACCGATACCACGCTGTTCCGCACCACGGCGCTGGCCGTCGTCATCGCGGCGTTTGCCACATTGGCCGCCGTTGCGCTGCTCAACCTGATCCGCTTCTTCACCAACCTGTTCTTCTTCCAGACGTTGTCGCTGGCGGACCGCTCGCCGGCCGCCAACACGCTGGGCGCCTGGGTGATTGCGGTACCGCTCATCGGTGGGCTGATCGTCGGGCTGATGGCGCGCTTCGGTTCGGAGAAGATCCGCGGCCACGGCATTCCCGAGGCCATCGAAGCCATCCTGTTCGGCAAGAGCAAGATGTCGCCGAAGGTGGCGGTGCTCAAGCCGCTGTCGTCGGGCATCGTGATCGGCAGCGGTGGCCCGTTTGGCGCGGAAGGCCCGATCATCATGACGGGCGGCGCGATCGGCTCGCTGTTCGCGCAATTTTTCAAGCTGACGGCCGCCGAGCGCAAGACACTGCTGGTGGCCGGCGCCACGGCAGGCATGACGGCCGTGTTTGGCACGCCGGTGGCCGCGCTGCTGCTGGCGGTGGAACTGCTGTTGTTCGAGTGGCGCCCGCGCAGCATGCTCCCCGTGGCGGTGGCGTGCGCCGTGGCGGGCTTCCTGCGTGTGCTGGTGTTGGAACCCGGCCCCCTCTTTCCACTGGACACCGCGCCTGCGACGCTGCCTGCGCTGGGCTCGTGCGTGGTCGCCGGGTTGCTGTGCGGCGCGCTGGCGCGTTCGCTGTCGATGGCGTTGTACAAGACCGAAGATCTGTTCGGCCGCCTGCCGATCCACTGGATGTGGTGGCCGGCCATCGGTGGCCTGGTGGTGGGCATTGGCGGCTATTTCGAGCCGCGTGCGCTGGGCGTCGGCTACGACGTCATCGGGGATTTGCTGCACAACCATCTCGCCATCCGCGTGGCGCTGGCGCTGCTGGTGGTCAAGGCCATCATCTGGGTGATCGCGCTGGGCTCGGGCACGTCTGGCGGGGTGCTTGCCCCGCTGCTGATGATGGGCGCCGGCTTGGGGGTGTTGATCGGCCCGGTGCTCCCCGGCGGCGACCCGGGCCTGTGGCCGCTCGTGTGCATGGCGGCCATGCTGGCCGGCGTCCTGGGCGCCCCGCTCACAGCCATCGTCTTCGCCTTCGGGCTCACACACGATGTGAACGCGCTGCTGCCGATCCTGCTGGCGGTGGCGGTGTCCTACGGTTTTGTCGTGCTGACCATGCCGCGCTCGATCATGACCGAGAAAATCGCACGGCGCGGCTTCCACATCTATCGCGAATACGCCGTCGACCCACTGGAGCGTCACGCGGTGCAAGAGGTGATGACGCGATCCGTGCAGACCATCGACGCACACGCCACGCTGGCCGACACACTCGCCAGCCGCTTTGGTGAACAGCAGGCGCACCGTGCGTTTCCAGTGGTGCAAGGTGGGCCGAATCGCACCTTGGTCGGCATGCTCGACCGCGATGCGCTGCTGGCAGGCCAGAAGCGTGGTGCCGTCGCCGTGGCCGAGTTGTTTGGTGCGAATGCCCCCGTGATGGCGTTGCCCGGGGAGACCTGCCGTATCGTCGCCACCCGCTTGGCAGTGCATGGGCTGGAGCGGCTGCCGGTGGTGGCCGATTCGCAATCGCGCGCGCTGGTGGGCATTGTTTCGCGCAGCGACCTCGTCAAACCTTCGCTGGCATTTTTTGATGAGGAACAGCGCCGCGAGCGCTTCCGCCGCGTGCCGCTGTCGGGCACGCGCACGCAGCTCGCACTTCGCCGCCGGCGCGCAAGCCGCGTCGCGCGCTAGTCTCAGCCGGCCACGTGCCGGTTGCGCCCGGTTTCCTTGGCGCGATACAGCGCCAGATCGGCGCGCTTGAGCATCTCCGAGGCAGTATCGCCCGGCCGGCAGACCGTCATGCCCATGCTGACGGTCATCGACAGCCCCGTCGGGAAACTCTCATCGGTCTCGGCCACCGCCGTACGCAGGCGCTCCGCCACCTCGGTGGCGGTTTCAAGCGTGGTGCGGCCCATCACCATGGCAAATTCCTCGCCGCCCAAGCGCCCGACCAAGTCACTGCTGCGCAGTACGCCCGTGGCAAGCGACGCAAAGCGCTGCAGCGCCATATCCCCCACAGCGTGGCCCCACGTGTCGTTGATGCGCTTGAAATGATCCAGGTCGGCCAGCACGAGCACGAGCGGTTCGGCGCGGTTGTGGGAACGCGTGAGCACCGTATCGAACAGCGCCAGGAAGCGGCGGCGTGTCAGCACGCCCGTCAGATGGTCGAAATGCGCCTCGTTGGCGAGCGCGCTGTTGGTGCGCTGCAGTCGCTGGTTCAGATGGCGCGTCACGCGGTGGTGCTGCCGCTCGCGCACCAAAGACCACGCCACCAGCACGAACGTCGCCAGCACGCTCACGAACAGCACAAAGCCAATCATGCGATTGCGCGCGTGGTTGGCGATCTGCTGGCTCCACCCCGGCAGCGGCTCGGCCACGACGACGGTGAGGTCTGCGCTCGCATTGCGCGACACGGTGAGCGATGGCATCGCACTGCCCTCGCGCCAGGCCAGCGCATCGCGCACTTCGGCCGGCACCCAGCTGGGCACGTCGTGATGCGCCTTTGCGCTAGGCTGATACGGCCAGGGCTCAAAGTCGACGCGCTGGTAAGCGTTGTAGCGGTCGGTGGCGCCCATGCGCTGCAGGCGCGCATCCGGGAGGATCTTGCCCACCAGCGACGCATCCGTGGACAAAATGATCAAACCGTTCGGATCGGTCACCAGCGATGTCGGGTGCGACACCCAATGCTGCAACCGTGACAGACTTACCTTGGTGCCCATGACCGCGACCAGGTAACCACCGGCGTCATACACCGGCGCGGCGAAGAACAGGCCCGGCAGGCCCGTCACCCGCCCGACGGTGAACTGCTCGCCCAGGCCGCCCAGCAATGCCTCCTTCATATAAGGCTGCATGCTCGACTGCACGCCGACGAGCGAATCGGCACGGCCGGCGTTATTGGCCAGCACCACGTAATTGTTCTGGTTCACGACCCATACGTAGTCCAGCCCGAGATTGCCGGCGGTGGCGTTCAGGAATGCGTCGATGTCGACCACTTCCGGGTGTGACATCGCCTGTTCGGCACGCGAGCCCTGGTCCATCAGATTCCAGCGCCGGGTATCGACGCGCTGCACCGCGCGCGGGATGGCGTCGATCTGCGCCAGCGTCTGCGGCAGCGCGCGCAGCAAGGCCACGTCGGCCGTGATCTGGCTCGACATCCCCTCCGCCACCTGGGCGGCAAGCTGGCGCCGCGCCTCGACCATTTGCTGCATGTCGCGTGCGCTCATCGTGTCGGCCACGAAGCAGGCGGCAAACCACGAGACGCCCACGCCCACCAGCACCGCAGACAGCCAAAGCCCCCAGCGCGCCGCGCGCAGCCGGGCTCCGTGCGACAAGGTTGCAGAGGCGGGCCCAGGCGCCTTCACGTCAGGCCTCGCTGCTCAGGAAATCCGCCACCGTCGGGTAGCGCAGCGCCACACGCAACTCGCGCGCAAGCCGTGTATTGCGCAGCCGGCGCGATTCGCTCATGAAGGACAGCAGCGCCGGCTCGATCTGCTGGAGGGCCTCCGCACGGGAAATGCGCGGCGGGCGCTGCAAGCCGCGCGCGTCGGCCACGGCGTCAAAGTAATCGCCCATGCGCAGCTCCGATGCGTCGGTGGCATGCACGATGCGCTGCGGTCTCCCCCGGAACAGCGCGGCAATGACCGCGCGCGCCAGGTCATCGGCGTGGATGTGGTTGGTGTAGACATCGTCCTGCGCGCGCAACGCAGGCGTTCCGCGTTCGAGCCGGGCAACGGGCAGCCGGTCCGCTGCATAGATGCCGGGAATACGCAAAATCGACGTGCGCCAAGCGCCGCCCGCACCGAACCAGCGCACGCGGCGTTCGGCGGCGACGCGGCGTTGTGCACGGGCGGTGCTCGGTTTCACGGGCCGGGATTCGTCGACCCAGGCACCGCCCGCATCGCCGTAGACGCCGCTGGTGCTGGCATACACGAACGCGCGTGCTTGGAGGGGGGTTTTCAAGCGGCCAGTGAGGCCACCCGACCTGCGCGCCCGCTCGGGTAAAATGCGTGGTTTTGTAGCGCGGGAATCCGGAGACGGTTGCGCCAGCGTGTGCAGTAGCGCAGCAGTACGCGGATCATCGTCGCCAACAGCAGGCGGCGGTGCCAGATGCAGCACGCGAGGGCTTAAGCCGCGCAGGCGGCGCAACGACGCGGCATCGTCGAGATTGGCGACAATCGGCACGGCACCCGCTTCGCGCAACGCAGCGCGGCCTTCGAGACGCGAGGTGACGGCAAAGACGCGAAAACGCGTGCGGAGCAATGTCAGGCAGCGTTGCCCGACATCGCCGCAGCCGACGATCAGCACGCGTGGAAGTCCCAGGCGTGGCGCAGGTTTGGATGGCCGAGCGACTGACTGATTCATCATCGGCCGTGCTGCCGGATTGACCACCATTGCATGCCCAGACGGGCGACCAGACACTCTTTTCAACATATTCGGATTGTAGTATGGCTTATCAGATCAACGTGCTGCCCAGCGGCCGCCAGTTCCAGGCCGAAGACGGCGAGACCATCCTTGCAGCGGCGCTGCGCCAGGGCATCGGCCTGCCATACGGCTGCAAGAACGGCGCGTGCGGCTCGTGCAAGGGCCATGTGCGCGAAGGCTCTGTCGTCCAGGGCAACCACTCGCCCAACGCGCTGACCGCCCAGGAGGCCACCGAAGGCCGCGCGCTGTTCTGCTGTGCCACGCCGGCCACCGACGTCACCATCGAAGTGCGCGAAGTGCACGGCGCCGGCGATGTCCCCATCAAGAAGATCCCGTGCCGCGTCGCGTCGCTGGAAAAGGCCGCGCCGGACGTCACCATCGTCAAGCTGCAACTGCCTGCCACCGAGCGTATGCAATTTCTGGCCGGGCAGTACGTGGAATTCCTCCTGCGCGACGGCAAGCGCCGTAGCTACTCGATTGCCAACCCGCCGCACGACGACGGCCCGATCGAGCTGCACATCCGCCACATGCCGGGCGGCGCCTTTACCGACTACGTATTCGGCGCCAAGGAAGGCGCCCCGGCCATGAAAGAGCGCGACATCCTGCGCTTCGAGGGCCCGCTGGGCAGCTTCTTCCTGCGTGAAGAATCCGACAAGCCGATCATCCTGCTGGCCTCGGGCACCGGTTTCGCGCCCATCAAGGCCATCGTCGAGCATGCGCAGTTCATCGGCAGCACGCGGCCGATGACGCTGTACTGGGGCGGGCGTCGCCCGCAAGACCTGTACATGCACGCCAAGGCCGAAGAATGGGCGCGCACGCTGCCCAACTTCACCTACGTGCCGGTCGTCTCCAACGCCCTGCCGGAAGACGCTTGGACGGGCCGCACCGGCTTCGTGCACCAAGCGGTGATGGCCGACCACCCAGATCTGTCGGGTCATGAGGTCTACGCCTGCGGCGCGCCTGTGGTGATCAACTCGGCGCGTACGGACTTCGCCGCCCAATGCGGAATGCATCCGGACGCGTTTTTCGCCGATTCCTTCACCTCAGAGGCCGACCTACATCCGGCCGGCTGACGTTGCACAAATCCAAACAGGGTCAAAATTTCGTTTTGACTTGACTTGGCATCCGTCTTATTCTTCCGCCTTATGAACCAAGCCCTGCATCTCCGACGCCGCCGCACGTTGCTCCCTCCGGGAAGCCACGCGGCTGTCTGCTGATTGCATATCGGGTTCACAAGATTCGACGATCACAAGGCCACGGGGCGCCCCCCGTGGCCTTTGTCTTTTTCCAACGCGCGTTTTTTCGGTTTTTCATCTTCCTGCCGCCTTTTTCTGGAGCTTTGCCATGGCGTTTGCTGACTACCCCGTCCAGTCCCTGATGTACATCACCAACCGGCCCGAGATCGTCTTCACCGAAGGCAAGGGCTCGTGGCTGACGGACCACAACGGCAAGCGCTACCTGGACTTCGTACAAGGCTGGGCCGTCAACTGCCTCGGCCACTCCAACGACGGCATGATCGAAGCGCTGAACGCGCAGGCCCGTAAGCTGATCAACCCGAGCCCGGCGTTCTACAACGAGCCGATGGCCAAGCTGGCCGGCCTGCTGACGGCGCACAGCTGCTTCGACAAGGTGTTCTTCGCCAACAGCGGCGCCGAAGCCAACGAAGGCGCCATCAAGCTGGCCCGCAAGTGGGGCAAGAAGCATAAGAACGGCGCGTTCCAGATCATCACGTTCGACCACAGCTTCCACGGCCGCACGCTCGCCACCATGAGCGCATCGGGCAAGGCCGGCTGGGACACCATCTTCGCGCCGCAGGTGCCGGGCTTCCCGAAAGCCATCCTGAACGACATCGCGTCGGTGGAAGCGCTCATCACCGACGAGACTGTCGGCGTGATGCTTGAGCCCGTGCAAGGCGAAGGCGGCGTGCTGCCGGCCACGCCCGAGTTCATGCAGCAGCTGCGCGCGCTGACCAAGAAGCACAAGATCCTGTTGATCGTTGATGAAGTGCAGGCCGGTTGCGGCCGCTGCGGCACGCTCTTCGCCTACCAGCTCTCGAACATCGAGCCGGACATCATGACGCTCGGCAAAGGCATCGGCGGTGGCGTGCCCCTCTCGGCCCTGCTGTGCACGGATGAAGTCGCCAGCTTCGAGGCCGGCGACCAGGGCGGCACCTACAACGGCAACCCGCTGATGACGGCCGTCGGCTGCTCGGTGATCGAGCAACTGCTGGCGCCGGGCTTCCTGGCGGGCGTGCAGGAACGCGGCACCTATCTGCGCACGCAACTGCTCAAGCTGAGCGACGAGTTTGGCCTGGCCGGCGAGCGCGGTAACGGCCTGCTGCGCGCGCTGCTGCTCGGCAAGGACATCGGCGGCCAACTGGTCGAGGCCGCTCGCGAGATGAACCCGACGGGCCTGCTGCTGAATGCTCCGCGCCCGAACATCCTGCGCTTCATGCCTGCGCTCAACGTGACGCCCGAAGAGATCGACACGATGATCGGCATGCTGCGCACGTTGCTGAAGGCGCACGCCTAAGGCGTACTGCATACCCTGGGGCGGCGCGCAATGCGTCGCCCTGCATCGCCCTATACCCCTGTTCCCACTCCGAGGTTTGCCATGGCCGTGACGCGAGAAGTGCCGGACACGGGGATCGTGTTGTCCGATGATTCCGCGTGGCTTCCGCTGGACGATATCTACAACTTCCTGTCACAGGAGACGTTCTGGGCCCGCGGCCTGCCGCGCGATGTGTTCGACCGATCGGTTGCAAATTCGCTCTGCTTCGCCGCTTATCGGCTGAACGGCGATGGCTCACATGGGGAGCTTGTTGGTTTTGCGCGCGTCATTACCGATCGGGCGACGTTCGCATACCTGTGCGATGTGTTCGTGCTGCCGGCGATGCGCGGGAAAGGCATCTCACACGCTTTGATGGACTTCCTGCGCGAGCACCCCGACCTGCAGACGCTGCGCCGCACAGTGCTCGTAACAACGGGCGCCGACTGGCTTTATCGCAAACACGGCTTTGCCGATTTGCAGGAGGGTGTCGGGTTCATGCAATTGCATCGGCCGAATATCTACACGGCGGCTTCTGCCTGAAACGCGGGTCGCGCGCGAAAGAAAAAGCCCCGCAATTGCGGGGCTTTCTCGTGGTGCTTGAGGGTGCTTACTCGCCCAGGTAGGCTGCACGCACCTTCGGGTCGTCCAGCATCTGCTTGGCATCGCCGCTCATGGTGATGAGACCGGAGTCCATCACGTAGCCGCGGTGCGCTGCCTGCAGAGCGAGGCGCGCGTTCTGCTCAACGAGCAGCACGGTCACCCCTTGCGCCGAGATGTCGCGCACGACCTCGAAGATCTTTTCCACCATGATCGGAGAAAGACCCATCGACGGCTCGTCCAGCAGCAGCAGCTTCGGTTGGCTCATCAGCGCACGCGCCATGGCCAGCATCTGCTGCTCGCCGCCCGACATCGTGCCGGCCAGCTGGTTTGCACGTTCCTTCAGGCGCGGGAAGATGCCGAACATGCGGTCGATGTCGGCCTTGATGTTGGCCTCGTCGTTGCGCGTGAAGGCACCCATCTGCAGGTTCTCGACGATGGTCATGCGCGCGAACACGCCGCGGCCTTCTGGCACCATCGCCAGACCCTGCTTGAGCAGGTTGTAGCTCGGCACGCCCTTGATGGACTTGCCCAGATACTGCACGTCACCGCCGGCCCAGCCCTGCAGGCCGGTGATGGCCTTCATGGTGGTCGTCTTGCCGGCGCCGTTGGCACCGATCAGCGTGACCAGCTCACCTTCGCGAATCTCCAGATCCACGCCCTTGACCGCCTGGATGCCGCCGTATGCGACCTTCAGGCTGTCGATCTTCAACATTACTGGTTTCATATTCCGTTCCTCTGCGTCAGTGCGCTGACGCGCCGAGGTAGGCCTCGATCACGGCCGGGTTGCTTTGCACTTCATGTGGCAGGCCTTGTGCGATCACCTTGCCGTAATCCAGCACGGTCAGGCGGTTGCACAGGCCCATCACCAGCTTCACATCGTGCTCGATCAGCAGGATGGTCTTGCCGTCGGAACGGATCTTGTCGAGCAGGCCGCGGAGTTCCACCTTCTCCGTGGCGTTCATGCCGGCGGCCGGCTCGTCCAGGGCCAGCAGCTTGGGCTGCGTGGCCAGGGCACGGGCGATTTCCAGACGACGCTGGTGGCCATACGACAGGTTGCGCGCCGTGTAATTGGCGTACTTGCCGATGCCGACATAGTCCAGCAGGTCATGCGCCCAGTCTTCGATCGACTGCTCTTCCTCGCGTGCCGCCTTGGTGCGGAACACCGCGCCGATCAGGCCCGCCTTGGTGCGCACGTGGCGGCCCACCATGACGTTTTCCGCCGCGGTCATGTCGCCAAACAGGCGGATGTTCTGGAACGTGCGAGCAATGCCGGCCTTGGCCACTTCGTGCACAGCGGTCGGCTGGTAGGGCGTGCCGCCCAGCACAAACTCGCCTGCGTCAGGCGTGTACAGGCCCGTGATGACGTTGAAGAACGTAGTCTTGCCGGCGCCGTTCGGGCCAATCAGACCGTAGATTTCGCCTTCGCGAATTTCCAGGCTCACATCGGACAGCGCTTGCAGGCCGCCGAAACGCTTCTGGACTCCTCGAATCGAGAGGAGGACGTTGTTGTTGCTCATGTGCGTGCCTCCTTCAGATACGGGACAGTCCACCAGCCCGCTGCTTTTGCGGACGGTCTTCCTTGCGCGGCGAGGGCCACAGGCCCGCAGGGCGATACAGCATCACCACCACCATCGCCAGGCCGAACAGCAGCTGACGAAGCACTTCCGCTTCCACGATCACATGGCCAAACAGCTTGTTCTGCACCGGCTCGGCCAGCGCACGCAGCAACTCCTGGAAGCCGACCAGTAGAATGCCGCCCAGGATCACGCCCGGGATATGGCCCATACCGCCCAGCACCACGATCGCCAGGATGTAGATCGACTCCCACAGCACGAACGATTCCGGCGACACGAAGCCCTGGAACGAGGCGAACATCGCACCCGACACACCACCGAACGACGCACCCATCGCAAAGGCCAGGAGCTTGATGTTGCGGGTGTTGATGCCCATCGCCTTGGCGGCGATTTCATCTTCACGCAGCGCAACCCATGCGCGACCGATACGCGAGTTCTGCAACCGCAGGCACACGATGATGATGATCGCCGCCAGGATCACGAACAGGTAGTAGTACATGTAGACCGAGTCGAAGCGGATGCCGAAGAAATCGTGGCGCTTCGAGAAGTCGAAACCGAAGATCTTGACCGGCTCGATCAGGTTGATGCCCTTCGGACCGTTGGTGATGTTCACCGGTCGGTCGAGGTTGTTCATGAAGATACGGATGATTTCACCAAAGCCCAGCGTCACGATGGCGAGGTAGTCACCGCGCAGCTTCAGCACCGGCGTGCCCAGCAGAATGCCGAACAGCGCCGCCAGCCCGGCACCTAGCGGAATCACCCACCAGACGATGAGGTGCAGCCCATTGGGGAACAGGTTGTGGATCCACTCGAACTGGTTGGTCAGGTGCGGCGAACCCAGCAACGCCATCATGTAGGCACCCACCGCGTAGAACGCGATGTAGCCCAAGTCGAGCAGGCCGGCAAAGCCCACCACGATATTCAGGCCCAGGGCCAGCATGATGTACAGCAGTGCGAAGTCCAGCACGCGCACCCAGTAGTTGCCACCTGCGGCTCCCACGATGAACGGCGCGAAGATCGCAAGGATCAGGAAGCCGTACAGCGCGGCGCGCGTCTTCATCGGCGCTTTGAAATTTTCTGTCATGGCGCTCCCCTTCTTATGCGCGGTCCGCAACGCGTTCGCCCATGATGCCGGACGGGCGGAACAGCAGCACGCCAATCAGCACGATGAATGCGAACACATCCTGGTAGTTCGAACCGAACACACCGCCAGTCAGATCGCCGATGTAACCGGCACCCAGTGCTTCGATCAGGCCCAGCAGCATGCCGCCGACCATGGCGCCGGCCAGGTTGCCGATGCCGCCCAGCACCGCGGCGGTAAACGCCTTCAGGCCGGGGATGAAGCCCATGTAGAAGTGGGCGTTGCCGTAGTTGGTCGCCATCATTACGCCGGCAACCGCAGCCATGGCCGCACCGATCATGAAGGTGGCGGAGATCACGAAGTTCGGGTTGACGCCCATCAGGCCGGCCACACGCTGGTTCTCGGCGGTCGCACGCATTGCGCGGCCGAGCTTGGTGCGGTTGACCAGCAGGATCAGGCCGACCATCACCAGGATCGACACCAAGATGATGACGATTTCCTTGCCCGTGATGGTCGCGCCCGTGGAGCCGATATCAATCGGGTTCGAGGGCAGCAGTTGCGGGAAGGTCAGCGGGTTGCGCGACCAGATCATCATCGCCAGCGTCTGCAGCACGATCGACACGCCGATCGCCGTGATCAGCGGCGCCAGGCGCGGCGCGTTGCGCAGCGGCCGGTAGGCGACACGTTCGATGGTGTACGCCACGATGGCGCAGACCGGCATCGCAAACAGCAAGGCGAACACCAGCGTGAGCCAGTCAGGCAGATTGGGGAAATATTTCTGGAGGAAGTTGATGGCAGTCAGGGCAGACATTGCACCGACCATCAGAACATCGCCGTGGGCGAAGTTGATGATGCCGAGAATACCGTAGACCATGGTGTAGCCAAGTGCGATCAGCGCGTAAATGCTGCCGAGCACCAGACCGTTCACGATCTGCTGGATAAAGATATCCATGAGAACAGCTCCTGCTATGCCTTGCTTTGTTGTAGGCGACGGGATGACGTGCCCGCAAGGTATGCGATCAATCGGATGGGTAAGGTGAGGTTGCTGGTAAGCGGCCTGCCGAACGCGCCCATGGTGAGGGCCTTGTGTAACTGGCGAGGCTATAAAAAACGGCACCGCTAGGGTAGGCGCGGTGCCGTTTTCAGGGCGGTAGCCCTTCGATTACATCTTCACAACGTCAAGAACGCTCTTCTTCTTGTCCTTGTAGTTGTACAGGGTGATGGAGCCTTGCTTCAGGTCACCCTTGTCGTCGAACGCGATGTTGCCGATCACACCGTTGTAGTTGGTTGCCGGCATGGCAGCCAGGATCTTGGCAGCGTCGGTCGAGTTGGCACGCTTCATCGCGTCGATGATCACGTTGACAGCGTCATACGTGAACGGTGCGTAGATCTGCACCGGCGTGTTGAAGCGCGCTTGGTACTTCTTCTCGAAGTCCGCGCCCTTCTCCATCTTCGACAGCGCCAGGCCTGCTTCCGAGCAGACGATGTTGTCGATCGCGTCGCCGGCCAGTTCGGCCACCTTGTCGGTACACACGCCGTCGCCGCCAACGATCTTGGCCGTGATGCCCAGTTCCTTGGCTTGCTTGGCGAACGGACCGCCGGTGGCGTCCATGCCGCCGTACATGATCACGTCCGGCTTCTTGCCCTTGATCTTGGTCAGAATGGCCTTGAAGTCGGTCGCCTTGTCGTTGGTAGCCTCACGCGCCACGACGTTCACGCCGTCAGCCTTCGCGGTCTTCTCGAACTCGTCGGCCAGACCCTTACCGTAGGCGGTGGCATCGTCAACAATTGCCACGGTCTTGGCGCCCAAGGTCTTGGCGGCGTAGTTCGCCAGTGCCGGGCCTTGCTGCGCGTCAGTCGCAACCACGCGGTAGGTGGTCTTGAAGCCTTGCTTGGTGTAGTCGGGGTTGGTCGACGACGGCGAGATCTGCACGATGCCTGCATCGCTGTAGATCTTCGAGGCCGGGATCGAAACGCCCGAGTTCAGGTGACCGACAACGGCAACAACGTGCTCGTCAACCAGCTTCTGCGCCACGGCGGTACCGGTCTTCGGGTCGCCTGCATCGTCTTCACCGACCAGTTCCAGCTTGATCTTCTTGCCGTCGATGGTCAGGCCTTCCTTGTTGGCTTCTTCAACGGCCAGGCGTGCACCGTTTTCGTTGTCTTTGCCAAGGTGAGCAATACCGCCCGTGAGCGGAGCCGCGTGACCGATCTTGATGACGGTCTCGCCGCCACCGGCAGCAGCAGCCGGAGCCGACGTTGCTGCAGGTGCAGCAGCTTGGTCTGCGGGCTTTTCCTCGTTCTTACCGCAAGCTGCTACGAGTGCCACGGCAGCCGCAAGCGGCAGAACTTTGGCAAACTTAATTTGCATGAGTGATCTCCTAGATCTCGCAAGAGCAAGAAGAGCGTCCTGCCTCCCGGCCGCTCCCCCCGCGCCGATTGTTTCAATTTGAAACGCGCGAATTGTATCCCCTTTTATTGCGGATGCAATACGCGTCGCAACAACGATTTTTGCAGTAACTACGCCGCTTTACGGGCTTTCCCCAATGCCCAAACAGGCGTCATTTCGCGCAGGCATTCGCGAACGGCGCCTAGGCATATCAAGAAGCGTGCCAGAGTAGGGGAAACCCCCTATCCAGGCGGCCTCGCGAGCGATTTCCACGGTAAATCAAGGCCTCGCCGGTATTGGAGGCGTTTCCGCGGCGCACAAAACAAAACGGCCACTCCCAGAAGAAGTGGCCGTTGATTCATCAAAAGCGCTTTATGCACCGCATTAGGGCGCACCGTTTTTGTGCGCTTTTAAGTGGGCATTTACATAAAGGGATTCAATTCATTTGAAGCCCCCTCGGAAGGGGGAAGGACATGTTTTCCTGAATGCCGTCGAGCGGACGCACGGTGCGTGCACCCAGCGCCTTGAGCCGATCGACGATCGATTGCGCCAACTCCTCGGGAGCCGACGCACCGGCGGTCAGGCCCACGCGACGCTTGCCGGCTACCCATTCAGGTTTGACCTGTTCAGGCGTATCCACCATATAGGCAGGCACTCCAAGCTTTTCGGCCAACTCGCGCAGGCGGTTCGAGTTCGAGCTGTTCGGGCTGCCGACTACGATCACCACTTCCACTTGCGGTGCCATGAACTTCACAGCGTCTTGCCGATTCTGCGTCGCGTAGCAGATGTCCTGCTTCTTCGGCTCGTGCACCGCCGGAAAGCGCGCCTTGATCGCAGCAACAATTTCCTGGGTCTCATCCACAGACAGCGTGGTTTGCGTCACGTACGCTAGGCGCGTCGGGTCCTTCACTTCGAGGTGCGCAACGTCGTCGACGGATTCGACCAACAACATGCCGTCGTTGGCCTGGCCCATGGTGCCCTCCACCTCGGGATGGCCCTTGTGCCCGATCATGATGATCTCGAAACCCTGCGCGCGCATCTTCGAGACTTCCACGTGCACCTTGGTCACCAGCGGGCACGTCGCATCGAACACGCGCAAGCCGCGCGCCTCGGCCGCCTCGCGAACCGCCCGCGACACACCATGCGCGCTGAAGATGACCGTGCCGCCCACCGGCACGTCGTCAAGTTCCTGCACGAACACCGCGCCCTTGTTGCGCAGATCGCCAACGACATAGGCGTTGTGCACGATCTCGTGGCGCACGTAGATGGGCGCGCCAAACAACTCCAGTGCGCGCTCGACGATCTCGATGGCGCGATCCACGCCGGCGCAGAAGCCGCGCGGCTGCGCCAGCAAGACTTCAGCGTCGGCCTGGGTGACAGGATCAATTGAATCGAGCGGGGCGTTCACAGCGTGGCTCATATCAGAGAATGCCGATCAATTGGACTTCAAACACGATCGTCTGGCCAGCCAGCGGGTGGTTGAAGTCGAACAATGCGGAGGTCTCACCGACTTCCTTGAGGACGCCGGCATATTTACCGCCGCTCGGCGCATTGAACTCAACCAGGTCGCCCGGCTGGTAATCCTCTTCGAACGACGAGTTTTCGCGCAGCGTGGCCAGTGACACCCGCTGCAGCAGTTCAGGATTGCGGGGGCCGAACGCGTGCTCGGGAGCCAGGCGGAACGTCGTGCGCTCGCCTTCGCGCATACCGAGCAGTGCTTGCTCCAGCGTGGGGGCCATCTGGCCTTGGCCGAGCAGCAGCGTTGCCGGCTTGTCGTCGAAGGTGGTGACGATGTCCGTGTCGTTTTCGAGCGCGATGCGATAGTGCAGCGTCAGAAATGAATCCGGGCCGACCACCTTGCCTGCGCCGCTTGGCGTCGTCGCGGACGCCTCGTTCACCAAATTTTGCACGCTCAACCTGCTTGACCAAAAAGTAACCCGCTATTGTACGTCAGCCCTCCGGGCGGCCGCAGGCGCGGCGTGCGCCGCACTCCGGCGTGCAGGGCCTTCCCTATCGCTCATCTCAACCTATGGCAATCGTCGACTGGCCGGCCCACGAGCGGCCACGTGAAAAACTGCTCGCCCATGGCCCCACGGCCCTCTCCGATGCGGAACTGCTGGCCATCTTCCTGCGCGTGGGGATGCCGGGCAAAAGCGCCGTCGACCTCGCCCGGGAATTACTCACCCACTTCGGGTCGCTCGCGCGCCTGTGCCACGCGTCACAACAAGAGTTCTCGTCAATCAACGGCATGGGCCCCGCCAAATACGCGCAATTGCACGCCCTGCTGGAAGTTGCGCGACGCGCATTCAAAGAAGACTTCGCTCGCGGCCAGACCTTTGATTCGCCACAAAGCGTGAAGGATTTTTTACGCCTCACGCTCGGCCATCGCCCGCACGAGGTGTTCGCATGCTTCTTTCTAGATGTGCGACACCGGCTGATTGCCTGGGAAGAACTCTTCCAGGGCACGCTGACGGAAGCCCGCGTGTACCCGCGCGAAATCGCCAAGCGCGCGCTGCACCACAATGCGGCTGCAGTGATCCTGGCCCATAACCACCCCACGGGCCATACCGAACCCAGCGAATCCGACATCAACCTGACCCGCGAGTTGCGTCGCGCGCTGGCCTTACTCGACGTGATTGTTCTGGATCACATGATCGTTGGCCGCAGCGACGTTTATGGCTTCCTCGAACACGGCAAAATGTAGTGCCGATGCCGCATCGCGAGGTCCCCAACGGCAATCCATCGATCTCGTTGATTTGTCAGCAGTTTTGTGTGTATAATCCGCGTTTCGCTGAAGTCCCACCTCTACAGTGGCGCTGCGCTTGGTTTTGGTCCCAGCGCCCGGTCGCAAACTGTAGCCAACGAATTTAGTTAGGAGTGCTCCATGGCACGCGTCTGTCAAGTGACCGGGAAAGCGCCGATGGTCGGCAATAACGTTTCCCACGCAAACAACAAGACCAAGCGCCGTTTTCTGCCGAACCTGCAGAATCGCCGCTTCTGGGTCGAATCCGAAAACCGCTGGGTCAGCCTGCGCGTCTCGAACGCTGGTCTGCGCCTGATCGATAAAAAAGGCATCGACGAAGTGCTCGTGGATCTGCGCGCACGCGGCGAAGTCTAATTAGGAGTTAAACATGGCCAGCAAAGGCGGACGCGACAAGATCAAGCTGGAATCGACCGCAGGTACGGGTCATTTCTACACGACCACCAAGAACAAGCGCACCAAGCCGGAAAAGATGGAGATCATGAAGTTCGATCCCGTCGCCCGCAAGCACGTCGCTTACAAGGAAACCAAGATCAAGTAATCCTCGCGGATTGCGCATCTTGTTTCCGTCGGCATGACCGACAGCAAAAACCCGCTTTCAGGCGGGTTTTTTGTTGCCTGCTGTTTGGTGCATGCTGCGGTGTACACTGCTCTTCTTTCCGATTGACACGCGACTGTGTTACCACCAGCCGCGCTTGCACCGCGTCCCGCGTCTTCCATGAATTTCGATGTTGCCGTTGTTGGCAGCGGCTTGGCGGGCCTGACCGTCGCCCTGCACCTAGCCGATCACCGTCGCGTGGTTGTCATCAGCAAACGCAGCCTGCCGGAAGGCGCAAGCGATTGGGCGCAGGGTGGCATTGCCGCCGTGCTCGATTCGGGCGACAGCCACGATGAGCACGTCGACGACACGCTCATCGCCGGGGCTGGATTGTGCGATGAAGCTGCCACCCGTTACATCGTCGAAAACGGGCGCTCGGCCATTGAATGGCTGATTGGCCATGGCGTGCCTTTCACACGCGACGAGCAGGCTGAACTCGGCTTCCACCTGACGCGCGAGGGCGGCCACCGCCATCGACGCATCATCCATGCCGCCGATGCCACGGGCCATGCTGTGGTCACGACGCTCGTCGAGAAGGTGCGCAATCACCCGAACATCACGCTGCTGGAAGACCACTTCGCGATCGACCTGATTACCGACGCGAAGCTCGGTCGTCCGGGCATGCGCTGCCATGGCCTCTACGCGCTCGACATTGCATCGGGCCATGTCAAGACGATTACCGCCAGCCAAACCGTGATGGCCACGGGCGGCGCGGGTAAGGTCTATCTCTACACGACGAATCCGGACACGGCCAGCGGCGACGGTATTGCCATGGCCTGGCGAGCGGGCTGCCGCGTGGCGAACATGGAGTTCATCCAGTTCCATCCCACGTGCCTGTACCACCCCTTCGCGAAGTCCTTCCTGATTACCGAAGCCGTGCGCGGTGAAGGCGGCAAGCTGATCCTGCCCGACGGCACGCGTTTCATGCCCGCGCACGACGATCGCGCCGAATTGGCTCCACGCGATATCGTCGCTCGCGCGATCGACTTCGAGATGAAGAAACGTGGCCTGGACTGCGTTTATCTGGACATCAGCCATCAGAGCCCGGCGTTCCTCAAGGAACATTTCCCGACCATCATGGCGCGCTGCCTGGAGCTGGGCATCGACATCACGCGCGAACCGATTCCGGTTGTGCCGGCGGCGCACTACACCTGCGGCGGTGTGGTGACGGACCACCTCGGGCGCACGGATATCGCCGGCCTGTACGCCGTTGGCGAGACGGCATACACCGGCCTGCACGGCGCCAACCGGCTGGCGAGCAATTCGTTGCTGGAATGCATGGTGATCGGGCGTGGCGCGGCGGAAGACATCCTCGCGCAACCGCCCTCGGACCCCACATCGGTGCAGATTCCCGCATGGGATGAGAGCCGCGTGACCGACCCCGATGAGGAAGTCGTCGTCTCACACAACTGGGACGAGCTGCGTCGCATGATGTGGAACTACGTCGGCATCGTGCGCACGAACAAGCGACTCGAGCGGGCGCAGCACCGCATTGCGTTGTTACGCGAAGAGATTACGGAGTACTACGCCAACTTCCGCGTGAGCCACGATCTGCTGGAGTTGCGTAACCTCGTCGAGGCCGCCTCGCTGATTGTCGACAGCGCGCTGTCACGGCATGAGAGCCGCGGCCTGCATTTCTCACGCGACTACCCTGAAACGCTGCCCAAGGCGCTGCCGACGGTCATGCAGCCGACCCATCGACAGATCGCCCGGAAACGCTGAGGCTTAGGCTTACTCGACGATCCGCAAAGAGAAGTCGGTCGCGCGCACGTCTTTCGTGAGCGCGCCGACGGAGATGCGGTCCACGCCCGTCTCGGCAAAGGTGCGGATCGTCTCGATGTTGACGCCGCCGGACACCTCCAGCAGCGCCCTGCCCGCGGTCAAGCGCACAGCCTCGCGCATCGCGGCCGGCTCGAAGTTGTCGAGCAGCACGGAGGTGGCACCGGCCGCCAGCGCCTCATCCAGCTGAGCGAGCGTTTCCACCTCGATCTGGATCGTCACACCGGCATTCAACGCCTGCGCTGCACGCAGGGCCGCCGTCACGCCACCCGCCGCAGCGATATGGTTTTCCTTGATCAGGATGCCGTCGTACAAGGCCAGACGTTGATTCTCCCCGCCACCAATCCGCACCGCGTACTTCTGCGCCAGACGCAAGCCCGGCAGCGTCTTGCGCGTGTCGAGCACGCGGGCGCGCGTGCCTTCGACGGCAGCGGCGTAACGCGAAGTCGCCGTCGCCACACCGGACAGCAACTGCAGGAAGTTCAGCGACGGGCGCTCCGCCGTCAGCAGCGAACGCGCCGGGCCTTCGATCTCGCACACCACGGAATCGGGTGACATGCAATCGCCTTCGTGCTGGCGCCACGTGACGCGCAACGCCGAGTCAACGGCGCGCATGCAGGCGTCAAACCAGGGCGTGCCACAGAGCACAGCATGCTCGCGCACGATCACGCGCGCGCGCGCATGGCGATCGGCGGGGATCAGCAAGCCAGTGCGGTCGCCCGTGCCAACGTCCTCGGCAATGGCTGTCGCCACGTTGGCAGACAACGCCTCGCGCAGTGCCGGGCCAAAGCTATCGAAAATTGCCTCAGCCGCGGGGGCGAGACGCGTCGTGTTCATCTGCGCTGCCGTCATGCCGGGCCGATTCCTTGAAAGAGTTGTGCGTTGGCGGCCAGGTCGCCTTGTGGGCGAACCGCGGCTTTCTCGCGCGCGGCAAAGTCCAGCATGCGGTCGATGCAGACCACGGCTTGTTGCCCGATGACCGGATCGACGTGGATCTCGTTGCGACCGGTTTCCAGCACCTCAGCCAGATTGGTCAGCGCATTCATCGCCATCCAGGGGCAATGCGCGCAGCTTTTGCAGGTGGCCGCATTGCCAGCGGTCGGCGCCTCGATGAAGCGCTTGCCCGGGGCGGCCATGCGCATCTTGTGCAGGATGCCGTTGTCGGTCGCGACGATGAACTCCTGCGCCGACAACGACTGGGCCGCCGCAATGAGCTGCGAAGTCGAACCCACCACATCAGCCTGTGCCACCACCGATTCCGGCGATTCCGGATGCACAAGGATCTTCGCGTTCGGGTGCTCAGCGCGCAGCAGGTCAAGCTCCACGCCCTTGAACTCGTCGTGCACGAGGCACGAGCCCTGCCACATCAGCATATCGGCGCCGGTCTGCTTCTGAATGTAGCTGCCGAGGTGGCGATCGGGTGCCCACAGGATCTTCTTTCCCTGCGCGTGCAGGTGCTGCACGATCTTCAGGCCGATGGAAGACGTCACCATCCAGTCCGCGCGCGCCTTCACGGCGGCGCTGGTATTGGCGTAGACGACCACAGTGCGATCCGGATGCGCGTCGCAGAAAGCGGCGAACTCATCCGGCGGGCAGCCCAGATCCAGAGAGCAGGTGGCGTCCAGATCCGGCATCAGTACGGTCTTTTCGGGGCTCAGGATCTTGGCAGTCTCGCCCATGAAGCGCACGCCAGCCACGATCAATGTCTTGGCCGAATGGTCGCGGCCAAAGCGCGCCATTTCCAGCGAATCGGATACGCAGCCACCGGTTTCCTCGGCTAGATCCTGCAGGTCGGCGTCAACGTAGTAATGCGCGACCAGCACGGCCTCACGTTCCTTGAGGAGACGCTTGATGCGGGCCTTCAGGTCGTCGCGTTCCTCACGCGACAGCACCGGCGGCACCTTGGCCCAGGCGTGGGCCACGCAACTTGCACCGGATTGCGCATCGGAAAGCATATCCGGGCGCTCGAATTCAACCGTCTTGATGTGGGTTTCCATGGTGGTCTCCGCGTCCATTCACGCTGTGAAGGCGCCAAGAAGCTGGCGCGGCAATGAAACGGACGGCGTGTGAGGAGGACTGGCACCGCGATACATTGTCGCGGCGTATTAAAAATGGGAATTGGGGCAGTTTACCCAAAAGAAAAGCCCCGCTGCGGAGCGGGGCTTCACCTATGAAACAAGAAACTCAGGCGTAGCGGCGCAGGCGCACAGCAAATTCCTGCAGTGCGTGGATACCGCTTTCCTCTGCGCGCTTGCACCATTCCTGCAGCTGATGCAGCAGTTGCTCGCGCGTGGCGTTCGAACGGCCCCACAGGGCGCCAAGCTCACGGCGCATCTCAACGAAGGTGTGCAGCGCCGAGTGGTCCGACACGATTTGCGAGAGCTGCTCGCGCTGCGGCGCGCCCAGCTTGGTCTCGTCGCGGTGGAACCACTTGCGGGCCGGCTTCAACGCGCGGTACTCGACAACGCGCGAGTCCTTCAGCTTGGCCAGTTCCTGGCGATAGGCCGCCTTGACCGTCTTGGCGTAGCGCGCCATCACGTCGTAGCGGTTGGCGATGATGGCTTCCAGCGTGTTCTGGTCGACCGGCTTCACGTCCCCAAAGCGCGCCTTGGGCGCCACCTTCTTGACCTTCGCCAAACCGACGATTTCGAGCGCGCGGATGTAGCCCCAGCCGATGTCGAACTCATACCACTTGACCGAGAACTTGGCCGACGTGGCGTACGTGTGGTGGTTGTTGTGCAGCTCTTCGCCGCCGATGATGATGCCCCACGGCGACACGTTCGTCGAAGCGTCTTCGCAGTCGAAGTTGCGGTAGCCCCAGAAGTGGCCCAGGCCGTTGATGATGCCGGCAGCGTGGATCGGGATCCACAGCATTTGCACGGCCCACACCGTGAGGCCCAGCGCACCGAACATCAGCACGTCGAGGATCAGCATCAAACCGACGCCTTGCCACGTGAACTTCGAATACACGTTCTTCTCGACCCAATCGTCCGGCGTACCGTGGCCGAACTTCTGGATCGTTTCCTTGTTCTTGGCCTCAGCGCGATACAGCTCGGCGCCTTCCATCAGCACCTTGCGGATGCCGCGGGTCTGCGGGCTGTGCGGATCCTCTTCGGTTTCGCACTTGGCGTGGTGCTTGCGGTGAATGGCGGTCCATTCCTTCGTGACCATGCCGGTAGTCAGCCACAGCCAGAAACGGAAGAAGTGTCCGGCGATGGGATGCACGTCCAGCGCCCGGTGCGCTTGGCAGCGGTGCAGAAAAATCGTGACGCTGGCGATGGTGATGTGCGTCATCACCAGCGTGAAAATCAGGATTTGCCACCAGGCCCAATCGAGGGTGCCGTTGGCAAGGAAAGTCAGAAAGGAGTCGATCAAAGTGTTCTCCGTGGTCAACTCAGGGTAATCAAAGCAGCTTTTGGACCTTCATTCGATCCGGATGTTGCTGCCTCTTAAGGCTATCCCGCTGTCGCAGCGTTACGACAATGGGGTCGTGTTGGCGGTGGTTCGGGTGTTTGTACCCGGCTTGCGCATCACATCGGCGAGCTTCCCGCTACCGGTCATATGATCTCCGCCCCAGCGCAATACAAGGTATTTGCGGTCCTTTGTCACAACGGCTAAGCCTTTGCGACGGCCCGTCTTTCCTTCGTGGGAGCATTTGGCATTTTAACCGAACACCCCCTCTATTCCATGCGGAAAAACAGCCATTTTGACCTCGGACAAGCGGGCAGCGTTCCGCTCGCAGCTGTGTTAGTCCGACAGTGATGGCGTGGATGGGGCTGTTACATCACTCGAAGTGCGCGTGACGCCCTGTTGCAGCGCCGACGCCACACGCACACGCACTTCCCGCTGCGGGTAGGGGATATCGATGCCTGCTTCCTTGAAGCGACGGTAAATCGCGCGGTTCAGGTCGGACTGCACGCCCAGCTTGCCGTTATGCGGATCGCCGATCCAGACGCCAAGCTCATATTCGATGCCGCTGTCGGCGAACAGGGCCATGAAGGCGGCGGGCGCCGGTTCGGGCAGAACACGCGGGATGCCCTCTGCACATTGCAGCAGCAACGCCAGCACGCTTTCAGGATCAGCGTCATACGACGCCTGCACGCGCACCGCCACACGCACGGTGCCGCGCTCGTTGTGGTTCTGAACGGCCTGCGCGACCATCAGTTCGTTCGGGACGAGCGTATCGCCGTCGCCATTGCGCACCACGGTGTAGCGGGTGCGGATCTGCGTGACGATGCCGGTGTACGTGCTGACGGTAATCTGATCGCCCAGCTTGAGCGAGCGCTCCAACAGGATGATGAAGCCCGAAACGTAATTGCTTGCGATCTTTTGCAAGCCGAAACCCAGGCCGACGCCAAGCGCGCCGCCAAACACCGACAGCACCGTCAGGTCGATGCCCACCAGCGAGAGGCTCAGCAGCAGCGACACCAGCAGCAGCACCGCCTTGGTCACACGCGACAACACCACCTTCAGGTTGGCATCGATCGCGGAAGCACGCGTGATGCGGCTGTCCAGCCACGAGCCGAACCACATGGCCACCAGCACAGTGACGAGAATCCACACCACGCCCATCAGCAAGGCCGCCAGGCTCACCTTCTGCTTGCCACCCAGAGCAAAGCGGATGCCGTCGAGGTAATCCACCACATCGCCGAGCACGCCCAGCACGTAGAGCACCATGCCGATCCACATCAGCGTGGTGAGCACGCGCTCCGCGAGGACGAGCATGCCGTGCAGCTCGCCGTTAGCCGACAGCACGCGGCGCAACACGTAGAAGCCGAGATACAGGATCGCCAGGCCAAACAGCGGCACCGCGGCCAGCCGGAACACGCTGATCGGCATGGTGCCAACCAGCGCATAGCGCGCGCCCACCACCAGCAGCCAGCCGATCAGCGGGAACATCGCCCGCTCCAGGCTGGACCAGGCAAAACGCAGGGCGAAGGTCTCGTTCACGTGCGCCGAATGCAGGCGCCGCGAGATCGGCCGCGCCAGCAGCCAGGCGGCACCGAGCACCAGTATCAGCACGCCCAGTTGCCAGATAAAGCGCGGGCCACCCAGATCGCGGACGATGTCGTCGATCATGTGGCCCAGCGCAATG
The DNA here is from genome assembly GCF_030582395.1 of Ralstonia pickettii. NCBI lineage: Bacteria > Pseudomonadati > Pseudomonadota > Betaproteobacteria > Burkholderiales > Burkholderiaceae > Ralstonia > Ralstonia pickettii. The sequence continues at coordinate 2,437,620 of NZ_CP104381.1, forward strand.
TGATTCAGGTTTAGCGGCAATCCGTTCATTAGGTTGACGGGTTATTGCAAACCCTTACTGGGTCCGATAGGGCAATGCGTCACCCACATGCTTCTGCCAGTTGGCGGCATAGCGCTGGGCGAGATCGGCGTCGCCGCGCACGATCAGTACGTTCTCGGCGTTGCCGCGCTGTGCGGTCTGCGTGAAGTTGAAGCTGCCCGTGACCAGCACTGGATGCGCGCCGCGCGGGTCGATCACGATGACCTTGTTGTGCGCATTCTTGTAGCGCACCTCCAGCCACACGGGGATGCCCGCGTTGGCGACCTCGGGCACGCGGCTGCCGCCGGAGCGCGTCATCTGCTCGCGGTCGGCCAGCACGCGCACATCCACGCCACGCTGATGCGCCGCCAGCAGTGCACGCGTAATCGCCTTGTTCGACAGCAGATACGCCTGCACCAGCACCTGCTCACGTGCTTGGTCGATGGCATCAGCCAACAAGCCTTCGATGTCGTCATCGGGCGTGAACGCGGCCTGCACCGTGCCCTTGGCGGGTTGCACCGGCGGCGCGCTGCGGGCCAGCGCGGCACTGCCGGCTGCAAACATCAGCCATGCGACCAGCAGCCACCTGAAGCGGCGCACCATCATGCACGGCGCTCCAGGACGGCCGCGAAGAAGCCGTCGGTCTGGTGCGTGTGCGGATACAGCTCGAGGTAAGGCCCCATTTCCAGCGCGATCTTCTGCGCGGCCAGCACCTCGCCGGCGGGCACAAGCACGAAGTCTTCATGTGCGGCCAGGAACTGCTCCACCACCTGCTGGTTCTCGCGCGCGAGCACACTGCAGGTAGCGTAGACGAGCCTGCCACCCGGCTTCAGCAGCCGCGCTGCCGATGTCAGGATCGACAACTGCTTGGCCGACATTTCTTCCACGGCCTGCGCGGACTGGCGCCACTTCAGGTCAGGATTGCGGCGCAACGTGCCCAGGCCGCTGCACGGCGCGTCGACCAACACGCGATCGATCTTGCCCGCAAGACGCTTCACCTTCGCATCGTGCTCGCTGTCGATGCGGCCCGGATGGACGTTCGACAGCCCACTGCGCGCCAGGCGCGGGCCGAGGTTCGACAAGCGCTTTTCCGATACGTCGAAGGCATACAGGCGCCCAGTCGAGCGCATCGCTGCACCAATCGCCAGGGTCTTGCCACCGGCGCCGGCGCAGAAGTCGACCACCATCTCGCCGCGCTTGGGTGCCAGCAATTGGCAGAGCAATTGGCTGCCTTCGTCCTGCACCTCGACCGTGCCGTTGGTGAAGATATCGAGCTTGTTCAACGCCGGCTTGCCGGCCAGGCGAATGCCCACGGGCGAGAGCGGCGCCGCAACGCCTTCAATACCGGCTTCGGCAAGCGTGGCGAGTACGGCGTCGCGTTCGCCTTTGAGCGTGTTCACGCGCAAGTCCAGCGGCGCTGGCGTGAGCCATGCTTGCGCCAGTGCTTCGGTGAACTCCGCACCGTGCTGGGCAACCAGCGCGTCGAAGAGCCAGTCGGGCAGATTGGCGCGCACACGGGCCGCCAGCGCGGCGCGGTCACGGTTTTCCCAGCGATCCAGCCATTCGGCTTCAGCCGGGTTCAGGAACGGGGCAATGGCCTCACGGCCGGCCGTCTGCAACAAGCCCAGCAGCACCAGGCGACGACGCGCCGGGCCCGTGCCGCTCTCGGCAAACTGGCCGAATTCCACCTTGCGGCGCAGTACGGCAAAGGCCGCTTCGGCGATGATGCCGCGCTCGCGGTGGCCAAGTTCGTGATGCTCGCGGAAGTATTGGCTGACCACCATGTCGGCGGGCGCCGCAAAGTGCAGCAGGCGCGCAAGCACCTTGTCCAGGTGTTCCAGATGGCTGCCATGCACGCCCGTGCGCGGGCGCGGGGCGCTGCGGGGCGCAGGCTTGCCCTGCGGGGCCCGGTACCAGCCGCCGCCACCCGAACTCGCGCGCTTGTTGCTCGACCCGCCGCCGCTTCCATTGCCGCCCGAACGCTGACGATTCTGGCTCATGCTGCCTCCCGGGCGTTGACGCCAATGACAAGCTGCGATTCATCCGGCGAGACGCGCACAACGCCGTCTTCGATCGACAACCGCCCTTCCACGAACCAGCGCACGGCACGCGGGTAAATTGTGTGTTCCTGTGCCAGCAGCCGCCCGGCCAGTGAGTCGGGCGTGTCGTCCTGACGCACGTCGATGATGGCCTGCAGCACGATCGGGCCGTGGTCCAGGTCAGCGGTGACGAAGTGCACTGTCGCGCCATGCACCTTCACGCCCATGGCCAGCGCGGCCTCGTGCGTGTGCAAGCCGGGGAAACATGGCAGCAGCGAAGGATGAATGTTCAGCATGCGACCGGCGTAGCGCGTGACAAAGCCCGCCGTAAGGATGCGCATGAAGCCGGCCAGCACTACCAGATCGGGCGAAAAGCCGTCGATCACTTGCGCCAGGGCGGCGTCGAAGCTGTCGCGATCGGGGAAGGCCTTGTGGTCGACCACCGCGGTAGCAATGCCGCGCGAAGCGGCAAATTTAAGTCCCGCCGCTTCGGGCCGATTAGAAATGACGGCGGCAATGCGTCCCGACCAACCTTCGGCCTGACAGGCGCGGACAATGGCTTCCATATTGGAGCCGCGTCCGGAAATGAGAATGACGATGTTTTTCATCGCGGCATTTTATCAAGTGCGCCGCAGTTCCCCGAGAAAATCGGGTGTGACGGCTGCAAGGCCATGCCGTGGGCGCTTTTGCAGTCACCGTGGCATTTTGCCGACGGGTGCCGGCAAAAACCTTGTCGCACCCGCAAAAGGAAGGGGCAACCGTTGGCGTGCATTGGCGCGCTCTGATAATCTCAGCACCATAAATGTCCGCGCTCCCGAGGGGTCGGGTGTGCAGCTCGCGATGATTCGACGCAAATCAAACGTCCGTTCGTCCTGCGCTGCAACATCGTGCGGGCGATACCGTGACGGTCGATCGGCACAGGGTGATACGCCCGGCCCGTCGGCCATCGCCCGCGCCGGGTCGACACGCGTACAACAACAAGAGGGCTCTGCCCTCACCGGGGAATAAGAATGACGAGCTCGCTGCGTAGCCTGCTGGTGGTCGACGACCACCCTCTCGCCTTGTCTGGCACGACCACATTTCTTGCACACGCCTTGCCTGAAGTTCAGGTGCACGCGGCCATTGGCCGTCGCCAGGCGCTTGCGCTGGTCGAAGAAGGCGTCCGTCCGGACGTCGTGCTGCTGGACGTGTGGCTGTCCGACTGCACCGGCTTCGACGCCATGCGCGAGCTGCGCGGCAAACTGCCTGAAGCGCGCTTTGCCTTCATGTCGGCGGAAAACACGCCGGAAATCGTCGCCAAGGCCCAAGCGCTGGGCGCCATCGGCTTCATCGGCAAGCACGCCGATGCGCATGCGTTCTCCAAGGCAGTGGCCGGCATCTTTGGCGGCGATGCGTCCTTCCCGTCGGAAGACGATATGGGCGGCATCAATGGCAAGGGCGGCGCTTCGCACGGCATCCCCATCACGCCGGCCGAACTGGGACTGACGCCGCGGCAGGGCTCGGTGCTCGCGTTGCTGCTGGAAGGTCTGCCGAACAAGTCGATTGCACGTCAGCTGGGCCTGACGGAAAACACCGTCAAAGAGCACGTCTCGGCGATTTTGCAGCGGCTGGGCGTGCGCACGCGCATTCAGATCATTTCGCGCATGGAGCGTTTTCGCCTGACGGGCGCGGCCTGAACTGAGCGTCTGGCCTCTTGAATCCCGCGCCGCCATCGACGGCGCCGTTTTACATTCCCATCCGTATCAGTAGGCCACCTGCGGCTCGGCTGAGCGGCCGCGCAGCCAGCGCTTGAGCAGCACCCGCAGCATGTTCGGGTCCATGGGCTTGGCGAGCAGCAGATAGCCGGCTTCTTCGGCACGCGCCAGGGCGGCGGAGTTGCGATCGCCGGTCAGCAGCACGGCGTGGGCATCGGGGTGGCTAACCTGCCAGCGCTCAAGCAGTTGCAGGCCGTCTTCCTCGCCGGGCAGGCGCAAGTCGCAGAAGATGATCTGCGGGCGGATGCCGCGCGCCAGCAGTTGCTCGGCGGAGCGGCCATCGGCGGCACTGTGGACTTCCACGCCCCACGCTTCGAGCAGCGCGTGCCACGCCTTGCGGATCTGCGGGTCGTCGTCCACGACCAGTACCACGCCTGAGAATCGCGGCTGATCGAGCACGGCGCGCTTTTGCTCGGCGCGCGGCTGCGTGGCCAGCGGCGCCTTGATATCGGCGGGCACCGGCCGGAGCGCCATCCAGAACATCGAGCCGCGCCCCGGCACCGAGCGCACGCCGAACGTGCCGCGCAGCAGACGCACGCATTCCTTGTAGATCGACAGCCCCAAACCCAAGCCCTGGCTCGGATCGCGTTCTGGGTTTTCGACCTGGTAGTAGGTCGAAAAAATGTCTTTCTGATGCTCAGGCGCGATGCCGATACCGGTATCCCACACCTCGATTCGTAAATGCTTCTGGCGCACGCGCAGCGCCACCATCACGCCACCGCGCTCGGTGTAGCGCAGCGCGTTCTGCAGCAGGTTGAACAGGGCCCGGCGCAGCAGCACCGGCTCGGCCATCCCGTATACCGGCAGCGGCGGAATGCGCGCCGTCAGCGTCAGGCCCTTGGCGCGGGCATCCGGCATGAATTGCTGGACCACCTCGGTGATCACCTCGCCCAGATCCACCGGCTCCAGCGTCGGCGAGGTCTTGCGGCTCTCCAGCTTGGACAGGTCCAGCAGCGAGCGGAACAGCAGATCGATGGTCGCGGCGCCCGAGGCGAGTTGCTCCACCAGCGGCGCCAAGGATTCCGACTGATTGCGCGCCCGCAACGCCTCCACCAGCAGCACAATTGCATGCACCGGCTGACGCAAGTCGTGGCTGGCCGCAGCCAGGAAGCGCGATTTTTCTTCCGACGCCGACAACGCGCGCTGCTTTTCATCCTGGTAGCGGCGCGCGAGCTGGCGGCTCTCGTTCTCCAGCTGGATTTCGCGCACCAGCGTGTTATGGATGTTGACGGCATGCCGGGTCAGCAGCGCCGCAAAGAACAGAAGCACGCCGCGCAAATACAGCCCGTGCCCCGGAAACGCCTGCTCGGCCAGCAAAAAGTGCGGCGCCACGATGCCCGTTCCGAGGATCAGGAGGCTCGACGGCACCGGCGCTTGCGACAACACCGCCGCCGCCGCCACACCGATGATCACGATCATCAGCAGGCTGCTGAACTCCAGCGACGGCGACATCAGATACAGCCCCGCCGAGCAGCCCCACGCCACCCCGCCCACCGCCGACATGACGTGCATGCCCGTCCACCACTTGCGGGTGTGCGCGGCCAACGTCATGCGGGTCAGGTCGTAGCGATAGCCGAAATAGAAGCGCAGGCCCGACGCCGTCAGGCACAGCATGATCAGGCACCAGCCCAACAGCCCCGGTCGGTTGGAGGCATCCCAGAACGCGGCGACCGTCAAGGCAGGCAAGACGACCGAGGCGGCAATCCCCATGGGCGCCCCGCGATGCACGGCAGCGAGCAGCTTGGCTCGGGCATCCAGTTCAAGCGGCGCGCGGCTGGCAAGCCCGAACTTGGCGAAGAAAAGGCGCAGCGAGGCGTTCAAGGAGATGTCGGCAAGAAACTGGATACCGGATTGTGCCGCAAGCATGAACCGCGCGGGCGCATCGTTCGGACGATTGTGCAACACCCAGCTTCATCCTCCCTTGACCCGCCGGGGAGGGGGCAATCCCTTATATAATGTGCGTTTTGCTGGATTTTGGCCAGGTACCGCGCCAATCCGGTTCAAAAAAGCACTTCTTCCTTCTTCGACCACCGACGCTTCTCGTGAAAGTCTTTCGCGGCCTGCCCAACGCCGAAAGTCGCGCGCCCTGCGCGTTGACCATCGGCAACTTCGACGGCGTGCACCGCGGGCACCAGTCTCTGCTGGCCCGCGCACGCGCGGCGGCCGACGCACGCGGATTGCCGCTGACGGTCATGACGTTCGAGCCGCATCCGCGCGAATTCTTCATGCCGGACCGCGCGCCCACCCGCATTGCCCTGCTGCGCGACAAGCTGGAAAGCCTGCGCCGACAGGGCGTCGACCGCGTGGTCGTGGAGCATTTCAACGCGCATTTCGCCGCGCAGACGCCCGACGAATTCGTCCGCAACGTTCTGGTGGATGGTCTCCACGCGCGCTGGCTGCTGGTGGGCGACGACTTCCGCTTTGGCGCCAAGCGCGCCGGAGATTTCACCTACCTGCAGGCAGCCGGCGCGCAGTTCGGCTTTGAGGTCGAGCAGATGGGCTCGGTGTCGGAGTCCGGCATCCGCATCTCCAGCTCGGCGGTGCGCGAGGCGCTGGCCGCAGGCGACCTCGAACATGCCCGCCGCCTGCTCGGTCACGGTTACGCCATCAGCGGGCACGTGGTGCACGGGCAAAAGCTCGGCCGTTCGCTCGGCTTCCCGACGCTGAATCTGCGCATCTCGCACCGCAAGCCGGCAGTGGCCGGCATCTTTGTCGTGCAGGTGCACGGGTTGGCCGAAAAACCGCTGCCGGCCGTCGCCAGCATTGGCGTACGCCCGACGGTGGACGACTCCGGCCGCGTGCTGCTGGAAGTGCATATCTTCGATTACCACGCCAGCGTCTACGGCAAGCTGGTCCGCGTGGAATTCATGAAGAAGCTGCGCGACGAGGCTCGCTACGATTCGCTCGATGCGCTCAAGGACGCCATCGCGCAGGACTGCGTTCACGCGCGGCAGTTCTTCGGCCTGCCTGTTCCGCCGGCCGGCGAGTCTCCAACGCTTCGGCGCGACTTCGCCACCTCCGCCACCGACCGAATTCAGTAGGCGGCCGACACGTTCGCCGCCCAGAAGCCACACGCTGCGCACGCGCGTCCTGCACTCTCAGCCGCGCCTGCACCCACCCGAATTGCCTGAATCTGCCCCACATCACACCATGTCCGATTCCAAGAAGCCTACGCCGGAGAAGAGCAAGTACCCGGTCAACCTGCTGGACACGCCCTTCCCCATGCGCGGCGACCTGCCCAAGCGCGAACCGCTGTGGGTCAAGCAATGGCAGGACAAGCAGCTCTACAAGAAGATCCGCGCCGCGCGGAAGGGCGCGAAGAAGTTCATCCTTCACGACGGCCCGCCGTATGCCAACGGCGATCTGCACATCGGCCATGCGGTCAACAAGATCCTCAAGGACATGGTGATCAAGGCGCGCGGCCTGACCGGGCTGGACGCCGTCTATGTGCCGGGCTGGGATTGCCACGGCATGCCGATCGAAATCCAGATCGAAAAGCAGTTCGGCAAGGGCCTGCCGGTCAAGGAAGTACAAGAGAAAGCGCGTGCCTACGCCACGGGCCAGATCGCTCGCCAGAAGGCGGATTTCGAACGCCTGGGCGTGCTGGGCGACTGGGCCGATCCGTACCTGACCATGAACTTCCGCAACGAAGCGGATGAAGTGCGTGCGCTGGGCAAGATCCTGGAAAAGGGCTACGTGTTCCGCGGCCTGAAGCCGGTCAACTGGTGCTTCGACTGCGGCTCGGCATTGGCCGAAGCGGAAGTCGAATATGCGGATCGTACCGACCTGTCGATCGACGTCGGCTTCCCGTTCGCCGACATCGACGCGCTGGCGAGCGCCTTCCACGTCGGCGCCGATGTGCTCAAGGCCAAGCCGGGTTGGATCGTGATCTGGACCACCACGCCGTGGACGATTCCGTCCAACCAGGCGCTGAACCTGCACCCGGAAATCGAATACGCGCTGGTCGACACGGCGCGCGGGCTGCTGATCGTTGCCAAGGAGCGCGTCGAAGCCTGCCTGCAAAGCTGGAAGCTCGAAGGCACCGTCCTGGCCACGTGCGAAGGCGCAGCCCTGTCGGGCGTACGTTTCCACCATCCGCTCGCCAAGATGGACGCGGGGTACGATCGCACCTCGCCGGTCTATCTGGGCGACTACGTGACCATCGACACCGGTACCGGCATCGTCCACTCCGCGCCCGCCTACGGCGTGGAAGACTTCCAGTCGTGCAAGGCCCACAACATGCCCGACTCGGAAATCATCAACCCGGTGATGGGCAACGGCGTGTACGCGTCGACGCTGCCGCTGTTCGGCGGCCAGATGATCTGGGATGCCAACCCGAAGATCGTCGAAGTGCTGCGCGAATCGGGCAACCTGTTCGATGCGCACAAGTACGCGCATAGCTACATGCACTGCTGGCGCCACAAGACGCCGATCATCTATCGCGCCACGTCGCAGTGGTTTGCGGGGATGGACGTGCAGCCTAACGACGGCAACAGCACGCTGCGTGAAACGGCGCTGGCAGGCATCGATGCCACCGCGTTCTACCCGTCGTGGGGCAAGCAGCGCCTTCACAATATGATTGCCAACCGCCCGGACTGGACGCTCTCGCGGCAGCGCCAATGGGGTGTGCCGATGGCCTTCTTCGTGCACAAGGAAACCGGCGCGCTGCACCCGCGTACGCCCGAACTGCTGGAGCAGGTGGCCCAGCGCATCGAACAAAGCGGCATCGAAGCCTGGCAGACGCTCGACCCGCGGGAGCTGCTCGGCGACGAGGCTGACATGTACGAGAAGAATCGCGACACGCTCGACGTGTGGTTCGACTCGGGCACGACGCACTGGCACGTCATCCGTGGCTCGCATGCGGCGGATCTGTACGATGCATCGGCCGACTTGCCGGACGGCCGCTTGGCTGATCTGTACTTGGAAGGTTCCGACCAGCACCGCGGCTGGTTCCATTCGTCGCTGCTGACGGCTTCGATGCTGTACGGCAAGCCGCCATACAAGGGCCTGCTCACGCACGGCTTCACGGTCGACGGCGAAGGCCGGAAGATGTCCAAGTCGATCGGCAACACGATCGCGCCGCAGGAAATCGCCAACAAGATGGGCGCCGAGATCATCCGCCTGTGGGTGGCCTCGACCGACTACTCGGGCGAACTGGCCATCTCGGATGAGATCCTGAAGCGCGTGGTGGAAGGCTATCGCCGCATCCGCAACACGCTGCGCTTCCTGCTCGCCAACCTGACCGATTACGACCACGCCAAGCACGCCCTGCCGACCGAGCAATGGCTGGAAATCGACCGCTATGCCGTGGCGTTGACGGATTCGCTGCAAAAGGAAGTTCTTTCGCACTACGACGTGTACGAGTTCCACCCGGTGGTCGCCAAGCTGCAGACGTTCTGCTCGGAAGACCTGGGCGGCTTCTACCTCGACGTGCTGAAGGACCGCCTGTACACCACGGCGCCCGATTCCGTGGCGCGCCGCTCGGCACAGAACGCGCTGTATCACATCACCCAGGCCATGCTGCACTGGATGGCGCCGTTCCTGTCGTTCACGGCCGAAGAGGCATGGCAGGTCTTCGCACACGGCACCGAGCACACCGACACCATCTTCACCAGCACGTATTACAACGCTCCAGTGCCGCAAGGCGCCAGCGCCCTGCTGGAGAAGTGGGCCGCCATCCGCAACGTGCGCGGAGAAGTGACCAAGCAACTGGAAGCGCTACGCATCGATGGCAAGATCGGCTCGTCGCTGCAGGCCGAAGTGACGGTGTCGGCGGGCGAATCGGTGCATGACGCGCTGGCCAGCCTCGGCGACGATCTGCGCTTCGTGCTGATCACGTCGGCGGCCAAGCTGGAACGCGCGCCGGAAGGCGGCGATCTGCTCATCACCGTGGTGCCGTCGCCGCACGCCAAGTGCGAGCGCTGCTGGCACTACCGCGCCGACGTCGGCCACGACCACGCCCACCCGACCCTCTGCAAGCGCTGCACCGACAACCTGTTCGGCGCCGGCGAACAACGGAGCGCTGCCTGATGGCCACTCGCAACAACGGCAAGAGCAAATCGATCGGGATGAAGAAGAGCAGCGGCGGTCATGGCGTGGGCCCCTGGCTGGGCCTGGCCGTCATCTGGATCCTGCTGGACCAGTTGACCAAGATCGCCGTCCTCAAAACCTTCACGTACGGCGAGTCGCGGCCGATCACCGGCTTCTTCAACCTGGTGCTCGCCTATAACAAGGGAGCGGCGTTTTCGTTCCTGGCCGCGGCGGGGGGCTGGCAGCGCTGGTTCTTCACGGGGCTGGGCGTGGCGGCGGCGCTGTTCATCGTGTGGCTGCTCAAGCGGCACAGCGGGCAGAAGATGTTCTGCTTCGCGCTGGCGCTGATTCTGGGCGGCGCGCTGGGCAACGTGATCGACCGCGTCATCTACGGCCACGTGGTCGACTTTCTCGACTTCTACCTGCACAACTACCACTGGCCGGCCTTCAACGTGGCGGACTGCGGCATCACCATCGGTGCGGTGCTGCTGATCGTCGACGAATTGCGGCGCGTGCGTCGCTAAGACTGCCGTGTCAGACCTCCAGCATTGGAACGGCGAAGCGGTGCTGTGCCTCGATGAGGCCGGCCCGCGCATCGCCACGAACAGGACGCGCTGGTCCATCTGAGCGGCGAGGCGCCGGGCAAGGTACATCGATGGTTGCCGCGCCGGTCATCCGCCTCGATGCGGCGTTCTGAGCGCTGCGCACCGGCCCGGCCGGCGGCATCGCGCAGAAGGTCACCCCCCCGAAGCTCGCCGTCTTCGGCGGCATCTCGGCGCATCTCCACGCCAGCAGCGCGCTGCGCGACTGGTTGCGGGATTTCTACCAGCGCGACGCGATCCGCCCTCGCTGGGCGACTTGGCCGCCGATGCCCGGCCCGTGCGCGCTGAGTAAGGCCCGGGTTCAGTAGCGCACGGCGTACCACGCCCGCTTTACGTACTCGGCAAGAATCGAGCCGGCTTCGTAGACCGGCACCGACTTGGCCAGCGTGTCGCCCGGGAATACGCCCTGCGCACCCCACGTGATTTCCGGCCACTCCTTGCGAAACACGGCCAGCGCCCGACCGGTGTGATACCAGCTCGTGACCAGTATTGCGCTTTGCACCTGCTGGCCCGCTAGCGTCTGGCGTGTCATCCGCGCATTTTCCATCGTGCTGCCTGACACACATTCGTGGCCGATGCGCTCTGCGGGCACACCCGCCATCACCAAGCGACGTTCGATCAGCAGGCAATCGCCCTGCCCGCTCACGAACACGCGGGGCGCCGCGCCTGCGTGGTACAGCTCGGCCGCGCCAATTACCCGCTGACCCGATTCGCCGCCCAGCACGACGATCACGTCGGCGTGTGCAAGCCTCGGCTCCTCGCGCAACCAACTTTTGGCCCCGCAGACGAGCACGGCACTGAACACCATTGCAACAATGGCGCAACCGCCAATCCAGGCGAGGACACCGCGAACTGTCGAACGACCGAAAACCATATCGGGAATACGCATTTGACGAAAAACCGTGGCGCCACACGCGCCGTAGGGCAAGCCGGTATCATCGCCACTGTTCAGCAGGAAGCCCGGGCACCGGGTTGTATCCTGCCCACGCATATTGAGTCAATCGGATTCCCAAGCGGGTTGTTATGGAACTGCAAGGCAAACATTTCGTCCTCGGCCTGACCGGCGGCATCGCGTGCTACAAGTCCGCCGAGCTGGTGCGGCTGTTGACCAAGGCCGGCGCGACCGTGCAGGTCGTGATGACCGAGGCCGCCGCGCACTTCATCACACCGGTGACGATGCAGGCGCTTTCCGGCCGCCCGGTCTTTACGTCGCAGTGGGATGGCCGCATTGGCAACAACATGCCGCACATCGACCTGTCGCGCGAGGCCGATGCCATCGTCATCGCGCCGGCGTCCACCGACTTTCTGGCCAAGCTCGCGCATGGCATGGCAGACGATCTGCTCTCTACGCTATGCATCGCACGTGATTGCCCCCTGCTCGTGGCGCCCGCGATGAACCGGCAGATGTGGGCCGCACCAGCCACACAACGCAATGCCGCCCAACTGCGCGCCGACGACGTCACCCTGCTCGGCCCCGATGCCGGCGACCAGGCCTGCGGCGAAGTCGGCGACGGCCGCATGCTCGAGCCGGAAGACATCGTCGAGCAACTCATCGGCTTCTTCCAGCCCAAGCTGCTGCGCGGCCACCGCCTGCTGTTGACGGCGGGCCCGACCTTCGAGCCAATCGACCCGGTGCGCGGCATCACGAACCTGTCCAGCGGCAAGATGGGCTTTGCCTTGGCGCGGGCGGCATCGCAGGCCGGTGCCGAAGTCACGCTCGTCGCTGGGCCGTGCCATCAGGAAACGCCTGCGGGCGTATTGCGCATCGATGTGCAGACCGCCCAGCAGATGCACGATGCCGTCATGCGCGAACTGGACACCACGAAGAACGACATCTTCATTGCCGTGGCCGCCGTGGCGGATTGGCGCGTGGCCCAAGCCGCGGAGCAGAAGCTCAAGAAGCAGAGCGATTCCGACGTACCGACACTTACGTTCACGCAAAACCCGGACATCCTGGCCGCCGTGGCACGTCGTGCGAATGCGCCGTTCTGCGTCGGCTTTGCAGCAGAAACCGAACGCCTGGAGGAGTTCGGCGAGGCCAAGCGTCAGAAAAAAGGCATCCCGTTGCTGGTCGGCAATCTCGGCCACCAGACTTTCGGCCGCGACGACAACGAAGTGGCGCTCTTCGATGCAAAGGGGATCACGCGCCTGCCGCGTGCCGACAAGCTGACGCTCGCGCGCCAGATCGTCGCAGCCATCGCCGACCGCGTGCACGGAGCACGGTCATGAGCCCCGCACCGATTCGTCTATCGGTCCTGGACCAAAGCCCCGTCATCTACGGCCACAGCGCGCGCGATGCCATCGCCGCGACGGTCGACCTGGCGCAACTGACGGATGCGCTCGGCTACACGCGCTACTGGTGCGCAGAACACCACGGCCTGCGCGGCGTCAGCAACCCTGCGCCGGAAGTGATGATCGCCCGCGTGGCAAGCGCCACGAAGCACCTGCGCGTCGGCTCCGGCGGTGTGATGCTGCCGTACTACAGCCCGTTCAAGTTGGCCGAGCAGTTCCGCCTGCTGGAGGCGCTGTTTCCGAACCGCATCGACCTGGGCGTCGGCCGCGCACCGGGCGGCGACATGCGTACCGCGCAGGCCGTAGCCATGGGTGACTACAACCGCGGCGACATCTTCCCGCAGCAGGTGCAGGAACTGATCTGGCACCTGACGGGCACGCTGCCGCCGGATCACCCCGCCTATGGCGTCATCCTGCAGCCCGAGATCGATACCCGACCCGAACTGTGGGTGCTCGGCTCCAGCGATTTCGGCGGCGCGCTCGCAGCTCGCCTGGGCATCCGTTTCGCGTTCGCGCACTTCATCAATCCGCACGTCGGGCACATCGTTGCGCAGCAGTACCGCACCGATTTCGAACCCGGCTACGATGCACGCCCGTATAGCGCCGCCGCCATCTTTGTCATCGCCACCGACACCGAAGCCGAGGCGCGCCGCTACGAGGCTGCGATTGATCTGCGCCGTGTGCAAATGGCGCTTGGCGTGAATGGCCCGATCCCCACCGTCGAACAAGGCGAAGCCCACGTCTACACCGAGCGCGACCAAGCCATCGTCATGCGCGAGCGCCCGCGCAGCATCATCGGCACGCCGGAATCCGTCGCCGAGCAGATGCATGCGCTCAAAGAACGCTTTGTCGCCGATGAACTGATCGTGCTAACCGTCGCGCCAAGCTACAAGGCGCGCCTGCGCTCCTACGAGCTGCTGGCCGAGGCGTTTGCGCTACCATCTCCGGCTTCTGCAACCTCTTCGGCCAGCCCCGCATGAAACTCGACGTCAAGATCCTCGACGCCCGCCTGCACGAACAGCTCCCTCAGTACGCCACCACCGGCAGCGCGGGGCTGGACCTGCGCGCCTGCATCGACGCCCCGCTCACCATCGAGCCCGGCACCACGCATCTGGTCCCGACCGGCATGGCCATCCACCTGGCCGATCCGGGCTATGCCGCGCTGATCCTGCCGCGCTCGGGCATGGGCCACAAACATGGCATCGTGCTGGGCAACCTGGTCGGCCTGATCGATTCGGATTACCAGGGCCAACTCATGGTCAGCACGTGGAACCGTGGCAGCACGGCATTCGTGCTCAATCCGATGGAGCGTCTTGCACAACTGGTGATCGTGCCGGTCGTGCAAGCCGAGCTGAACATCGTCGACGACTTTGCCGAGAGCGAGCGCGGTGCCGGTGGTTTCGGCAGCACCGGGCGCCACTGACAACATCGCCTACGCATAAGAAAAAAGGCCCGGGACGTCCGGGCCTTTTGTTTGGTGCGACAAGCGCGTCAAGCTTCCGCTTCTTCCTGGGCAGGTGCCGGCGGCGCTTCGTTCTCGGAGAACTCCAGCTTCACCGCATCCGCATCGTCCAGATCCACGACCACCTTTCCGCCATTCACCAGCTTGCCGAACAGCAGTTCGTCGGCCAGTGCCTTGCGGATCAGATCCTGAATCAAACGCTGCATCGGGCGCGCGCCCATCAGCGGGTCGAAGCCCTTCTTCGCCAGGAAGCGACGCAGCTTCTCGGTGAAGATGGCATCCACCTTCTTCTCGTGCAGTTGCTCTTCCAGCTGCATGAGGAACTTGTCGACCACGCGCATGATGATTTCCTCATCCAGCGAGCGGAAGCTGATGGTTGCGTCCAGACGGTTGCGGAACTCCGGCGTGAACATGCGCTTGATGTCGGCCATCTCGTCGCCCTGTTCGCGCGCCGTGGTGAAACCGATCGTTGCCTTGTTCATCGTCTCGGCACCCGCATTGGTCGTCATGATGATGATCACGTTGCGGAAATCCGCCTTGCGGCCGTTGTTGTCCGTCAGCGCGCCGTGGTCCATCACCTGCAGCAGGATGTTGAAGATGTCCGGGTGCGCCTTCTCGATCTCGTCCAGCAGCAGCACGCAGTGCGGCTTCTTGGTCACGGCTTCCGTCAGCAGACCGCCTTGGTCGAAGCCCACGTAGCCCGGAGGCGCGCCGATCAGCCGGCTCACCGCATGGCGCTCCATGTACTCCGACATGTCGAAGCGGATCAGCTCGATGCCGAGGATGAACGCGAGCTGCTTGGCGACTTCCGTCTTGCCCACGCCCGTCGGGCCGCTGAACAGGAACGAGCCGATCGGCTTATCCGTCTTGCCCAGGCCGGCACGCGACATCTTGATGGCCGAAGCCAACGCATCGATGGCAGGATCCTGCCCGAACACGACCGACTTCAGGTCGCGCTCCAGCGTCTGCAGCTTGCTGCGATCGTCCTGCGACACGCTTTGCGGCGGGACACGGGCGATGCGCGAGACGATGTCCTCGATCTCGCCCTTGCCGATCGTCTTCTTCTGCTTCGACTTCGGCAGGATGCGCTGCGCTGCACCGGCTTCGTCGATCACGTCAATGGCCTTGTCCGGCAGGTGACGATCGGTGATGAAGCGCGCCGACAATTCAGCCGCGGCGGTCAGCGCCGACGATGCGTACTTGACGCCATGGTGTTCTTCAAAGCGCGACTTCAGGCCACGCAGAATCTGCACGGTCTGATCGACCGTCGGCTCCACCACGTCGATCTTCTGGAAGCGGCGGGACAGTGCTGCGTCCTTCTCAAAGATGCCGCGGTATTCCGTGAACGTCGTCGCCCCGATGCATTTGAGCGCGCCCGACGACAGCGCCGGCTTGAGCAGATTGCTGGCGTCCAGCGTGCCGCCCGAAGCGGCGCCCGCGCCGATCAGCGTATGGATTTCGTCGATGAACAGGATCGCGTTCGGGTTGTCCTTGAGCGACTTCAGCACGCCCTTCAGGCGTTGTTCAAAGTCGCCACGGTACTTGGTGCCGGCCAGCAGCGCGCCCATGTCGAGCGAATAGACGACGGACTTCGCGAGGATGTCCGGCACTTCGCCCTTGGTGATGCGCCATGCCAGGCCCTCGGCGATGGCCGTCTTGCCGACACCGGCCTCGCCCACCAGCAGCGGATTGTTCTTGCGGCGGCGGCACAGAACCTGCACCACGCGCTCGACTTCCTGCTCGCGCCCGATCAGCGGATCGATCTTGCCAGCCTTGGCCAGCGCGTTCAGGTTCTGGGTGAACTGCTCGAGCGGGCTTTCCTTGCCGTCGCCGCCTTCGCCTTCGGGGTTGCCCTCGCCTTGCTTGGCGGGCTCAGCCTGATCCTTGCGGATGCCGTGGCTGATGAAGTTGACGACGTCCAGCCGGGTCACGCCCTGTTGCTGGAGGTAGTACACCGCGTGCGAATCCTTCTCGCCGAAGATGGCCACCAGCACATTCGCCCCCGTGACTTCCTTCTTACCGTTGGAGGTCGATTGCACATGCATGATGGCGCGCTGGATCACACGCTGGAAGCCGAGCGTCGGCTGCGTGTCGACCTCGTCCGTGCCGGGCACGACGGGCGTGTTGTCAGCGATGAAGTTCTTCAGATGCGTGCGGAGATCTTCGATATTGGCGGCGCAGGCGCGCAGCACCTCCGCAGCGGTCGGATTGTCCAGCAGCGCAAGCAGCAGGTGCTCCACCGTAATGAATTCGTGGCGAGCCTGACGGGCTTCGACAAACGCCATGTGCAGGCTGACTTCCAGTTCTTGCGCGATCATGCTTCCTCCATCACACACTGCAACGGGTGGCCCGCTTGCCGTGCATGGGTTGATACCAATTCCACTTTCGTCGCGGCGATATCTCGAGTGTAGATACCGCACACGCCCTTACCTTCCCGATGCACAGTCAGCATGATCTGTGTGGCAGTCTCCCGGTCTTTGCTGAAGTATTGCTGAAGAATCATCACGACGAATTCCATCGGGGTGTAGTCGTCGTTGAGCAGCAGCACCTTGTACATCGCGGGCGGTTTGAGCGCTTGCTCTTTCCGCTCCAGGACGGTGCCTGCATCGTGTTGTGGAGTGGTCGCTTGCCGGATTGCCATGGTCTTATTCTAACCACTCCTTTCGAGTTCGCAATTTGGGGAAATAACGCCGACTTCAAGGTCTACAAACGGTTTGCCCGATGCCGCGTGCGTCGATCAGCCCTCGGGCGCGAAGGGTTTTACCGCCTGCAGGCTGACTGGAGCGGGCGCAAGGTCCGGGCCTGAAACGGCAGCCGTTTTGTGTACTTTGGGGCGACCGACTCGATTTCGAGCAAATCTTCTTCAGAAACTGACCGTTTTTCGCCACAGACCCACCTATTGTGGCCTTGACAGTCTGTTGCATTCCTCGAACAATCGAATTCAACATGTGCGCCCTACTGCCCCGCAAACCGTTGGCAGCGAGCCGCATGAATGGTGAGCCCGGGAGGCCTCACACCAGTCGACAACAGATCGACAACCGCTTCAGGCTGTGGTGTTTGCCACAAGAAGACCGATCGCTTGCGGCGCGGTTCCACCCGCGCCATTCGTCGTGCCTCGCAGGCCGGCGGCCGGGCGATGACTGCGCGGTACCGCTCTGCACTGCCCCGACAGGCATACCCTCCCGGCTCTGACTTGTGATTTAACGGAGGGGTTTTCATGGCACTCGGTACGGTCAAATGGTTTAACGACGCCAAGGGTTTCGGTTTCATCTCGCCTGACGAAGGCGGCGAGGAGCTGTTCGCGCATTTCTCGGCCATCCAAATGGCTGGCTTCAAGACGCTCAAGGAAAATCAGCGCGTCTCGTTTGAAGTGACGCAAGGCCCGAAGGGCAAGCAGGCCACCAACATCCAGGCTGCCTGATGGGCGTTGTGCGGCACCTTGCCGCATGGCGAGGGTGCGCAAATGCAAAAAACCCGGCGACATGCCGGGTTTTTTGTTGCCCGGGCGCAGGACAAAGACGGCGGTGCACCGCGCGCAACACGCCGTTTCGGGCAATCCGGGTTCCATCGAGGGCACAAATGGCATCCTCACCGGCTCAGATGGCAACACATTCGACCTGGGCAGCCTCAGATCGCAGATCACCCGGCACGCTTGCGACAAGATCCTGTCGCAGGGCAAATCGCTGCTTTAGGCCGCGGCGCAGGCGAGCGCGCACTACACTGCAATATCGATTGACCGTTCGCCCGCCCCTTCTTCGCTCCCAAGGAACCTCATGCTGGAAACCGCCGCGCTGGCAGCCGGACTCTCCTGGACCAGCGGATTTCGCCTCTACTTGGCCGTATTTGCTGCGGGCGTCCTGGGCCGCACGGGTTGGCTACATTTGCCGCCCGGCCTGCAGATGCTGGAATCGTGGTGGGTGATCGGCCTGGCCGGTGTGCTGGCGGTGGCGGAATTCCTGGCCGACAAGATTCCCGGTTTCGATTCGGTGTGGGATGGCATCCAGACCTTCATCCGCGTGCCTGCGGGTGCGATTCTGGCCGCCGCCGCGTTCGGGCAGCTCGATCCGCAATGGATGGTGGCCGCAGGCTTGATTGGCGGGACGCTGGCCGGCACCGCGCATGCCACAAAGGCCGGCACGCGCGCACTGATCAACACGTCGCCGGAGCCGTTTTCGAACTGGGTGGCGTCGTTCAGTGAAGACGTGGCTGCCAGCGGCGGTTTGTTGATGGCGTTCTTCCTGCCGATTGCGTTTCTGGTGGTGCTGGCGCTGCTGCTGTTGGTATCGGTGTGGCTGCTGCCCAAACTGTGGCGCGGTGTGCGGCGACTGCGCGATGCATTGCGCGGGCGCTCGCCTGGGCCACAATCGCCCGGCACAACGCGGTTGCCGCACTGAGGCACCATCCGAACGCGCAGCGGCGAGAAACAGCATCCGCGCCGCGCATGCGCATCCCCTAGGCAAATTCTGATTTATAGTTTCGCCCCTGCTCAGACGAAGCGGCCATCGGTACACTCGCGCCATCGCTTTCAGTGCCATAGAGAAAGCGATCGAGGTGTGGAAACCTCGGGTATAGCGGGCAAGCGCCGAGCATAGGTGCTTGTCCTCAAACACTATGGCTTGGCTTCGTCTTCCTCCTAGGGCGAGCCAGGCTTGAACGGCTTCGGCCGTGCCGATCGCTGTACCTCGGTTTTCCACCTTGCCTGTGCTCGCCCACCCCTCCACCAAGGGTTGGGCGCGGTTCCGTTCATCAGATGAAAAGGAATGCCGTGACCCGTTCGATCACCAAATCCGCCGATTCCCCGGCTGGCGATTCGCTTACCGAATATCAGAAAGGCGTTGGCGCTGCGCGTGAGTTTTTGCGTGCCCTGTCCCCGCGCGCCGCAGCCCCCGAGCATTCCGCAACGAGCACGGCGGACTCGCCAGAGCAACCCGAACACCCCTGCTGAGCAATGGGCGAGGCCCGGCGCACGGGCCCGCAGCGCCGTTGTTGCAGCACCGGCGTTGGGGCTTGTTGGCGCTCGCCCACCCTTTTTTTCGCGTGCGAACGCGGCCAGAACTGCGAGCGTCTGCGGATGGCCGTTGGCGGCGCGAAATAAAAAAACCCCGGCCAGCCGAAGCTGCCGGGGTTTTCCTTAGCATCACGGCCGAAGCCGCGAAGCGCGTGCTTACATATTGTCGATCATCACTTGACCGAAGCCCGAGCACGACACTTGGGTCGCGCCTTCCAGCAGACGGGCGAAGTCATACGTGACCTTCTTCGACAGGATCGACTTCTCGATCGACGAGATGATCAGGTCAGCGGCTTCCGTCCAGCCCATGTGACGCAGCATCATTTCAGCCGACAGGATTTCCGAACCCGGGTTCACGTAGTCCTTGCCTGCGTACTTGGGAGCCGTGCCGTGGGTGGCTTCGAACATCGCCACCGAATCCGACAGGTTGGCACCCGGGGCGATACCGATACCGCCAACTTGTGCAGCCAGGGCGTCGGAGATGTAGTCGCCGTTCAGGTTCAGCGTTGCCACCACCGAGTACTCGGCCGGACGCAGCAGGATCTGCTGCAGGAAGGCGTCGGCAATCGCGTCCTTGACGATGATTTCCTTGCCCGTCTTCGGGTTCTTGAACTTGCACCACGGGCCGCCGTCGATCAGTTCGGCGCCGAATTCCTTCTGTGCCAGCGCGTAGGCCCAGTCACGGAAACCACCTTCCGTGAACTTCATGATGTTGCCCTTGTGCACGATCGTGACCGACGGCTTGTCGTTGTCGATCGCATACTGGATGGCCTTGCGCACCAGACGCTCCGTGCCTTCGCGCGAAACCGGCTTCACGCCGATGCCCGACGTTTCCGGGAAGCGAATCTTCTTCACGCCGAATTCGTCTTGCAGAATCTTGATCAGCTTCTTGGCCTTGTCGCTCTGGGCTTCGAATTCGATACCGGCGTAGATGTCTTCCGAGTTCTCACGGAAGATGACCATGTCGGTCTTCTCCGGCTCTTTGACCGGCGAAGGCACGCCCTTGAAGTAGCGCACCGGGCGCAGGCAGACGTAGAGGTCCAGCTCCTGGCGCAGCGCCACGTTCAGCGAACGGATGCCGCCGCCCACCGGCGTCGTCAGCGGGCCCTTGATGGACACCACGTAGTCCTTCAGGACTTGCAGGGTCTCTTCCGGCAGCCACACGTCCGGGCCGTACACCTTGGTCGACTTCTCGCCGGCGTAGATTTCCATCCAGGAAATCTTGCGCTCGCCCTTGTAAGCCTTCTCAACCGCCGCGTCGACCACCTTGATCATCACCGGGGTGATGTCGAAGCCGGTGCCGTCACCTTCGATGTACGGAATGATCGGGTTGTTCGGAACGTTGAGGGAGAAGTCTTGGTTGACGGTGATCTTCTCGCCGGCCGGGACCTTGATGTGTTGATACATGGACGACTCCAGTGCAGACCGCAGGTAGCGGGTGGACGGTGGGGGTTGACAGCACAGCGCGCCGCTCTCGGGTTGGCCGGCGTGGCGCACTGCAATGAACTGGCGATTCTAACGGCCTACGATGACGCGCTCACGATGCACCGCACAAATCTCACATCCCGCGCAGGCCGCAACTCTTATATAAGACACAAGAGTGAATTTCGCATTATGCCGGAAAATTTCACCATCCGCCATACTCCTGCACTTGGCGGCGCTGCTGTCAACTGGCGGGCAGACAGGCGTCGGAAGCCCGGCCGATCCGGGCTCGGGCATCGATCGATCCGGGGTCCGCTCCCAGCCGGGCATTCCAGGCATCCGCCAGTCGGGCCAACGCGGCGCGCAGGTCGAACGCGTTGTCGGCGTCGAGCAAACGCATAAGGCCCACGCCGTCCAGGCCAGGATTGCGCCGGACCAGCCATGCAAGCGTCTGGATGTGTTCGGCAAAGCGATCGCCAGCCTGGTGCAAATGGCTGAAACAGGCTAGACCGGCCTGGCGGTCCAGCGGAGCGCCGCAGAGCGTCTGCGACACGAGCATGAAATCGTCGAGAGCGGAATCGCCATGCGAAGGCGGACGGAAGCCAGGCACCGCGCCGAGCAGAAGCAACGTACCGCAGCCGAGGACAAAATCGCGGCGCCGGAAGTGAGCAGGCTTGGTGGGCTGGGCGGCCCCTGTGGGGCGGAGGGACGTCGGCGGAATAGACACGGTGGGCCTTGGGCAAAATCGGCTCGCAGTTTCAAGGCGCGGGCGCCGTCATCCAATCAGACCGGTCCGAAATGCTGCCGCGGCACACCGGGCACTGGGCATCTTTCTTGCGCAGCGCAACATGCGCCACATGGCGGATCAGGGCACCGAAGCTTTTGCCCCACCTCACAAAAAATTCAACGCGACATGTCAACGCGCCTGTAACGGGCTGCGTTATTGCAGATGACTCATTTAGCGGGTCGTTGGTTAACTCACTGATCTATAAAAGGATTCACCATGAAGAAGCTGATCGCTGCCCTGATCGCCGGCCTGTTCGCCACCGGTGTGTTCGCCCAAGCCTCCGCTCCGGCTGCTGACGCAGCTGCTGCTCCGGCTGCTGAAAAGGCTGCCCCGAAGGCCAAGAAGGCCAAGAAGCACCACCACAAGAAGGCTGCCAAGAAGGCTGCTGACGCTTCGGCTCCGGCTGCTGACGCCGCCAAGCAATAAGCTTGTGTTTCTGCCGGGCCCGCGTGGCTCGGCCGATACAGAAAAAGCAGGTGCTTATGCATCTGCTTTTTTTTTCGCCCTCGCCTGCTGTCAAAATAGCGCCATCAAGCTTGAGTACCTTGCCCACTCCTCACAACAAGAAACAGGGATGGCGCAATGGAATTCCGATCGATGTTCGCTCCGGTGCGACGAAAACGCACCGTGTTCACGATGCTCTCTCTTGCCGCGCTGGCCGCTGCCGCTGTGATTGCAGGCTGCGGTGGCTCGTCGTCCGATTCGACGCCGGTATCGACGGCCACGCCGTCGGATGCGGCCACGGCTGACGCCAACATTCAGGCCGCATGGGTGGAGATCGGCGACAGCAACCAGGCTGTCGTACGCGCCGTCACGAGCTATACGAACAGCGCCTCGCCCGTCGACAGCTCGGTCTGCCCGCTGCTGACGGTGGACGGCACCTCCACGCGCATGACGCTGCGTGTGGCGGCCGGCACGCCGGCGCAGCGCACCACGGCCAGCGCCGCCAGCGATTCGAAAGCCTCGTCGTTCCCTGTGAATGCCTGCGAAGCCACCGTGGCCTCCACGGCCAAGGCCGCGTCGATCGGCTCGCGCGTGCTGCCGCTGCCCAAGGCCAATCCGCAGCGCGTGGTGATCCTGGCGGACACCGGCTGCCGCATGAAAAAGTCGAGCAACACGTTCCAGTCGTGTAACGACTCGCTGTCGTGGCCGTTTGCGAGCGCTGCTGCCACGGCCGCCAAGATGAACCCGGACCTCGTCCTGCACGTGGGCGACTACCACTACCGCGAAAACGCCTGCCCGCCTGACGTGGCCGGCTGCCAGGGCAGCCCCTGGGGATACGGCTGGGATACGTGGCAGGCCGACCTGTTCCAGCCCGCCGCTCCGCTGATGGCTGCGGCCCCGTGGGTGCTGGTCCGCGGCAACCACGAGGAATGCGCGCGCGCCGGCCAAGGCTGGTACCGCTTCCTGGATCCACGTCCGTACTCCACCGCCCGCTCGTGCGACGACCCGGCCAACGACACCGCTGCTAACGCGTCGGACCCGTACGCCGTCGCCATCGGCAGCGACACGCAGGTCATCGTGTTCGATTCGGCCAAGGCCGGCACGACGGCATTGGCGACGACGGACCCGTGGTTCCAGACCTACCAGAAGCAGTTCAGCACGGTGGGCACGCTGGCCGCCAAGCCGGGCGTGATGTCGATCTTCACGAACCACCATCCGATCCTGGGCTTCGTGCCCATCGCGGGCAGCACGCCGCTGGGCGGCAATGCGGCGCTGCTGTCGGTCATGAACAGCCTGAACGCCACGGCGTATTACCCGCCCGGCGTGCAGGTCGCGCTGCACGGCCACGTGCATGACTTCCAGGCCATCAACTTCACCAGCAACCACCCCGCGACCATCGTTGCCGGCAACGCCGGCGATTCGCTCGACGTGGCCCTGCCCGATCCGTTCCCGGCTATCAGCCCGGCTTCGGGTGTGACCGTTGGCAGCATCTCGCACAACAACTCGTTCGGCTTCATGGTGATGGACCGCCAGCCCGCGCCCGCCAAGGGCTGGTTGTTCAAGGCCTACACCGTAGCCGGCAAGCTGCTGACAACGTGCACGCAGAACGGCACGAGCCTGGTGTGCGACAAGACAGGCTTCGTCGCACCTTGAAGCACCTGCGCACCGCGCTGTGGATTGCCGCCGCACTCTGCTCGGGTGCGGCGGCAGCTGAATCGATCGGCTTGACGCCCAGGCTGGACGCCGTGCCGCCGCCTGCCGAGTCGACCGCGTTCAAGCCGGACCCGAACCTCGTGGCGCTCGGCAAACGGGTGTTTTTCGACCCGCGCCTGTCGGAACCGCAAGGCACGTCGTGCGCGGCGTGCCATGACCCCGGCCGCGCGTTCGCGCCGACGCTGAAGGGCGAGGCGCTACGCATCGGCGTGCCGGCCGGCAGCCGCCCCGGGCACGTGGCGGCACGCAATGCGCCCTCGCTGCTGTATCTGCGCTACATCCCGCATCGCTATTTCTTCCAGGACGACGACGCCAGCTTCCCGTCGCCGTTCGGCGGCTTCTTTGCCGATGGCCGCGCAGACTCCATCCCGGAACAGATTCGCGGCCCGCTGTTCAACCCGGACGAAATGGGCAACCGTTCAGCGCGCGACCTGCAGCGCAAGGTGGCCGGCACCGACCTTGGCGAGGCATTTGCAAAACAGTTCGGCGCCAATGCGGTGCATGAGCCCGAACGCCTGGTCAGCGTGCTGGGCAAGGCGCTGGAGGCCTATTTCCAGAGCGACGAGCTGGCGCCGTTCACCTCCCGCTTCGACGATTTCCTGCGCAAGCGCACGCCGCTTTCGCCCGCAGAGATGCGCGGCCTCGCCCTGTTCCGCAATCCGGACAAAGGCAACTGTGCGTCGTGCCATCTGATGGTGGAATCGTCGTCGCGGCCGGAGCGCTCGCTGTTCACGGATTTCGGCTACGACGCCATCGCCGTGCCGCGCAACCCGCTGCTGCCCGCCAACAAGGACGCACGCCACTTCGACGTCGGCCTGTGCCAGACCGCCCGCACGCTCAAATGGCCGGAGCCCGATCAGTGGTGCGGCTACTTCCGCACGGCGGGCCTGCGCAACGTGGCGGTGCGCCAGACGTTCATGCACAACGGCGTGTTCCGCACCCTGCGCGACACGGTGGCCTTCTATGCCACACGCTCCACCGACCCCGCGCAGTGGTACCCCGGCGGCAAGCGCTTCAACGATGTGCCGGCCAAGTACCAGGGCAACATCAACGTGAATGCCGTGCCGATGAACCGCCGCCCCGGCACCACGCCTGCGCTGACGGAAGACGAAATTGACGACATCGTTGCATTCCTGCGCACGCTCACCGATGCGCGGTATGTGGCGCTGATGCCCGATCCGGCTGCCGACAAGGCGCGCTCCGCGCATGCGCCAAAGGTGGCCGCGAAGACGGTCGCCCTCGAACGTCAGCCTCCCGCGGGCACCAACACGCGGTAACAACTTCGTCGCGCAGCCCGCCGCCGTTTCATTGACGGCGGCGGGCCGAGTGCCGATCATGGAGCGTTTCTTTTCTGATCCGTTCGCGCCATGACCACCCTGTCCCTCCTCTTTGCCGCTCTGTCGCTGGCCGTTGCCGCCACCGGAGCCCTCGCCCAGACACCCGCCGCGCCCACCGCCCCGAATACCGGCCTGCCCGTGGTCGACCTGACCATCGGCATGTACAAGGTCAAGGCCGAGGTGGCGGCCACCCCGCAAACGCGCGAGACCGGTCTGATGTTCCGCAAGACCATGCCCGATACCGCAGGCATGCTGTTCGTGTTCGATGAATCCGCCGGCCACTGCTTCTGGATGAAGAACACCGACCTGCCGCTGTCCATCGCCTTCATCACCGACGACGGCACCATCTCCGACATTGCCGAGATGAAGCCGCAGACCGAAGACAACCACTGCCCCACCAAGGCTGGCAGCTATGCGCTGGAAATGAACAAGGGCTGGTTTGCACGCAAGGGCGTCAAGCCCGGCATGAAGGTGGGCGGGCTGCCGCGCTGAGGCCCACGCCCATACAACAACAGAGAGGAGACGGCCGCATGCACGCCTTCGACAACAAACGTCGCCGCTGGATGCAGCAGGCCGGCGCGCTGGCCGCGGGTGCGGCGTCCGCCGGTTTGCCGCTGCATGCCCTGGCCGCCGATGCGCCCAAGAAGGGCACGCGCTTGATCTTGCTGGGCACGGCAGGCGGGCCCACGCCCAAGAAGAATCGCTCGGCGCCGGCACAGGTGATCGTCATCAACGGCGTGTCGTACGTGGTCGATTGCGGCAACGGTGTCGCACGCCAGTATGTGACGGCGGGCCTCAAGCTCAAGGACATCCGCCACGTCTTCCTCACGCATCAGCACTCCGACCACAACGCCGATTACGGCACGTTGATGCTGCTGGCGTGGGCCACCGACCTGACCGGCCCCGTTGACGCCTGGGGCCCGCCCCCGCTGGCCGCCATGACGACCAAGTTCCTGGAGCTGTACGACTACGACATCCGCACCCGCATTGCCGATGAGGGCCGTCCGCCGCTGGCGCCGATGATTCATCCGCACGAAATCAGCGAAGGCGGGCTGGTGATGCAGGACGCCAACGTGAAGGTAACGAGCGCGCTGGTCAAGCACCCGCCAGTGTCGCCGGCATTTGCGTTTCGTTTTGATTCGGCAGACCGGTCCATCGTCATCTCCGGCGATACGGCACCGAGCGAAAATCTCGTGCGCCTGGCGTACGGCGCCGATGTGCTCGTCCATGAGGTGATGCACCTGCCTTCGCTCGACAAGCTGCTGTCCACCGAGCCGAACGCCAAGACGCTGCGCGAGCATCTGCTGGCGAGCCACACCTCCACCGAAGAGGTGGGCCGCATCGCCACCGAGGCCAAGGTGAAGACGCTGGTGCTGTCGCACTTCGTGCCCGGCGGGTACCCGTATCTGGAAGATTCAGTCTGGCTCGATGCCGTACGCCCGCACTTCAAGGGCGAGATCATCGTCGGGCACGATCTGCAGGAAATTTAAGGCCGGCCGCTGGTGGTTTCGCTGCAATCGCGGTAGAGCTGATTGCGGCCGCCGGGCAGGGTCTCGTCGGCGAGGAAGCCGGTGGGGCCCTTCGTCCACCACACATACTGGCCCGACGCATAGCGCGCACCCGAAGCGGCCATCACGTTGGCAAAGACCAGCGTCTTGCCGTTGAGCGTCATGGCGGCCAGCGGGGTGTCGCCCACCGTCATGTATTTCACGAGCAGCGTCTTGCCGCCTTCGCACGTGTAGCGCACGTCGTGCGGGTCCTTGATCGGCAACGCCGAATACGCACGCGCCTGATCGATGGCCTTGTTGAGACCGGCCTTGGCAAAGTCGAGCGCGGTGTTCAGATCGTCGGACGACATGCCGGGCACCGGCGATTGCTGGGCGGTGGCGATACCGCTAAATGCGCCAGCGCCCAGCGCCAGCCCGAACATCACTGCAGTTGCAATACGACGCATGGATCCGTCTCCTGGAATGGTCAGCGAAACCGGTTAGTCTGCTGCGTCGCTGTCAGGTTCGGTGGGCTTGAGCACAAATGCGGTCGGCTCGACGCGCTGTGGAAGTTCATCGGACAACGCACGCGCGGCTTCGGCAAAGCACTGCACGAGGCTATCCGCCAACGATGACGGCGCATGATGCTCGGCACGCATGGCCCGCACATCGAATGTCTGCGCGGGCTCCAGCGCGAACAGCGCGATGCGCTCCATGCTGCCGGTGGCGGCCGTGAATTGATCGAGCATCGTCACGCCGAGCGACTCCTCCACCAGCGAACGCGCCAACGAATAGGTCTGCACTTCCAACGTCGACTGCGGCGCCAGCCCGCCGCGCGCCAGCGTCTGCCCGACCAGCGAGCCAAGCGAGATCTGGTCTTCCAGTCCGATAAACGGCTTCTCGGCAACGAGCTTATGCAGCGCGCGGCCGTCCGTCTTGCCGCCCACCCAGGCGCGCGGCGCGGCCAGGAGGATGCGGCCCTGGGCGACCGGCGTGGTGCTGATGGCCGGATGCACGGGCGGCGCAAAGGCAAAACCGACGTCGATGTCCTGCGAGAGCAGGCCCTGCACGATTTCAGCGGTGTGGTGCGTGAACACGCGCACCAGCGTATCGGGGTGACGCTGCGAGAAACGCCGCACGGCAGGCGCGAGGATGCTTGGGGCCAGGCTGGGCGTTGCCGCCACGCGCAAGCGCCCGGCGCCCTTGTGACGCAGATTGGCCGACACGCGCCGCACGCGCTCGACCTCCTGATACAGCCGCTCGACTTCGCTGAACAGCTCGAACGCCTCCGCGGTGGGCTGCAGGCGGCCCTTGGTGCGGTCAAACAGGCGGAAGCCGAGTTGCAGCTCGGTGTGCTGCAGCACACGCGTCACCACGGGCTGCGACACGTTCAGCATGCGCGCCGCCTCGCTGACGGTCCCGACCAGCATCACGGCGCGGAAAACTTCAATCTGGCGCAGACGCATGGCCGCCGGTCCTCACAATCCGAATAGGGAAGCGCCGATTGTGACATCCAGCGCCGGTCTTCGGCTAGGCGTGGGCCGGTGTGGCGGAAACGCCCTCTGCCTCCAGCGCGTCCAGGAACACGCGCACCTTGCGCGGCACCAGCTTGCGCGCTGGCATCAGCGCGTAGACGCGCAGCGCGGTCAGCTCGAAATCGGGCAGCACGCGCACGAGCCTGCCGGCCGCGACTTCCGTGTCGCCTACGGAGCGCGCCATGCGTGCCACGCCCAAGCCGCGCACGGCTGCGCGGGCGCGCATTTCGGCGTTCAGGGTCTGCAGGCGCGGCTGGATCGGGACTTCGATCGGCTCAGCCGTCGGCTCGCCGACGGGGCGGAAGGCCCAGCTGGCGTCATCAGGGCCCGAAAGGCAGGGCCAGCCGGCAAGGTCTGCTGGCGTCTTGAGCGGGGGGCGTTCCGCCAGCAAGGTCGGCGACGCATACAAGCCGCGCGGGATCAGCACCACACGGCGCGCCACGAGCGATGAATCCGGCAACACCTGATCGACCATCACGAAGACAATGTCGTAGCCACTGGCCAGCAGGTCAGGCTGCTCCCAAGAGATATGCACCTGAATTTGCAGATGCGGATATTTCTCGAGCGTGCGGCATACGGGTTCGGTCAGGTGCTGCGCACCGACTTCGTACGGTGCGGCGATGCGCAGCGTACCGGCCACGGTCTCGCTGGCGGCGGTGGTGTCGGCGTGCACTTCGCGCAGGCGCTCGAACAGTGGCGCGATGTCGTCATAGAAGTGCGAGCCCGCTTCGGTCAACCGCAACTGGCGCGTGGTGCGGGTCATGAGCCGTACGCCCAGCGCCGCTTCCAGCCGCGATACGGCGGCGCTGGCGGTCGATTTGGGGATGCCCAGCGCCTCGGCGGCGGCGGTGAAGCTGCCGGCCTCCACCACGCGGCAGAAGGTTTCCCAGTCGTTCCACTCCATTGTTCGCATGACTGGACAGTGTTCCTAGAGTTGGCCGTTTATCCGGCTGGCGGGCAAGTTTATGCTCGGGCACATGTCGCTGCAAATCCTCAAACCCGCGTCGCTGCGGGCATTTCCCCACTTTTCTTCGGCGCGCGTCCACGCTTTTGGGCTGGCGATGGGCCTGTCCACGGGACTCGATTTTGTCTCGTCGCAGATGTTCGCCGTGGCGGGCCAGCACATCCAAGGCGGTGTGCATGCGAGCCCAGAGGCGTATCTGTACGCCGTCACAGCGTATGCCGTGGCGGCCGTGGTCGCCAACCTCGCCATCGGCCGCATTGCCGCGCACGTGGGCTACCGGATGTATTCGCTGGTGGGCATCGTGCTGTTCGCCATCGGCTGCGTGGTGTGCGCCGAGTCCAACAACATCGGCGAGCTCGTCATCGGACGGACGATCCAGGGCCTGGGAGCGGGCGGCCTGTTTTCGGCGTCGCGCATTCTGGTGCAACTCACGGCCGAGCCCGACGAGCGCATTCCGCCGATGCTGATGTTCAGTGTCGGCCTGTTCGGGCTGACCACGATTGCACCGTGGATCTGCGCCGAGGTGCTGGAATACAGCGAGTGGCGCGTGATCTTCTGGATCGAACTGGCGCTCGCCGGCGCGGCATGGATGGCGATGTTCTTCCTGCCGCCCGAACACCATCAACCGCGCACACGCGCTGCACGCCGCCCCGATGCGGCGCCGCCACAACAAAGCCAATGGGATTGGATTGGCGTGGGCGCCATGGCCATCGGCGCGCTGTCGTTCCTGATGGGCCTGTCGGAGCTGCGCTACAGCCGTCTGACGGCCTCGCCTGTCATTCCGCTGTTGTTGCTGGGCGGTGCGGCTTCGTTGCTGCTGGCCATCCACCGTCTGCGCACGCACCCCGACCCGTGGCTGGATCTTTCCCGCCTGAACGGCCGCCGCTATCTGTGGGGCATCGGCTTTTACGGCGTCTATTACCTGATGAGCGGGTACTGGTCGTACCTGTTTCCGGCGGTGTCGCAAGGCGGCTTGGGTTTTACTTTTCGCACGACCACGCTATTCCTGATGATCAGCGGGGCGGTGTCGACGGTGGTGGCCGTCGTCATGACGGTCTGGTTGCCGTTCTTCTTCCGCAAGCGCCGCTTCATTGCCATCGGCTTTGCGGTGTATGCGGCAGCCGCGCTGCTGCTGGCGACAAGCCTGATGCCGGGCGCGCCGGACTATGCGTTCTTCCCCGTGTCGGCCCTGGAAGGCGTCACGCCGGGCGCGGTGATGATCCAGGTGGCGATGATGACGTACCTCGATCTCGACCGCGAAGACTTTGCGCACGGCTACCAGATGAAGAACATTGCGCGCCAGTTCGCGACCGCGGTAGGCACGGGGCTGGCGGCGGTGTCGCTGCAGACGCAGCAGGCGGAATCGCGCTCACTCATCGTGGCGCACGTCACACGGTTCACCTCAGACCTGCAAGCTGCCAACCCGCTCACGCCCGAGCGGTTGGCAAGCCTCTCAGCCGAAATTGATCGGCAAGCGACGTTGTTGGCAGGCACGCAACTCTTCAGCTGGTTTGCCGTGGCATGCAGTGTGTTTGCCGTACTCGTGTTGGTGCAGCGCTCGCTGCGCTGAACCCGCGCGCTACGACTTCTGCAAAGCGTACCGTCCGGCCCCCGTCACGGCAAGTAACAGTAGCCCGCCCATGATGCTGAGGTTCTTGTAGAACTGAACCATATTGGCGGTCTGCATGGCGCCTTCGACGTTCCAGAACGTATGGGCGATCAGCGCAGTGCCCAGCACGAAAAGCGCCATCAACAGCGCCAGCGGTCGGGTCCAGAAGCCGATCAACAGGGCAATCCCCACGCCAAATTCCATGACGACAGCGATGGCGGCCGCTACTACCGGCATGGGCGCACCGACCGTCCCCATGTAGCCGACGGTGCCCTGGAAGCCGGTCAACTTGCCCCAGCCGGAAATCAAGAACAGCAGCATCATCAGCACACGACCGAGCAAGATCAACTCGTCGCGCCAGCGTTGAATGAATGCGTCCATAGCAGCCTCCGGAGCCGGTCTTGGTGCTTCAAGTCTAGGCGCTGGATTTGCCAAGTGTGGTTTCGAGCGCATCGAGTACCGCCTGGATCACACGGTGCCGCACATGCTCTTTCCGCTCGATCATGCCGACCGTGCGTACCGGTGTTTGCGGCGGCATGGGCAGCACGCGCAGGGCCGGATCGCTCTCCCAGCTTGCGCGGCGCAGGCGGGGCACCAGCGTCACCCCCACTTGCTGGCGCACCAGCTCGACAATCGCCTCGATTGAATTGACCTCGATGAACTCGTTGACTGCCATGTGCGTCTTGCGCAGGGCGCGGTCGATGAGCGCACCCGTGCGCACCGCGCGGTCGAAGCGCAGGAAGGGATGGGTGCGCAAAACTTCCTCAGCGCGGCCACGCGTATGGCGGCCCGCCACGACTACCAGCGGCTCGGTATAGAGCGGGTGCCACGCAAGGTTGGCAGGCAGGCGCTCAAGATGTTCGACCACCAGCGCGCCATCCAGCTCGCCCGCCTCCACCTGCTCTGCCAGTTCGCCCGATTTGCCGGTGATGAGCTTGACGTCCAGCCCTTTGTGCACCTGCTTGAGCCCTGCCACCGCATGTGCCAACGACCCCATCACCGACACGACCGCGCCGATTGCCACGGCGCCGGACAACTCCGTCTGGGGTTCGTCGCCGATGCGCATGGCGTCGTACAGGCCCAGCAGATGCTCGGCTTGCGGCAGCAGCGCGCGGCCGTGCGCATTGAGCGTGACGGTGCGTCCGGACCGGTCGAACAGATCGCGGCGCAGTTCGGTTTCGAGCGCACGCATCTGCAGGCTTACCGCGGCCTGCGTCAGTGCTACGCGCTCGGCGGCGGCGGCAAACGAGCCGTGGCGAGCCACGGCAACAAAGGTGCGGAGAAAGCGGACGGTACTCACGGAAGGGTCCGGTGGACTCTCAAGTTTCTTTTAAGCTGAATCCAATGAATTTTAACTTTATTAAATCGAGCGCACCGCAAATAATCGTCCGTCAGACCTTCCCGTTTATTCGCGCTTAAGCCCATGTCCCACCGCTTCGATTGGCAGAATCCGTATCCCACCGTCCGCATTCCGCTGTTTGCGCGCAATGTTGTGTCGACGTCCCACCCGCTGGCCGCACAGGCGGGGCTGCGCATGCTGCTCGCAGGCGGCAGTGCCGTCGATGCGGCCATCGCGGCGGCGGCCATGCTCACCGTGGTCGAGCCCGTCTCGTGCGGCCTCGGCAGCGATGCATTCGCAATCCTCTGGGACGGCAAGGAACTGCACGGCCTGAACGCCTCCGGCACCGCGCCGCAGGCGTGGAACCTCGATTACTTCCGCAAGAAATACGGCGAAGATGCCAACGGCAACCCCAAGCGCCCCACACGCGGCTGGGACGCGGTGACCGTGCCCGGCGCCATCTCCGCGTGGGCTGCGTCGCACGAACGCTTCGGCAAGCTGCCGTTTGCCGATGTGCTGGAACCCGCCGCCGAGATTGCCGAGCGCGGTCACACCATCGCGCCCATCGTTGCGCACAAGTGGGCAGCGGCCATTCCGGAGCTGCAGAACCAGCCCGGCTACGCGCAGGCCTTCATGCCGCACGGCCGCGCGCCGGAAGTGGGCGAAAAATTCAAACTGCCCGACGCAGCCGCCACGCTGCGCCGCCTCGGCCAGACCAACGGCCGTGATTTCTACGAAGGCGAACTCGCCGAGCGCATCGCCGCCTATTCGCGCGAATGCGGGGGCGCCATGACCGCACAAGACCTGCGCGACTATCGCCCCGAATGGGTCAAGCCGATCACCAAGCGCTACCGCGGCTACGACCTGCACGAAATCCCGCCGAACGGCCAGGGCATCGCCGCGCTCATCGCGCTCGGCATTCTGGATCGCTTCGATCTTGGCGCCCTGCCCGTCGACTCGGCAGACTCGCAGCATCTGCAGATTGAAGCGATGAAGCTGGCGTTTGCCGATCTCTACCAATACGTGGCCGACCCGCGCTCGATGGAAGTCACGCCCGAGCAGATGCTCGACGACGCGTACCTCGATGCACGCGCCAAGCTCATCGACATGGGCCGCGCGCAGATGCCGAGCTTCGGCATGCCGCGCGCCGGCGGCACGGTGTACCTGACCGCCGCCGACGAGAACGGCATGATGGTCTCGTTCATCCAGTCCAACTACATGGGCTTC
Source organism: Ralstonia pickettii (assembly GCF_030582395.1). Taxonomy (NCBI): domain Bacteria; kingdom Pseudomonadati; phylum Pseudomonadota; class Betaproteobacteria; order Burkholderiales; family Burkholderiaceae; genus Ralstonia; species Ralstonia pickettii. Next base: position 2,470,689 of record NZ_CP104381.1, read on the forward strand.
GGCTCGGGCGTGGTGGTGCCGGGCACCGGCATCAGCCTGCAGAATCGCGGCTTCGGTTTTTCGATGGACGCGCGCTCGGCCAACGTGGTGGAAGGCGGCAAGCGGCCATTCCACACCATCATCCCGGCGTTCCTGACCAAGGACGGCCAGCCGCAGATGAGCTTTGGCGTGATGGGCGGCGACATGCAGCCGCAAGGCCACCTGCAGACGCTCGTGCGCATGCTCGATTACAAGCAGCAGCCGCAGGCCGCGTGCGATGCACCGCGCTGGAAGGTCAACCGCGATTTCACGCTGGACGTGGAAGGCACGATGAACGCCGAGACCGTCGCCGCGCTGGAAGCACGCGGGCACAAGCTCGAATCGGTGGCCGATCCGTACATGGATTTCGGCTCCGGCCAGTTCATCTGGCGGCTGTCGGACGATGCCGACCACGGCTACGTGGCCGCCAGCGACAGCCGCCGCGATGGCCACGCGGTGGGCTTCTAAGAAAGCCCCGCCGCACCAGCGCGCTGACCCGTCGGACCGGGCGGGCGACGCGCTGCGGTTCCCATAAAAAACGATCCCGGCCGGCACCAAAGGAACCCTCACCATGACCGCACCTTCTGCGGCAGGCGCTGCTGCACCCGCTCGCCCTGCAACCACAAGTGCAGCCCACGCGCGCCGCATCGTCATTTCGTCGTCGATCGGCAACGCGCTCGAGTGGTACGACTTTCTCGTCTACGGCTTCTTCGCGTCCATCATCGGCAAGCTGTTCTTTCCGGCCGATGACGAATGGGTCTCGCTGCTGTTTGCGGTGGGAAGCTTTGGCGTGTCGTTCATCACGCGGCCGGTCGGTGCGATCGTGCTTGGCATGTATGCCGACAAGAAGGGGCGCAAGGCCGCACTGACGCTGTCGATCCTGCTGATGATCATCGGGACGCTGGCGATTGCCGCGATGCCGAGCTATCAGCAGATCGGCATCGTCGCTCCCGTCACCATCCTGCTTGCCCGCCTGGTGCAGGGCTTTGCGGTGGGTGGGGTTCGGCAGCGCGACGGCCTTCATGGTCGAGCACAGCACGCGCGGGCGCGGTTACTACGCCAGCTGGCAATTCGCCAGCCAGGGCATTGCGACCATTCTGGCGGCGGGGCTCGGCGCGCTGCTCACGGCATCGCTCTCGCCGGCCGATCTGGAAGGCTGGGGCTGGCGCTTGCCGTTCATCTTCGGCCTGCTGGTCGGCCCGGTCGGTTTCTACATCCGCCGCCATCTGGACGAGACGCCCGAGTTCGTTGCCGAGCAGAAGAAGACGACCATCGACCCGCAGGCTTCATTCAAAGCGCAATGGACCAACCTGCTGCTAGCGGTGGGCGTGGCCCGATGCCGGCGTTGATGTCGGAGATTTTTCCTACGCGCGTGCGCTCGACCGGCCTGTCGCTCGGCTACAGCCTGGGCGTAACGCTGTTCGGTGGATTCGCGCCGTTCATCGTCACGTGGTTGATCCACACCACGGGCGATACGCTGGCGCCGAGCTACTACGTGCTGACAGCAGCCGCGGTGAGCGGCGTCTCGCTGACGATCATCGCGCTGCGTCGTCGCAGGCAAGTGCACGCTGGCTGAGCATTTACACTTTCTTTACGGAGCGTCACACCCCTTTTTCACGCTTTTTACGAGCGAATCGATACGGTGTCGTCATGTTCAACGACATGGCGACGCGGGCCGTCGCCACCTTCCATCATGGCGCGATCGATGCTCCTGTCTTCGCTGGTTCCGCAATTGCTGCCGCCTTCTCCGGCGGCGGTACCTCGCCCGGTGGCTCTGCCGGCACGCCAGCATGTGTGTCTGCGCGTGACCGTGCCCGGTGACACACCGCATGCGGTTCGGCGGCAGATGCACGCATTGCTTGGCGACGCGCTCGGGCTGTACATCGTGCGGCATGACGCGCGCCGCAAAGCGGTCACCGTGGATCTCGAACTGGCTCACGCAGATGTGGATGCGGTAATCGGCGCGCTGCTGCATGGCTTGCCGCGCGCCACGCTGGGCCGCATTACGCCGCTGCGCACGTCGCACAGGCGCGCGCATGCTGTGCTGCATTGAGGCGTGCCATGTTCTCAGGAATCTGGATTCCGCTGGTCACGCCGTTCCATCATGGACAGGTCGACACCGCCGCACTGCGGCAACTGGTACGCCATTACGAGGGCGCCGGTGTGTCGGGCTTCGTGGCGCTGGGCACGACCGGTGAAGCCGCGCTGCTCTCTCAGATCGAGCGCTACACCGTTTTGGAAACCATCGCGGACGCTTGCGGCGAGCGCACGCCGTTTCTGATCGGCGTCGGCGCGACGGACACACGCGACGTATGCGCGCAGATCCGCCACTACGAGCGATGGAACAGCGCCGGCTACCTCGTGCCCCCGCCGTATTACGTCTGCCCTTCGCAAGCGGGATTGCACTGGCACTACGCACACGTGGCGGCCAGCACGGCCCGCCCCGTGATGCTCTACAACGTGCCCAAGCGCACAGGCGTCTCGATCGCGCCCGATACCGCGCTGGCGCTGGCTGAACAGCCCAACATCATCGCCATCAAGGAATGTGTGGCTGGGCATTTCGGCGCGCTGCAGGATGGGCCGCTGGATGTGCTGAGCGGCGATGACAGCGCGCTGCTCGATTGCCTCGCACATGGCGGCACGGGAGGCATCCTGGCCGGTGCGCATCTGCGGCCGGAATTGTTCGTGGCGCTGGTCGCACACCATCGCGCCGGCCGCATCGACGAGGCCAAACGGCTGGCTGACGCACTGGCACCGCTGGCTGCGCTGCTGTTCGCAGAACCGAACCCGGCGCCGGTCAAGGCGTTGTTGTCAGCGGAAGGACGCATCGGCCCTGACACACGCGCGCCGATTCTGCCGGTGTCGGAGTCGCTGCACCGCCGCCTGCTGGCAGCGATGCGCGCGTTGGAAGATGTCGAAGCGGATTGCCGGTTACGACTCGCCTAGCTGCAGGGAGGACGGATCAGGCGCCCTTGTACCAGGCTGCGTTGAACGGCGCGCTATGGTGCATGTAGCGCGTGCTGCGGTGACGACGGCGGGGGCTGGCCGGGGCGGGCGCCTCGTTTTCCTCCACCGTCTCTCGTTCGGCCACGGTGCGGGCGCGGGGCTGCTGCACTTGCGAGTAGACGCGTTGCTCCATCCGGTCGCGCGCGGCCGCAACCCGATCGGGTGATGCAGGTTGCGTGGCTGCTTCCGTGGGCGCGGGTGCCGCATTCGACGCCGGCGCAGCGGCGTTGGCGGTACCGGTAGCCATGGCCACGCTCATCGCATCGCCGGCCTGCTCGGCCGTCGGTGTGTGGCTGGCGAGGCTCTTCACCCAGGGCGCGTGGTACATCCCCACGTAAATCGCACCCGTCACGGCAATCAACGCAGCGGCCACGCTGCTGAATGCGCCGCCTAACACGACACCCGACACGCGTTCCCACCACGGCTTGGGCCCGGCTGCAGCCTGTTCCACGTCCGACGCCTCAGTCGGATCAACATGGGTAGCGGCCAGATGCGACGGCTCCGTGGCGACGGGGGGTTGAGCAGTGATCGAAGCGGGCAAGCGCATGGTGAGAACTCGACATCATGGAGCGGCAGCGTCATCTTCTGCCGATCGTTATTCGGGAACCGCCGCATGTCATATGTGTGACAGCCGGACGGGGGATGAGCAGCCTTGGTTAGCAAGTTTCTTGCCGGCTTTGGTGCAGCGCCGCAAATTCCCGCAAGCCCTTGCCAATCCTTGCATCTGTGCTGCACGCAGACGATTCGGCAGCGCGGCGGCATGCCCGTATGTACGCACAGCAGGTAGACTTTGCAAAGTTTACCGGGTGTGACATCCGGCTTGACCCTGCCTACTCGCCTCACCGGACTTAAGGAGAACATCGTGCGTTGGGATGACATGCGCGAAAGCGACAACGTGGAGGATGAGCGCGCATCCTCGGGCGGCGGCTTTGGCGGCGGCGGCATGCGGCTGGGCATCGGCGGCATCGCAATCGTCGCTGTGGTGGGCTTGCTGATGGGCAAGAACCCGCTGGAGATCCTCGGCATGGTGATGCAGGTGTCGCAGAATGCACCGACGCAATCCGCGCCGCACAGCCCAGCCCGGCCGACCGGGGAAACCGACAACGACCGCAGCAAGCAATTGGTTTCGCACGTGCTCGGCGACACCGAAGACACGTGGACGCAGCTGTTCAAGCAAGCCGGCCGCGCGTATCAGCCGCCCAAGCTGGTGCTGTTCCGCCAAGGCATCCGCTCGGGCTGCGGCGACGCCACCTCGGCCGTCGGCCCGTTCTATTGCCCGGCTGACACGAAGGTCTATCTCGACCTCGGCTTCTTCGACGAACTGCGCCGCAAGTTTGGCGCGCCCGGCGACTTTGCCGCCGCCTACGTCGTCGCGCACGAGGTGGGCCACCATGTGCAGAATCTGCTAGGCGTGTCGGAAAAGGTCAGCCGCGCGCAGGCCGGCAAATCGCAGGCCGGGGCGAATGCGCTTTCGGTCAAGCTGGAGCTGCAGGCCGATTGCCTGGCCGGCGTGTGGGGCCATTTCGCGCAGCAACGCGGCCTGCTGGAGCGCGGCGACCTGGAACAGGCGCTGACCGCAGCGCACGCCATCGGCGACGACACGCTGCAGCGCAACGCCGGCCGCAGCGTCACGCCCGACGCCTTCACGCACGGCACGTCCGAGCAGCGCATGCACTGGTTCCGCCAGGGCTTCGACGGCGGCGATATTCGCCAGTGCGACACCTTCCGCGCCGGGGCCGACGCCTGATCGCCCAGTCAGCGCCCGCCCGCGCAATCCAGCAGCGCGCCGGTCACGTAAGACGCCGCATCGGAGAGCAGCCAGACGATGGTCTCGGCCACTTCCTGCGGCGTGCCGGGGCGGCCGATCGGCGTGGCGCTGCCCAGGCGCTGAGCGCGATCGGGCTGGCCGCCTGAGGCGTGGATATCGGTCTCGATCAAACCGGGACGGACCGCATTGACGCGCACGCCATCGCGCCCGAGTTCACGCGCCAATCCCAGCGTCATGGTGTCGACGGCGCCCTTGGAGGCGGCGTAGTCGACATATTCGTGCGGCGACCCCAGCCGCGACGCTGCCGACGACACGTTCACCACTGAACCGCCCACGCCGCCGCGCGACGTCGACAGGCGTCGCGCCGCCTCGCGCGCCACCAGAAAGGCGCCCAGCACGTTGGTCTCGAACATCGTGCGCAGCCGGTGGGTTGTCATGTCGGCCACGTCCTGGGCCTCGGCGACGATGCCGGCGTTGTTGACCACGCCGTGCAGCGCGCCAAAGCGTCCGGCCGCCGCTTCGAACAGGGCAATCACATCCTCGTCGCTCGACACATCGCCCTGCACCGCCAGCGCATGGCCGCCGGCCTGCTCGATGAGCCCCACCGTCTCTTCCGCCGCCTGCCGATTGCCCCGATATTGCAGCGCGACAGTCCACCCGCGTTGCGCACACAGCACCGCCGTGGCGCGACCGATACCCCGGCTCCCGCCGGTAATGACGATGGTCTTGGACATGCCGTCTCCCGATGTGTTGTTGTGTTCGCAATTGTGCCGAGATGCCGATGTTTTGGCATGGAGGGATGTGTCCGAATCCGACGAACTCCTGCGACTCGACAGGGCTAGACTAGCTGCCGGCTTCCCCGATCACCACCATGCATCTCGACCACAACGCCTGCTACCACGCCGTGCAGTCGCGCGATCGCCGCTTCGACGGCTGGTTCTTCGTCGGTGTGACATCCACCGGCGTATATTGCCGCCCGGTTTGCGCGGTCCGCACGCCGCTGGAGAAGAACTGCCGCTTCTTCACCACGGCCGCCGCCGCGGAGCGCGCGGGTTTTCGGCCGTGCCTGCGCTGCAGGCCGGAACTGGCACCGGGCCACAGCCTGGCGGAAATGTCGTCCAACCTTGCACGGGCCGCCGCCCGCATGATCGACGAGGGCTTTCTGCAAGAGCACGACCTGGCCGCACTGGCCGCGGCCGTGGGCGTGACCGACCGCCACCTGCGCCGCATCTTCCGCGCCGAGTTCGACGTCTCGCCCATCGAATATGCGCAAACCCAGCGTCTGCTGCTCGCCAAACAGCTGCTGACCGATACCGCCATGCCCGTCGGCGATGTTGCCTTTGCAGCCGGTTTCGGGAGCGTCCGACGGCTGAACAGCGGCTTTACCGAGCATTACGGCTTTGCTCCTACGCGCCTGCGTTCGCGCACGACGGCGCCCCGCGCCGAAGACGGCCCCACGCTCATGCTGGGCTACCGGCCGCCGTTTGCTTGGGACGCCTTGCTTGCGTTTCTGCAGGCACGTGCAGTCGATGGCGTCGAGGTGGTCGACGCTGACAGCTACGCCCGCACAATTGCCGTCGACTACGGCGGCTTGCGGCACATCGGCTGGCTGCACGCGCGCAATGTGCCGCAACGCCACGCAGTGGCACTCACTTTGTCGCCCAGCCTGCTGCACGCCATGCCGCCGGTGCTGGCACGCGCGCGGCGGCTGTTCGACCTCGATTGCCGGCCCGATCTGGTCGATGCGCACCTCGGCACGCTGGCTGCCGAGACGCCCGGCCTGCGCGTGCCGGGCGCCGTGGACGGCTTCGAGATTGCCGTGCGCGCCATCGCCGGGCAGGTCATTTCGTTGGCGCAGGCGCGGCGCATTCTTTCGCGCATGACTGCCGCGTATGGCGTGCCATTGCAGCAATCGCGCGAAGGGCTGTTGGCGGCGTTCCCGAGCGCGGCTGCACTGGCGAACATCGACGCGCAGGCGCTGTCCGCGCAGACCGGTCTGCAGGCCAGCCGCGCTGCCGCCGTCGTCGAACTTGCCCGCGCCATCGACTGCGGCAGGCTGCGGCTCGAACCCCTGGTGCCGCTCGCCCCTACGCTGGCTGCCCTGCAAGCGCTGCCCGGTGTGGGCGAATGGACTGCGCAATACGTTGCCATGCGGGCGCTGAGCTGGCCGAACGCGTTTCCGCTGGGCGACTACGTCTTGCGCAAACGCCTTGCTGACGCCGACGGTACGTTGCCCGGGCGCCGCGCCATGATCGAGCGTGCCGAGCCCTGGGCGCCGTGGCGCGCGTATGCCGCCATGCATCTCTGGCACCGCGAAATTGCGCTCCCCCAACCTGTATCGCATTGAAGAATCGACCGCCATGTACCGCCATATCTTTGCGTGCCCGCTCGGCGATCTGCTCTTGACCGCCACCGAGACTCACCTGACCGGCGCATTCTTTCCCGGCCAGAAAACGATTCCGATGAGCGCCGCGCGGATGTCGCCGGGCGCGGACATCCCGATCATCCGCGAGGCGCAGGCACAATTCACGGCGTACTTTGCCGGCAAGCTGCAGGACTTCGATCTGCCGATGGCGCCTGAGGGCACGCCGTTCCAGCAAGACGTCTGGCACCTGCTGTGCGACATCGAGTTCGGCAATCGCACCACCTACGGCCAGATCACCGCCCGCCTCGGACTTACCCGCGAGCATGCGCGCGCGGTCGGCACCGCCGTGGGCCGCAACCCGATCTCGATTGCCATCCCGTGCCACCGCGTGGTAGGCGCCGATGGTGCGCTCACAGGCTATGCCGGCGGGTTGCCACGCAAGGCCGCGCTGCTGCGGATCGAAGGACACCCCGCGCAGGTTGGCGAACGCCTGCCCATGCCCGGCGACGGCCGGCAAGGCTTGCTGGCGTTGCTGCCTGCATAAAAACCAAATCGCGCGGACAATGCGCGCACAACATCCCAACAACGATAACGAGACCCCCATGCGCCGCTCCGATGTGCTTGAACTCCTCACCCTCGCTGCCCTGTGGGGCGGCTCTTTCCTGTTCATGCGCGTTGCCGCGCCGCCCTTCGGACCGGTTGCATTGATCGCGTTGCGGGTGGCCATCGCCTCGTGCTTCCTCGTCCCGACGCTGGCCTTGCGCGGCGGCATGGGCGCGCTGCGCACGCACTGGCCGCATCTGCTGGCGGTGGGCGTGCTGAATTCGGCCATCCCGTTCTGCCTGTTTGCCTATGCCGAACTGACACTCACGGCGGGGTTCACCTCGGTGCTCAACGCCGCGGCCCCGCTGTTTGCGGCCATCGTCGCCTTCACCTGGCTGGCTGAGCGGATGTCGTCGCTGCGCGTGCTGGGATTGGCGATCGGCTTTGTCGGCGTGATCGTGCTGGTCGGCGGGTCGTCTGTCATCGACGCAAAACAGGGCGGCGTGGCCGTGGCGGCGGCGCTGGCCGCCACCGTGCTGTATGGCGTCGCCAGCAGCTACACCAAGCGTTTCCTGACCGGCGTGCCGCCGCTGGCCGTGGCGACCGGCAGCCAATTGGCCGCCGCCATCGTACTTGCACCGCTGGCCTACTGGCTGTGGCCGGCGCAAACGCCCACCGGCGGCGTGTGGCTGCACGTCATCGCCCTGGGTATTGCATGCACGGGCGTCGCCTACATCCTCTTCTTCCGCCTTGTTGCGCATGTGGGCCCGACGCGCGCGGTGTCGGTCACTTTCCTGATCCCGGTATTCGGTGTGCTGTGGGGCATCCTGTTCCTGGGCGAGCAACTGACGTTGAACATGGTGATTGGCTGCGCCGTGATCCTGCTGGGGACGTCGCTGTCGACCGGCGTGTTCGCACCCGGCAAAAAAGCAGCTGCAAATGGCACCACCCCAGCAAGCGATAAAGATTCGCTCTTGCGTTCGGGCCGCTGAATGGCCAATGAGCGCACCGGCTGTCCGGGGCGCAATAGCTTGCTCAAAGTCCACTTGAAGCCGACGCTTAATTGCTCGGCTAAATTCATGGGCAATGCCGTTATTTCCTCTCCCCCTCGCGCATTGCGACGGACTTAATTCCACCATTTGTAATGAATGCCACGCCAGTGCCATCGCTCTGAAATTTATTCAATGGCCTGGGCATTGACTCCGCAGCGAGTATTAAAAAATCTGCAAAACTGAAGTAGATACCTGAAACATCGACCAATGCGCACTCGATCTTAGCAATCCGATAATCCGATTTGAGAAAATTGCATCATCGAAATCGGATATCTCCGCGCGATGCGAAGATTTTCTTTGTTATGCTCGCCCTCGGTCGATGAGGGGCGTGCAAGGGAATGGCGCATTGACTGCAAAACCGCCAAATTCCCGATTGCCGGCGGGTTCTCCGCTGCACAGCCGACTACGCACGCTCCATCAAATACGTTGGATACGCGCATGCTGGACGTCTACCTGAACAAGCATCTGATCGGTCAGCTATCGTGCGGCCGCAGCGGTTGGGCGTTCGAATACGATGCACGCTGGCAGACTTCTTCGCAGGGCTTCGATCTGAGCCCGCACCTGCCGCGGGGCGCCGGCATGATCGCCGACACGGCAAAAGCCCAGCCGGTACGCCACTTCTTTGAATACCTGCTGCCGGAAGCGGCGCGCAGCACGCCCAAGGCGGCGGCCGCGGCGCTAGAACATCTCGCACAAGCAGCGCCGCATCTGGATGGCCCGCTGGCCCTGGTGCCCAGCGGACTCAAGCCATGCAGCGGCCGCGCCGACGGGCTGTCCGAACGCGATCTGGTGCTGCAGTTCCAGCAAACCGTTGGGCGCCCGCCCCGCAGCACGCCGCTGCGCGCGGCGGAACCTCGCGCACGCTACGGCACCGATACCGCAGAAGCTGCGGAAGAAATCAGCCTCCCTTTCCTGGCCTCGAATGGCCTGCCCGTGTCGATGTGGCTGGGCCGGTTTTCCGCGCCTGCCAATGCCGCGCAGTCGAGCCATTTCGTGCGGTTGGACTTTGGCGAAGGCGCGCACCTTCCGTACGCGACCATCAATCACTGCTGGGCCACGCTCTTGGGCCGCAGCATCGGGCTGGACACGCCGTTCATCGGCCTGCGTCAGTTTCCGGAAACCGCCGCCGTGGTGCAACGCCTCGATCGCACCTTGCGCTGCAAGAGCGACGACACCGCGCTGGTGCAGGCCCGCTATGTCGTCTCGGCGGTGCAGTTGCTGGGGCTCTCGCCCAAGTATCGCTTCCTGCCGATCACCGTCGAGCAGGTCGCGCAATGCGCCAGTCTGTGCGCGGACCCGGCTTCCGCGACGGCCGCGCTGTTCCGTTGGATGGTGTTTTGCCTGTTGATCGGCGGACGCAACGCCTCGGCTGGCACGCTGCATTTCCACATCGGTGCGGACGGCATCCGCCTGGCGGCGCACGATCACCTGTTCTGTGCGGCGGTCTACGCCAACGAATGGAATGCCGATGAACTCTCGCCGGACGCGCAAGCCCGCTATGAGGCCATCGACCAAGACGCGCTGCTCGCCCTGGCCGATCACCTCGGCTACGACGCCAGCCAGGCGCGCCGCGAGCTGCTGCGTCTGATCAGCATGCTGGCGCCGCAGTCGTCATTCGTGGCGACACATCTCTCGCAGGCGTTGGGACATTCACCGACGCGCGCAGCGGAGATCGACTTCCTCGCGCGCATCCACCGCCATGTGTCCGAGACGGCACGGCGACTGGGCGGCAAGACGGCGGAAGTCTGACGCTGAAACGCGCGGCCACCACAGGGGTGCTTAAAGCGCCGCCAGACTCACCGAGCCGTAGCGGGCGTAACCGTGCGCTGCCAGCGTATCCATGGCCTCGGCTTCGGCGCGGGCAAATGTCAGCGCAAGCGTATCGGGGCTTCCGGCGCCGCTAGCAAAGGCCTGGTACGCCGCGAATGCCTCGCGCGGTGGCACGCCACTGCGCTCGAGCACCCGCTGCGCGGCTTCCAGCGCCGCACGAATCGCCGTCTCCCCGGGCGGGGCATCGCGAAACGCTAGCTGTAGACAGGACGTCGTCGGATTCATCCGCGTTTCGATGTTCGATTCACTGGAACAGCACACCTGACCCAGTCTAGGAAAGCGCCTATCGAGTGCCAAGCGTGACGCTCATCCCTGAGCGCGCGTTTCCGTGCGTCGTCTGGTTCGCAAGGGTCGAATTGGGGATGCCCCCGGTGCACATGCTCTGAATCACGTTGCATAATCGAATCGATTGACCAAGCAACGACTTTGGCGGCGCCACCACAACGACAGGAGACAACATGATCACGCCACCCATCCGTTTGAAACGTACTGCGCTCGCCTGGCTGCTGGCCGGTGCTGCCTTGCCGGCATTCGCACAGATTCCGTTCAGCCCCGGCGGTGCATCGTCCGCGCCAGCACAGGTTGCACCCGCTGCGGGCGGGATCGACGTGGCGCAGATCAAGCCTGCGGTGGACGCGGCGGTCAATGCCGAATATGGGCAGCTCGACCTGCTCTACAAAGACATCCACGCGCACCCGGAACTGGCGTTTCAGGAAACGCGCACCGCTGCCAAGCTGGCCGAGCAGATGCGCAAGATCGGCTTTGACGTGACGGAGCATGTCGGCAAGACCGGCGTGGTGGCGGTCTATCGCAACGGGGCCGGCCCGACGATCCTGGTGCGCACCGAACTCGATGCGCTGCCGATGGAAGAGAAAACCGGCCTGCCCTACGCGAGCCACGTCCACACAAAATGGCGCGGCGAAGACGTGGGCGTCGCGCATAGCTGCGGGCACGACCTGCACATGGCGTCGTGGGTGGGCACGGCGAAGACGCTGGTGTCGCTCAAGGATCGCTGGCACGGGACGCTCGTGTTCGTCGCACAGCCTGCCGAAGAAACCGTATCGGGCGCACAGAGCATGATCGACGACGGCTTCTTCAAGCGCTTCCCCAAGCCCGACTATGCGTTTGCGCTGCACACGGGCCCGGGGCCGTACGGTTCGATCGTCTTCAACAGCGGCCCGATCACGTCGAACTCCGACGGGTTGGAAATTACGTTCAAAGGTCGTGGCGGGCACGGCTCCGCGCCTGACAAGACCATTGACCCGGTGATGATGGCGGCGCGCTTCGTGGTCGACCTGCAAAGCGTGATCAGCCGCGAGAAGGATCCGCAGGAATTTGGCGTGGTGAGCATCGGCGCCATCCAGGGCGGCAGCGCTGAGAACATCATCCCGGACAGCGTGCTGCTGCGCGGGACGATCCGTTCGTACAAGCCGGCGGTGCGCCAGAAGATGCTCGACGGTATCCGGCGCACGGCCAAGGCCGTCACCGAGATGTCGGGCGCGCCGGACGCCGATATCAAGATCACCGAAGGCGGCAAGGCGGTCAACAACGACCCGACCGTGGTCGCGCGCACCGAGGCGATGTTCAAGACCGCCTTCGGCAACGACCGCGTGCTGCGCGTGCCGCCCATCACGGCCAGCGAAGATTTCTCGGCGTTTGTTGACGCGGGCATCCCGTCAATGTTCTTCTTCATCGGCGTGAACGATCCGCAGACATTCTTCGCCTCGCTCAAGCCGGGTGCCAAGCCGCTGCCGACCAATCATTCTCCGCTGTTCGCACCGGTGCCCGAACCGTCCATCAAGACCGGCGTGACGGCGATGTCGCTGGCAGTGCTCAATGCACTGCAATGGAACAAGGCGTCGGGCCAGTAAGTCGGCGTTGAGATGGGCGCGGCCCGCCTGGTCACCGGGCGGCCGCGCCTTTTGATTTTTCAGGAGGGGATTCCATGTTCCACCGTTTCATCCGCACCAGCAGCGCCCTGCTGCTGTGCGCCTGTGCCGCGGCTCCCGCACTGTCGCAAACCGCGCCAGCCACCAACCGTCTCGACGAAATCATCGCGCGCGGTACGCTCCGCGTCGGCACCACCGGCGACTACAAGCCGTTCACTTACAAGAATCCTGCCGATGGCCGCTTTATCGGCCTGGATGTCGAGATGGGCGAACGTCTGGCCAAGGCACTCGGCGTGAAGCTGGACATCGTTCCAACCACGTGGTCGACGCTGATGCAGGACTTTGCGGCTGACCGCTACGACATCGCCATGAGCGGGGTGTCGGTCACGCTGGAGCGGCAGAAGAAGGCGTTCTATTCGATTCCGTATCAACGCGACGGCAAGACGCCGATCACGCGTTGCGAGAACCAGTCGAAATATCAGACGCTGGCGCAGATCGATCAGCCGAACGTGCGTGCCGTGGTCAACCCGGGCGGCACGAACGAGAAATTCGCGCGCGAACATCTGAAGCAGGCGCAGATTCGCGTGTATCCGGACAACGTGACCATCTTCAACGAGATCGTCGCCGGCCGCGCAGACCTGATGATGACTGACGCAGTCGAAACCAAGCTGCAGCAGAAGCTGCACCCGGAGTTGTGTGCCGTGCACCCGGAAGCGCCATTCGATTTTTCGGAGAAGGCCTACCTGCTGCCCCGCGACGTCGTGTTCAAGAACTTCGTCGACCAATGGCTGCGGCAGACGACCGAGAGCGGTGAATTCGCCAAGCGCTTTGATGCGTGGCTGGCGTATCCGTGGAATACACCGGCCAAGTAAGCGGCCTGAGCAGCGCTATGCGCGTGCGGTGTGGCGCCCTCGCCGCACAGCCCGTCAGCAGCCGAGGCACACGCCATTCAGCTGCGCGCCGTGGGGCCAGACCGTGCCAGACCAGACCGGCCCGCTCCTCACATTCACCGCCGTGGCGATCAGCGGACTGGTCCTGGCCGCCATGCTGGCGAAGCTGGCAAGCTCAGTGAAGACTGGTCCGATCGCCGTGTTGCAGAGCCAGCGCATCGCGCAGCAGTGCGTCGGTCATGTCACGCCCCAGGAGCGCCGGGTCGAAGCGCGCAGAAAAGCGCGTCGAGCATGACTCGACTTGCAGCACGACCTGGCCCGGCGGCAGCAGTTCAATGTCGACGTGGATGACCTCGTCGTCTTCGGTAAAGGAATGCAGCAGCGTCAGCGCACGGTAGCCATCGGCGCGCTCTACGGCGGCCTCCGTCCAGGACGGCGCGAGTAGCGCACAGTTGACCAGCGTTTCGGGCTCGTCGGGGCGATACAGGTGCAGCCCCATCATCGTCGAAGCGGCATCGGCCACGCTGGACCATTCGGCCGCCGGAATCAGGTCACCCAGCAGGCGGATGTCGTCGACAGCCGCATCGGTCTGCACAAAGGCGGCACCCAGGAAGAACGCGGTCTCGTCGCGGAAACCACCCGCCACTGTGTTGCGCCACAGGCGGTGGCTGCTCTTGCTGCCCAGCGCCACTTGCGCCAGCACTTTGGCCGCGCGTGCGCCGTCGGCGCCCGACCACTGCTCCACCGCGCCATGCGAGAACAGGCGATCGGCCATCACAAGGTTCACGCCTTCGAGTAGCACGCGCTCTTTCAGCCAGTTTGCAAGCACGTGCACACCGCTGAACGGCATGTCCGGACGCCCGATCGCATGCGCGCGCACGCGTCCGTTTTCCGGCACGTGGAACGGCATGGCAAACAGCCTCGCCTGATAAGCGACGCCGTCAATCACAAAACGGGCGATGGAAGCGGTGGTGATGGACATGGTGACCTTCCTGCTGCAAGGGGCGGAAAACGCCGCCCGTACCTGCATCAACGACCATCCACGCCGAATGTTTAGCCGCCGCAAGGGGGGCTGACGGCAGGGGAATCCCCAAGGCTGTAACGCGACGCAACAATCCGCGCACATGAAGACAGGAATTTTTTGCCGCCGCCGTCGTCAGACCTTCGCATTAAGGGTTATCCCGCATGCCACATTCCCGTGTCAATTCAATGACTTATGTGCAAATTGCGGTGCTCGAACGGTCACAATTGTTCGTGATTTTTGAACAAAGAGTTTAATAGAACTGCTTTTTTACTGTTCGAGCAACGACTAAGCTTATGCCATCGCGTTACCGCACCGCAGCGAAAACTGCCCTGCGGCAATGCTCACCCCCCCTGTTGTGGAGTCCATCATGAAGACCAAGAACCTGATTCTCGCCTCGCTGATCGCTGTTGCCGCTGTTCCGGCCTTCGCTGCCGGCGTGCAAAACAAGGACCCGTACACCAACGGCCAGGCCGTGACGAAGGCTGACCCGTATACCGATGGCGCCCGCAAGGCAGACGTCTACACCGACGGCGCCGTGCGCAAGGCTGACCCGTACACGGATGGCGCGCTGCGCAAGGCCGATCCGTACACCGAAGGCGCCCTGGTCGGCAAGGCTGACCCGTTCACCGACGGCCAATAAGTCGTAGATCGGCTGTCCGTATCACCCTGTATCTCTCTCCCTCCCCGATGCCGGAGCCCGCGTTGGCACCGGCACCGGCTTACTGAGGCGGCCTTTCCGGCCGCTTTTTTTTTTCGCCTACACTCGCAGACCTCACTTGGCGAGCCCGGACTTTTCCCCCTCAAGGCTGCGGCCGCCTGTCCGATAGAAGAGAATGCATTCGTTGGCGGGACGCCTTTACTTGGACCCGTTGCGCAAAAACGTGCCCTCCCCGCCACGGCCCGATCTCTGAACATCAACATGCGCAAGCGCATCGCTATCGAACACCTGCGGGTGGGCATGTACCTCGACGAATTCGTCGGCTCCTGGCTGGAACACCCGTTCTGGCGGGCCCGTTTTCGCGTGGAAGATGCCGCCCAACTGCAACGCCTGCGTGCCAGCGGCGTGCGCGAGGTGTGGATCGACACCACGCGCGGCACCGACGTGGCCGCCGCCAACGCGGCACCTCCGGCCCCCGAAATGCCGGTGCCACCGGCCTGCTCCGCCGACGCCCACATTGCGCCCCGCCCCATCACGCATGCGGAAGAAATGCGCCGTGCCGCCCGCCTCATCAGTAAGGCGGAGGTCGCCGTCCAGGCCATGTTTGCCGATGCTCGCATGGGCCGCACGATCGAAGCGCGCGATGCACTGCCATTGGTGGAAGCCATTTCAGGCTCCGTCGACCGCCACCCGAGCGCGCTGACCAGCCTGGTGCGCCTGAAAGCGAAAGATCGCTACACGTTCCTGCATTCGGTAGCCGTTTGCGCGCTCATGGTGTCGCTGGGCCGTCAGCTAGGGCTGTCGGATGACGAAGTCCGCGATGCGGGCCTCGCCGGCCTGTTGCATGACATCGGCAAGATCGCGATTCCGCCCGAGGTGTTGAACAAGCCCGGGGCACTGACCGACGCTGAATTCCGCCACGTGATCGTCCATCCGCAAGCGGGCCACGACATCCTGGCGGGCGACAGCAGCATGCGCGACATCGCGCTCGACGTGTGCCTGCACCACCACGAACGCATGGACGGCACCGGCTATCCGCACAAACTCGAGGGAGAAGGCATCTCGCTGTTCGCGCGAATGGGCGCCATCTGCGACGTCTATGACGCGGTCACGTCCGACCGCCCGTACAAGAAAGCGTGGGAAGCCGCCTACGCGGTGCAGCGCATGGTCGAATGGCGCGGCAACCATTTCGACCCGATGGTGTTCAACGCCTTCGTCAAGAGCGTGGGCATCTATCCGGTGGGTTCGCTCGTCCGGCTACGCTCGGGCCGGCTGGCGGTGGTCATGCAGCATGCACCGGGCGCCTTGCTCACGCCCACGGTCAAGGTATTCTTCTCGATATCGTCGGGCACGCGGGTTGCGCCCGAACTCATCGATCTGGCGCAGACTGGCGACCAGATCGTTTCCCGAGAAGAACCCCGCGACTGGGGCCTGACCGACCTCAACGAACTTTGGATACACGGCGACTGATCCGTCATCCCTTTCTCCGCCGCCTGCTGGCATGTCTTGCGCTGGGCTGGCTGGCGGGCAGCACATCGGCCATTGCCGAGCCCCCTCTGCGCATCGGCTCCAAGCGCTTCACGGAGTCGTACGTGTTGGGCGAAATCCTGACGCAGACCGCAACCCCGCGTGGCCCCGCCGAACACGTACCCGGCCTGGGCAACACCGCCATCGTCTTTGCCGCGCTCAAGAACGGCAGCATCGACGTCTATGCGGATTACCTCGGCACCATCGCCGCCGAAATCCTCCACTTGCCCGCCGAGCAGGCGGCCAATCCCAATCAAGCCGCGCTGCTGGCCGACGTCAACCGCGGCCTGGCGCCGATGGGCCTGGCGGCCGGCGTGCCGCTGGGCTTTGAAGACACCTACGCGCTGGCCATGCGTGACGCCGATGCCGAGCGCGAGCACATCCGCACGCTGGCCGACCTGGCCACACATCCGTCGCTGCGGCTTGGCCTGTCGCACGAATTTCTCGGCCGCGCCGATGGCTGGCCGCCGATTGTCGAACGCTACAAGCTGCCGCAACGCCCGACAGGCCTCGACCACGGCGTTGCCTATGACGCGCTGCGCGCCAGCCAGGTCGACGTGATCGACATCTACTCCACCGACGCGAAGATCCGCCGCGAACACCTGCGGGTGCTCGACGACCCCGCGCACGTCTTCCCGCGCTACGACGCTGTACTGCTTTACCGCGCCGACGTTGCGCAGCGGCATCCGGCGCAATGGCAGGCGATCAGCGCGCTGACCGGGCGCATCGGGCGCGACGACATGGTGGCGATGAACGCGGCGGTCGAACTCGAAGGCCAGTCGTTCTCGCAAGCTGCGCAGCAGTTTCTCGCCGGGCATGGCAACGCGCTGGCCGCGACACCGGCTCGCGCGTTCTTCGGCCGGCTGACGGACGGCCTGGGGCGGCTCACGCAGCGTCATCTGATGCTGGTGGGCATCTCGACCGGCGTTGCCGTGCTGCTCGGCGTGCCGCTGGGCCTCATGGCAGCGCGTCGCCGGATCAAGCAGCCAATCCTTGCCGTCGTGGGCGTATTGCAGACGATTCCGTCGCTCGCCTTGCTGGCGATGCTCATCCCGATCGTTGGGTCGATTGGCGTGGTGCCGGCGCTGATTGCGCTGGCGGTCTATGCGCTGCTGCCCATCGTGCGCAACACGATCGTCGGGCTGGAACAGGTGCCAGACGGCTTGCGCGATGCCGCGTTGGCGCTGGGGTTCACGCCCTCGCAACGCACGCGCGTGGTCGATCTTCCGCTGGCGCTGCCGGTCATCCTGGCTGGCGTCAAAACCGCCGCGGTCATCAGTGTGGGGACTGCGACCATCGCCGCGTTCATCGGCGCCGGCGGCTATGGCGAGCGCATCGCCACGGGGCTCGCCCTTAACGACAGCGCAACGCTGCTTGCCGGCGCCATTCCTGCCGCAGGGCTGGCGCTGCTCGTGCAGGCCGCGTTCGAGATGGCCGAATGGTGGCTGCGCCGAAGACGCGGCGACACCCCGCTCCGCTGACGAGCACGCGCGCGGGCGTTCCATTACCATCGCGGACATTCCAGCCGCCTTGCCCCCCGCCCCTGCTTATGACTACGCTTCCGTTTTCAACCGCCCTGCTCGTCGCGGCGGCCGGCGTTTATGCCGGCGCCCAGAATGCCCTCGCGGGCGGCGGATCGTTCATCACGTTCCCCGCATTGCTGCTGGCCGGGCTCAACCCGCTAGGCGCCAACATGACCTCGACGATCGCGCTGTTCCCCAGCCAGATCACCTCGTCGATCGCGGGGCGAAAACTGGCCGGCGGCGTCGATGCCGGCGAGCATCACCTGTCGCTGCGGCAGCTCATTGTCATCAGTCTGGTGGGCGGCGTGCTCGGCGCGTTGTTGCTGCTGGCAACGCCACCGTCGTTCTTCGCCAAGCTCGTGCCGTATCTCGTGCTGTTTGCAACCAGCGTGTTTGCGTGGGGCAGCTTTCGCCGCAAACCGCTGCATGCGGCATCGGGCATGTCGACCACCGCGCTCGCAACCGCCCAATTTGCGATTGCCATTTACGGCGGCTACTTCGGCGGCGGAATCGGCTTCCTGATGCTCGCCGCGCTCACGGTGGCCGGCCAGCAGGTGCGCATGGCGGGCGCGACCAAGAACGTGCTCGCCATGACGATGAATGCATCGGCCGTGGCGGTGTTTGCGTTCTCCCCGCAGGTCAACTGGGCTGCCGTGGTGGCGCTGGGCATCGGGGGCATCGCAGGCGGATTCGCCGGTGCGTGGCTGCTGCACCGGCTGCCGGAAAAAGTGCTGCGCGGCTTCGTGGTCATCGTCGGGGTCATCCTGACGGTCTGGCTCTTCATGCGCGCTTGAATGCAGCATCCGCTGGCGGCTTGACAGCGTTTGTCCGACAGGCGGTTCAGTCTGCGCCGACTGTCCGTCGGGTTAACGCTTCCCTATTGTGACGTTCTGGATGCACCTCGTGGCACGCGGCATGCGTGCCCTGAAGTCGACCCTGTTTCACAACAAGGAGAACGAGCATGCAAGCACACAAGATGTCGAGTCTGGCCGCCGCAATCGCCGTGGCCGCCTGTGCGTGGATCGGCGCGGCGCCCGCGCAGGCCCAGCAGAAGGATCACAGCGCAGTGACGGGCGTCGACAGCCCGATGGAGGGCCCGCGCACCCAGGTACAGCGCAATGCCGATGCCGCTGCCAACCCCGGCTATCACAACACCGCGACCGGCGCACAGCCGGAAGCCACGCCCGGCACGCTCAAGCAGAAAGTCCACCGCGCGCACGTGAAGACCGACAAGTGGGTCGACAAGCACGTCACGCACCGTCACGGCAAGGGCTCGTCGGCGGCGGAGTCATCGTCGGACCGCGCATTCTGGTCGCGCCGCGCCAACCAGTGCGACTCGCTGGTGGGGGAAGCCCAGCGGGTCTGCCGAGAGCGTCGCTCGGACACCGCGGGCAGCGGTCAATAAACGCACCCTGCCCATGAAAAAAAGCCGACGTTTGCGCGTCGGCTTTTTTCATTGCGGCGGCGTCTGCGTCAGACGATGCCGGTGGCGTAGAACACGGCAATCACGAAGAACACTGCCAGCGTCTTTATGATCGTCACGCAGAACACATCGCGATACGCCTCGCGGTGCGTCAGGCCCGTCACAGCCAGCAGCGTGATCACGGCGCCATTGTGCGGCAGCGTGTCCATGCCACCCGAGGCCATCGCCGCCACACGATGCAGCACCTCCATCGGAATGCCTGTCGCCTGCGCGGCCTGCACAAACTGGTCGGCCATGGCCGCCAGTGCAATGCTCATGCCGCCCGATGCGGAACCGGTGATGCCGGCAAGGGTGCTCACCGTCACCGCTTCATTGACGAGCGGATTCGGAATCGCGCGGAGGCCATCGGCCAGCACCAGGAAACCCGGCAGCGCGGCGATCACGCCACCAAAACCGTATTCCGAAGCGGTGTTCATCGCGGCCAGCAAGGCGCCCGACACGGCCGCCTTGCTGCCGTCCGCAAAGCGGCCCTTCACGGCGCGAAAGCCAAATACGAGCACCACGATGATGCCGATCAACAGCGCCGCTTCCACGGCCCAGATCGCGGTCAGCTTGTCCGCTTCAACGGTCAGCGGCTTGGGCAGTCCGGGCAACGCAACGGTCACGACCTTGCCGTACCACGTCGGAATCCAGCGCGTGAACAGCAGGTTCATCACGCCCACCAGCACCAGCGGCGACAGCGCGACGAGCGGGTGCGCCAGCGTGCCGGTCTCGGCCGTTTCGGGCTCGTTCACCAGCTTGGTCAGGCCGTGGTCATAGCCCTGGCCATTGCGCAGTGCCACGCGGCGGCGCCATTCCAGATACGACATGCCCACCACGATGATGAACAGCGCACCGATGGTACCCAGCCACGGCGCGGCCCAAGAGGTGGTGTGGAAGAACGTGGTCGGGATGATGTTTTGAATCTGGGGCGTGCCCGGCAGCGAATCCATCGTGAACGAGAACGCGCCCAGCGCGATCGTGCCCGGGATGAGGCGCTTGGGGATGTTGCCCTGGCGGAACATTTCCGCTGCAAACGGGTACACGGCGAACACCACCACGAACAGCGACACGCCGCCGTACGTCAGCAGCGCACACACCAGCACGATGGAGAGCATCGCCCGCTTGGCCCCCACCACGCGGATGACCGATGCAACGATGGAGCGCGAAAACCCCGACAGCTCGATCACCTTGCCGAAGACAGCACCGAGCAGGAACACCGGGAAATACAGTTTGACGAAGCCGACCATCTTCTCCATGAAGATGCCGGAGAACACCGGCGCCACAGCCGATGGATCAGTCAGCAGCACCGCGGCCAGGGCAGCCAGCGGTGCAAACAGGATGACGCTGTATCCGCGATACGCGGCGAACATTAGAAATGCCAGCGCAGCCAGCACAATGATGACGGACATCGACAATCTCCTCGCATGCTTTTCTTTTTAAGAGCGAAGGATTGTATGTCGCGATGCAACAGATTCCGTTACGCAATCACGCGTATTGAACTGGCGGCGGAACTGACGTTCGCGTGCGCCCGACGGGCGTCCTCGTCACGTTGAAACAGGCCGACATGACCGATCAGTGGTGATGTCCCCACCCGCCGCGACCGCCCCATCCGCGCCCACCCCAGCCGCGATGGCAGCCCCAGCAGCCGCCTCCGCCAATCCAAACGCTGCCGAACACAGGCGCTGGATAAACCGGCGCGGGGTAATAGGCCGGCCCGTAGTAGTAATAAGGATCGTACGGATACGCTGCCACCGGTGCAGGCGCCACAGCGGCAGGCGCGATCGGGTTGCCATAAGCGTCGTAATACGGCGCGACCACACAGCCGCCCAGCAGGACGACCGCGCATGCGACCACCACGCCCGGCAGGATGGCGGCGCGACGGCCTGGTTGCGATGTCGGGGTCATCATGTGCTCCGTTGGATGCATGTGGATATGCGTTCGACAGTGTTTGGCCGCCTCAATTCCAAGGACTTCGCATGCCGCAGCACCGGATCGCTGCCGGATCACTTACCATGACCGCTTCGCCGCCCGGGCTGGGGAGAGATCGAGGCAGGCGATGTCCATAAAACACTGGAGGACACATCCATGCAAGCCACGGCAGCGCCCACCCAGGGCGATCGGGCACCGGCACCGGCCATCTCTGCGGCCACCCGACGCAAGGCCATCATCGCCGCCACGATCGGCAACGGCCTCGAATGGTTCGACTTTACGGTCTACAGCTTCTTCGCCGTCATCATCGCCAAGCTGTTCTTCCCCACCGGCAACGACTTCACCTCGTTCATGCTGACGGTCGCCACGTTTGGCGTGGGATTCTTCATGCGCCCGGTGGGCGCCGTCGTTCTAGGCATCTACGCCGACCGCGTCGGCCGCAAGGCTGCGCTCACGCTCACCATCATGCTGATGGCGATCGGCACGGCCATCATCGGCCTTGCGCCGACGTACGCGCAAATCGGTATTGGCGCGCCCATCCTGATCGTGATCGCGCGGCTCATCCAGGGCTTCTCTGCTGGCGGTGAAGTCGGGGGCGCCACGGCCTTCCTGATCGAGTATTCACCAGACGAACGGCGCGGCTACTTCGCAAGCTGGCAGCAGGCGAGCCAAGGCATCTCGTTCATTCTCGGTGCCGCCATGGGCGCGATCGTCACGAACGGCCTGTCGCCGGAGCAGATCGATGCATGGGGCTGGCGCATTCCATTCCTGTTCGGCCTGCTGATCGGCCCGGTCGGCATGTACATCCGCTCGCACCTGCACGAGCCGCCCGCCTTTGAAGCGCAGAAGGCAAAGGCCGCGAAAGAGTCGCGCCTGGCACCGCTGTCGCAAGTGCTGCGCGATCATCCGCGCGAGGTGCTAGGCGGCCTGGGCGTGACGATTCTCTGGACCGTCTGCACGTACACGCTGGTGTTCTACATGCCGACGTATGCGAAGCAACAGCTGGGTCTGCCGCTAGGCGCGACATTCCAGTCGACAGCGCTGTGCGGCGCGATCATCTTCGTGCTGTGCCCGCTCATGGGCACCCTGTCCGACCGCATCGGGCGCAAGCGCATGCTGGGCACGGTGGCGCTGATCATCGCAGCGGCAGCGTATCCGCTCTTCCACTGGCTCAACGTCCACCCGACGGTGCAGACACTGCTGCAGGTGCAGGTGATCCTGGGTGTGTTGCTGGCGGCGTTCACGGGCCCGGCGCCGGCCGTGCTGGCCGAGCAGTTTCCGACGGCGGTGCGCTCCACCGGCCTGTCGATTTCATACAACCTGGCGGTCACCATCTTCGGTGGTTTCGCCCCGTTGATCGTGACGTGGCTGATTGCCAGTTCGGGCAGCAAGCTCGCACCGTCGTACTACGTGATGGCCGCGGCGATCATCAGCGTGCTTGCGCTGTCGCTGATGCACGACCGCACGGGCAAGCCGATCGAAAAGTAATGGCGTGAAATAGACGCAGACGACACAAGAGTGAACAACGGCCGGTGGATCATCCCACCGGCCGTTCGTCTTTTGCGCCGAGCAACGCCGCGTTTTCCAGCACCCGCACACCGGGCGCATCCACGCGCGCTGCCGTGACGAGCGCCGCCGCCACCGATTCCGCCGACACCGGCCGCCACGTCCGGGGCACCATCCATCCGATTGCGCGCGACAGGGCTTGCGCAATGCGCTCGCCGAGGCGAAATTCCGTGCGCGCGCCGAGCAGCAGCGAGGGCCGGACCACCGTCACCGAAGGAAAGCCGATCGCCAGGATTTCAGCCTCCACTTCGCCCTTGCAGCGGTTGTAGAAAACGCGCGAGCGCGCGTCGGCGCCCAACGCGCTCACCAGCAGAAAATGATGCGCGCCGGCAGCAAATGCGCGCCGCGCCAGATCAACCGGATACTCGACATCAACGCGCCGGAATGCTGCCTGGGAACCGGCCTGGCGGATGGTCGTGCCGAGCGCGCAGATGACGATGTCGGCGGCAAACGCAGACTGGATTTCCAGGGCATCCAGGCGATCGAAATCGACCACGCATTCGCGCAATCGACCCGGCGCGGCCTGCCCTGGTGTCAAGGCCCCGCGTCGGCGTACAAGGGCGGTCACGCTGCCTGCCCACGGCTGCGCGACCAGCCGACGCACTACCGCACGGCCCACCAGTCCGTTGGCGCCGGCCACCAGAACGGACGGTCCGCGCGGTTGCTCAGGCGCTTCGCCACCCGCCGCGAAGCCTTGTCCGACAGGCATTTGCGCACTCGACATGATGTTCTCCATGAAGTTGGCACTGGCCCAGAAACACAGTGTACGGCGTCTGGAGAGCCGGTTGGCTGCCATGCCGCTTGCGCGGTTTCGGTGCGCTCCTCGCGTGAAGAACGCTGGCGGAAATGCAAACAAACGGCGTCGATATCAGGTGTTTCCCGGATGCCTTCCCGCAAACCCATACGGGGCAAGTGTCGGCTGCAAGCAACGGCCCGCAAACCCTTGCAGTTAGGGGATGTGCAACCCTTCACAACGGTGATATAAAACGGGTCGCAGTACAACGCTGTCCAACAAACCTGAAGTGGGGAACTGACATGACGACCAAATCCGAACTCGTAGCCGCCATTGCGAAAGACGCTGAACTGAGCAACGCCGCCGCTGAGCGCGCGCTGAACTCCGCGCTGGAAAACATCAAGAAGACCGTCGCCAAGGGCGGCACCATCACGCTGGTTGGCTTCGGTTCGTTCTCGTCGGGCAAGCGTGCTGCACGCACCGGCCGCAACCCGCGCACCGGCGAAGCCATCAAGATCCCGGCAACCAAGACCGTGAAGTTCACGGCTGGCAAGGGCTTCAAGGACGCCGTGAACAAGAAGAAGTAAGAGTCTTCTGCCGAGCCCCGGCATGCGTGCCGGGCCGGGAGACTTGCAAGGGACCCTACGGGGTCCCTTTTCTTTTGTGCGTTTGATCTGGCAACGTCAGCCAACCGGCCACAAAGCCACCAGATAACCGACCGAACCGACACGCGCGATAACCGTATCCGGATCGCCCTCTGCATCGAGCCATGCAGCAGCCCCCTGCGGTACGTCGTCGGCGCCGATCGACAACACGCCGTGCACGCAATACACCAGCCATTGCATGCCCGCATGCAAGCGCGGCAGTGAACGACGCTCGCCGGCCGCAAGAGCGATGGCCTCGGCACGATGCGCCCAGGCGTCGCGCCGCGTCATCACGTTGAAATCCGACAGCGGTGCATCCAGCGTGGCATGCACATCGGCTTCACCGGGAAAGCGTGCGGGGGCCTCGCCGGGCGCGAGCGTCACGGCTTCGGCGTCGGCGCGGTGCATCGTCAGCCGGCCACCCGCGATCACCGCCAACGAGCGGTCAATGCCGGCAAAACGCGAGAACGGCCCCGCCGCATCCACCTGCGCAGTGCTCACGCGCCAGTCGAAATGGTCGAGCGTGGCGCCAGCCGGCGCGATGGCGATTTCAGTCGTGACACCGCCGCCGTTCTTCCACGGCATGCGGCGCATTGCATTTGCAGGGATCAGTTTCATGAGCGGCGCAACAAGTGATACGCCAGGCGCGCCGCAACGCGCACGGTGCGGCGATCCTGATCGTATTCGGGATTGGTCTCGGCGATGTCTGCCACGCGCACCTTGCCGGTGGCGCAAACGTGCTGCACGAGGGCCTCGAGCACCGGAAGCGTGATGCCGTACGCTGCGGGCGCGGACACGCCGGGCGCCACGGCGGCGGCCAGCACATCCATGTCGATGGTCAGGTAGACGTGATCGGCATCAGCCAGCCATGCATCGAGATCGGCCATGCGCGCATCGAGGTGCCGCTCCTGCATGTCGGTATCTTCCACGTAGTGCGCGTGCAGCGCGTCGGCGCGGTCGAACAGCGCGGGCGTGTTCGACAGGCGGCTGACACCGAGGCAGCAATACGTCAGGTCGATACCGTGCGCGGCGCAGTCTTCGGCGATCTGGTCGAACGGCGTGCCGGAGTTCCCGGGGCGACTCGTGCGCAGGTCGAAATGCGCATCGAAATTGACGACCGCGAGGCGCCCGCCCCAACCTTGTTTCTGCCAATGCTGACGCAGTCCTTGGTACGTGCCGAAAGCCACCTCGTGACCGCCCCCGAGCAACACTGGCCGCGCGCCCGCATCGAGCAATTCGCACACGCATTCCGCAAGTGCGGTTTGCGCGCGTTCCAGATCACCGTCGTCACATGTGACATCGCCCGCATCGGCGAGCGCGGAAAGACCATGTGCAGGTACGTTGGCCAACGCACGGCGGATTTCACGCGGGCCCTGTGCCGCACCGGCCCGGCCGTGGTTGCGAACGACGCCCGCATCGCACGCAAACCCCAGCAGCGCGGGCACGCCGGACAACGTCGTCGCATCGGCCGACTGCACGATCTGGAACAGGCGCGTCACGTCACCGCGCTCGCCGGTGTCGTCACGCCCCTGCCAGACGGAGGCATCGAACATCGTCCTCATGCGCGTGTCAGCACCGCTTGCAGGAACGAACGCGTGCGCGCTTCCTTGGGCTCGCCGAAGATGACCGACGGCGGCCCGGCTTCGACGATGCCGCCGCCGTCCATCACCACCACCACGTCGGCCACTTCGCGTGCAAAGCCCATCTCGTGCGTGACCACGAGCATCGTCATGCCTTCCTTGGCGAGCACCTTCATCACCTGAAGCACTTCGCCAACCAGTTCTGGGTCAAGCGCGGAGGTCGGTTCGTCGAACAGCATCACCTTGGGCCGCATCGCCAGCGCACGCGCAATGGCCACGCGCTGCTTCTGTCCGCCCGACAGACTCGCGGGCATGGCGTCGGCCTTGTGTGCCAAGCCCACTTTCTGCAGCAGCTCGCGCGCTTCCGTCTCTGCTTCGTGCTTCGACTTGCCGCTCAGCATGCGCGGGCCAACGGTGACGTTGTGCAGCACCGAAAGATGCGGAAACAGGTTGAACGACTGGAACACCATGCCGACCTGCTGGCGCAACTGGTTCAGCTCGCCATCGGGCAATACCGTGCCGTTGTCGATCAGGCGCTTGCCGCAGATGTCGATGGTGCCGCCTTCGGCTGTTTCCAGCCCGTTGCAGCAGCGCAGGAACGTGCTCTTGCCAGAGCCGCTGGGGCCGATGACGACGACCACCTGCGACGCGTCAACTTCAAAGTCGATGCCCTTGAGCACGGTGTGATCGCCATACGATTTGGTGAGCCCGCGGATCTCGATCATGGGAACATCCAGCGCGGATTTGAGCGTTTGCGGGTTCGCATTCGTCATGTTCATTGCACCATGCCTCCCGCACGGATGTTGCGCTCAAGCCGGTGCAGCAGATAGCTGGCGGCGCTGGTCAGCACCAGGTACACCAGCGCAATCGCCAGATACACCTCCAGCGAGCGATACGACACGCTGATGATCTTCTGCCCTTCGTGCATCAGGTCGTGAATCGTGAGCAGCGACACCAGCGCCGAGTTCTTGATCAGCGCGATGAACTCGTTACCAAGCGGCGGGATCATCCGCACCACGGCCTGCGGCAGGATGATCGCGCGCATCGACTGCGCCGACGACATGCCGATCGAGCGCGCTGCCTCCATCTGCCCGCGATCCACCGACTGGATCGCGCCGCGCACGATTTCCGACACATACGCGCCCGAATACACGCCCAGCCCCAGCACGCCGCACACAAACGCCGGCAGCAGGATGTCGAACTGCGGCAGCCCGAAGAACAGCAGGAAAAGTTGCACCAGCAGCGGCGTGCCACGGATGAACGTCACGTACACCGTACAGATGCCGTAGATGAATCGGCGGCGCGGGTTCAACCGCCCGATGCCGATCAGCAAGCCGAGCACGCAGCCGAGCACCAGCGCGGCGGCCGTCACCTCGACCGTGACGAGCGCACCGCGCAGGATGTCCGTCCAACCGGCCCAGACAGGAGAGAAATCCAGTTCCATCAGCGTGCCCGTCGGTCGTTACTTGGCAGCGGCGCCAAACCACTTCTTGACGATCTGGTCGTACGTGCCGTCGGCCTTGATCTTCTCCAGCGCGGCGTTCAGCGCCTTGGTCAGCTCGGGCTGATCGCGACGCACGGCGATGCCGTATTCCTCGGTAGTCAGCGCGGGCTCAACCAGGCGCAGGCCCGGACGCGCCTTGACGTAGTACGCGGCGGCGGGGCGGCCTGTGACGGCGGCATCGGCGCGGCCGATTTCGACGAGGTTGAACATCTGCTCGTTCTTTTCGACTTCCACGCGCTCGACCTTCGGATAGTTTTCCTTCAGGTAGTTGACCGACTTGGTTCCGACCTGCACGCTGACCTTCTTGCCGTTCAGATCCGCCGGCGTCTTGATGACCGTGTTGCCTTGCTTGACCATCGCGACCAGGCCGCCGTGGTAGTACGGCACCGTAAAGTCCACCACCTTCTTGCGCTCTTCCGTGATGTAGATGCCCGAGATGGCCACGTCAAAGCGGCGCGAGATCAGGCCCGGCACGAGGCCCTTGAAGTCGATGTCCGTCCATTCGACCGGACGGCCCATGGTGCGGGCCAGCGCTTCGATCAGGTCCACATCAAAGCCGGTGCGCTTGCCGTTTTCGACAAACTCCATCGGCGCGAACGTGGCATCGGTGGCGACGCGCAGCGGCTCCCCAGCAGCGTGCGCAGCGGTTGCGAAAGACGCCGCAGCGGACAACGCCACGGCACAAGCCAGCATCGAATGCATGAAATGACGACGATTCCCCATGAGTGGTCTCCTTGTGTGATGCATGTGGGGTGAAAGAAAAACGAAGCGCAAAATTTGAAAATTCAAAGGTCCTGCAGCCGTGCGGAAATGGACGCCGCCGCTGCAACGGTCATGTCGATCAGGCGCTGCTCCTTGCCGCGCACGCGCGTTGCTGGCGCCATCAACGTAATGGAGCCGAGCGCGTGGCCGGGCAGCCGGAACACCGGCACGCTCACGCCCCAGACGCCGGGGTCGACCTCGCCTTCGGACAGCGCATAGCCCGCGGCGCGAATGTCGGAGAGTTCAGCTTGCAGTTGCGCCTGGGTGTCGGCATCGATGGCCAGCAGATCGGCGAGGATGGCGCGCGCCGCAGCGGGCGGCATGAACGCGAGCAATGACTTGGCAGAGGCGCCGGCCAGCAGCGGCACACCGCGCCCTTTCTCGAACGAGCAGCGCAGCGACTGCTGGCTCTCGACCATCTCCAGGCAGACGGCTTGGTCCTTTACGGCCACGACCAGCCCCACCGATTCGCCCGACTCGGCCACGAGTTTGGCCATACCAATGCGCGCTTCCTGCACCAGATGCGAAGCGTGGTCGAAACCGAGTGCGAGCTGCAGGCTGATCGGGCCCGGGGCATAGGTGCCGGCCGATTCCAGCACGAAGCCCCAGCGCTTGAGCATCGCCACCTGGCGGTACAGCGTGCTTTGCGGCAGGCCGGTCAGTTCGACCAGCTCACGCGCCGCGACCGGGCGGCCGTGGCGCGCGATGGTGGCGAGCACCATCAGCACGCGGTCCGATCCGCTCGTGGCGGCAGCGGATAGTGCTGGCGAAGGGCCCAAGCCCGGCTCGGTCATCGCGATACTCCGTCGAGTGATGTTGCGACGGAGAATGCGACGATTTTCTCAATCCATCAACGCGACATTCCCATCGAACGGGAATGCATCGCGAATTCGGTATTTACACCTAGGACGCATGAGTCACATTCCGGCGCCCTCGTCCAGGCGCGCTTCCAGAAACGCGACCACGGCGTGGGCGGATGCCTCGTTGCGGCATGTCGTCAGCGCGGCGTACAGCGGTGCGGCCAGGCCGTTGAGAAAGTCGATGGGCGCGTCCGGACCTTCGGCGAGATAGCGCTGCAAAGCCGAGAAGGCGCCGGCCTGGCTCAGGCGCCAGTCGGCAATCGAGGCCTGCCGCACGTGGCGCGGCGCAGCCGGCACCGGCTTGGGCGGCTGGGGCGCGGTCTTGATGGGCGCGTGGCTTGCGACATAGCCGTCGGCCATCAGGCGCGCGAGGTCTTCGGCGCGATCTTCAATGTCGGGGCCGGCGCTGCTCAACTGCGCCAGGATGTCCGCGGCGCAGCGCTCGCCATTGACCAGTAGCAGGATTGCCCGCTGCCGATGCGTGACGTGCCCGCTGCGCGCTTGCAGTTCCTGCGTGCCGCGCTCGGTGCGCGACAGGATATGGCTCAGATCCACCGTCCCCTCCCTTGTTTTTTGCATCTGTTCGAAGAGAGGCCAGTCTAGAAAAACCCGGCGCTACGCGGACCATTAGAACGCCGTGTGGGGGTAGATACCGACTATCACGTGCGCGGCATTGCGTGCGGGCGAGGGGCATGGCCATCGACCGTCAAATGTGAATTGAAACCAGATCGACTCACGAGACCTTTATCGTCTGCGA
This sequence comes from Ralstonia pickettii, assembly GCF_030582395.1. NCBI lineage: Bacteria > Pseudomonadati > Pseudomonadota > Betaproteobacteria > Burkholderiales > Burkholderiaceae > Ralstonia > Ralstonia pickettii. Next base: position 2,500,582 of record NZ_CP104381.1, read on the forward strand.
TTGGAAATCTACAGTGCAGCGCATTGCCACCCCAACGGAGTTTCACCATGTTCATCCGCCCCGCCCTGCTTGCCGCCGCCGTGATGACGCTGCCCGCTGCCCTCGCCATCGCGCCTGCCGTTGCGGCAACGTCCGATGCCGATCTGATCCGCCCGGACCACGTCGCCGCAGGGGACACGCCGCAGGCCGCGGCTGCCGTGCTCGCTGCGCGCCGCTACGCCACCTTCTGGCATACCGGCGATGCGCGCTATGCCACGGAAGCGCTGTCGCCTGCGTTTGTCGACCGCACACTGCCCGCCGGGCGCGTGCAGGGCACGCAAGGCCCACTCGATGCGTCCAAGGCGTTCCGCACGGCCGTGCCGGACATGCGCGTGGAGATCGAAGACATGGTCGTCGCAGGTGACCGTGTCTCGGTTCACCTGCGCTTTCGCGGACACTTCACCGGCGAGTTCGGCCGCACGCACGGGCAGAACCAGCCGATCGACTTCCAGGCTTTCGACCTGTACCGCATCGCCGACGGCAAGATCGCCGAAAACTGGCACCTTGAAGACAACCAGACGCTGCTGCGGCAGATGGGCCTTCAACCGTAATCCACACGGCTTCATTAACGCCCATTAACAGCCCTGCTCCCTGCGCCCGCTATGCTTCGGCCCAGCTTGCAAACCGCTGATGCGGATGCCCAAGCGTCAGAAGAATCGAGCCAATCAACACACAAGAACATCTTCGGGAGAAGTCCATGGGAAAGGGGTTTCAGGGCGCGTTGCGCGCCTGCGCGGGCGCGCTCGCCTGCGCAGTGGTGCTCGGCGCAACCAGCTTGGCGGGCGCTACGGCTGCCCACGCACAGCAGGCCAGCGATCGGCAACAGGAGATGAAGCAGGCCTGGGCCGCCGCCCAGGCCGCTGCGAAGGTGGGCCCCACTTCGATCGAACTGCGTGACCAAGCCACACTGAAGATCGGCAAGGACGAGGTGTTCATTCCGCAGCCGGCCGCGGGGCAGCTCATGCACGCCATGGGCAACAGCAACAGCCCCGACATGCTCGGCCTGGTCATGCCCACCAGCGACGATGATGAATGGATGGTCGTCGCCAAGTACGAGGCCTCCGGCTACATCAAGGACGACGACGCCCGCGACTGGAACGTCGACGATCTGTACAAATCGCTCAAGGAAGGCACGGCCGCAGCCAATGAAGAGCGTGAGAAGCGCGGCATCCCGGCTCTGGAAATCCAGGGCTGGGTCGAGCGTCCGCACTATGACGCCGCCACGCACCGCCTCATCTGGTCGATGGCTGCACGCTCCAAGGGCCAGCCCGCTGATGACCCCGGCGCGGTCAACTACAACACGTACGCCCTGGGCCGCGACGGCTACATCAGCCTGAACCTGATCACCGGCCGCAACCACGTCGACGCCGACAAGCCCGCCGTGCAAAAGCTGCTCGCCGATCTCGATTTCAAAGACGGCAAGCGCTACACCGATTTCAACGCGAAGACCGATAAGGTGGCCGAGTACGGTCTGGCCGCGCTGGTCGGCGGCATCGCCGCCAAGAAGCTGGGCCTGTTTGCGGTGATCGCCGCGTTCCTGGCGAAGTTCGCCAAGGTGGCGATCCTGGCGGTGGCAGGTTTTGGAGCGGCCATCGCCAAGTTCTTCAAGCGCAAGCCGAGCGCATAAGCCGTGGCCAAGCTGCTGATCCTGCTGTTTTCCGGGCTGAAGTTCGGCAAGCTGCTGACCACCGGCGGCACGATGCTGCTGTCGGTGGCCGCCTATGCCTTCGTGTTCGGCTGGCGCTATGCGGTGGGTTTCGTGGTGCTGCTGTTCATCCACGAGATGGGCCACTTCATGGCGGCACGCCAGCGCGGGCTGACCGTGGGAGCGCCCACCTTCATCCCCTTCGTGGGCGCGTGGATCGATTTGAAAGAGCAGCCGATGGATGTGGAAACCGAGGCCCATATCGGCCTGGCCGGGCCCGTCGCCGGCACGGTGGGCGCGATGCTCTGCTATGGGCTCGCACGCTACACCGACAGCCAGTTGCTGCTGGCCCTGGCCTACGCCGGCTGCTTCCTGAACCTGTTCAACCTGATCCCGCTCTCGCCGTTTGACGGTGGACGCATTACGGCGGTGCTGTCGCCGCGCATCTGGTTTTTGGGCGTGCCGGTGCTGGTGGCGCTGTTCGTCTGGCGGCCGAGTCCGATCCTGATCCTGATTGCGGTGTTGGCCGTGCCGCAGTTGATGAAGGCGTGGCGCTACGACCCACATGCGCCGGAAAACCGCGCGTACTACAGCATCTCAAACGAATCTCGCCTGACCTACACCGTGTATTACATCGGCTTGGTCGTGTTCCTGGCGATGATGAGCCACGAACTGCACGACATGCTCGGCAGCGTGCGCGCATAAAAAAACCTCCGCTGGTGCGGAGGCTTTTTCTGAATCGCCGGGGCGATTCGCCTTAGGCGAAGTTCTTGGCAACGAAGTCCCAGTTGACCAGGTTCCAGAACGCCTCGACGTACTTCGGACGGGCGTTGCGGTAGTCGATGTAGTAAGCGTGTTCCCACACATCGCAGGTCAGCAGCGGCTTTGCGTCGGTCGTCAGCGGCGTGGCAGCGTTGGAGGTCGACACCAGATCCAGCGAGCCGTCGGCCTTCTTCACCAGCCAGGCCCAGCCCGAACCGAACGTGCCGATGGCCGTCTTGGTGAACTCTTCCTTGAACTTGTCGAAGCTGCCCCACTTGGCGTTGATGGCGTCAGCCAGCGCGCCGGTCGGAGCGCCACCGCCTTGCGGCTTCAGGCCGTTCCAGTAGAACGTGTGGTTCCAGACCTGTGCGGCGTTGTTGAACACACCGCCCGAGGACTTCTTGACGATGTCTTCCAGGCTCAGGTTCTCGAACTCGGTGCCCTTGATCAGGTTGTTCAGGTTCGTGACGTACGTCTGATGGTGCTTGCCGTAGTGGAACTCCAGCGTTTCCTTGGAGATGTGCGGCGCCAGAGCGTCTTGGGCGTACGGCAGCGGGGGGAGCGTGTGTTCCATTGTTCTTGCCTTCTGTGGGTTGTACAGGTTGGGAGCGACGATTGTAGGAGACTTGCAAAACCGGCGCAAACCGCAGGCTAAATAGTCGGAATACCCGCTAAACGCGTGCGGAATCGCGATCATTGCCGCTATAAGGTCATGCGCTGGTCACAGTTCGAGCTTCGGTTGCACCCGGGCGATTTCGATGTCGGCCGTGCCCTGCGCCAGCCTCGCCTCGATGTGCGTCCGGGCATGCAGTGCGTTCGGATCGCGGATGGCGTGGCCCTTGTCATCGAGCAGCACCGCATACCCGCGCTCCAGCGTGCGCTGCGGCGCCAGCAGTTCCAGGCCGGCATGCTGACGCGCCAGGCGTTCTTGGGCGCGAGACAGCGTGTCCCGCATGGCGCGTGCCAGCGTCGCTTCGGCTTGCTGGAGGCGCGTGCGCTCTCGCGTGGCATCCGGGCGCGCCGCGTTCAGGCGCATCGTCAGGAGACGCTGGAGATGTTCCGCGCGCTGCACGCGGCCGGTGAGGGCAAAGCGCAGACGGCCCTCCAGATGGGCGAGTTGCGTGCGGCGTTCGCGCATCTGCGCCTGCGGGCTGCGCAGGCGGCGCGCGAGCCAATCGACGGTCTGCGCGCGGCGATCGAGCTGCCGGCGGAACTGGGCCGACAGCGCATCCCAGTCACGCCCCACGTCGCGCAGCATGCGTGCACGGTCCGGGCTGACCAGTTCGGCCGCTGCCGTGGGCGTGGGCGCGCGTACGTCGGCCACAAAGTCGACGATAGTCACATCCGTCTCGTGTCCGACGCCTGCCACGATGGGAATGCCGGATGCGGCCACCGCACGCGCCACCGGCTCTTCGTTGAAGGCCCAGAGGTCTTCAATGCTGCCGCCGCCCCGGCACAGGATGACCACGTCGACCTCTGCCCGGGCATTGACCCGTTCCAGCATGGCGGCGATGCGCTCCGAGGCACCGGCGCCCTGAACCGGCACGGGGTAGACCACTACCGGCACGTGCGGGGCGCGCCGACGCAGCGTGGTCAACACGTCGCGCAGGGCCGCCGCCTGCAGCGACGTCACCACGCCAATCGCGCGCGGATGCCGCGGCAGGGGCCGCTTGCGGTCGGCGTCAAACAGGCCTTGCGCCTCCAGCGCGGCCTTCAGCCGCAGGAAAGCCTCATAGAGATTTCCAAGGCCGGCCCGGCGAATCGCTTCAACGCTCAGTTGCAGTTCGCCGCGTGCCTCATACAGGGTGACCAGTGCACGCACTTCGACCGCCTCGCCTTCGCGCGGCGTGAAATCGGCGTACTGGTTGCGGCCTTTGAACATCACGCAGCGGATCTGCGCGCCCGCGTCCTTGAGCGAGAAATACCAATGGCCGCTGCCCGCGCGGGTGAAGTTGGAAATCTCGCCGCGCACCCAGCCCAGCGGAAAGTTGCGTTCGAGCAGCCCGGCAATGCGGCGGTTCACCTCACTGACGGTCAGTACATCCTGCGAGCCCCGAGTCGGTGCAGACGCGGCGGCTGGGGCAGCCCCTACTTCAGGAGCAGATGCGGGCGTGGGCGCGGTCGCATCCATCCAGAAAGGTCGGCGGGAAGACGGTGGCGGAGTCATAAGTGGTGCAAGGAGCGCAAATCGATGAGGCCTGAAGGCGACATCTACCTTGAATAGGGGAGGCAACTCAAGCGAAGTGGGTCACCTGTCCACAGCATAACGCGCTTGTCAAGCTTGACAGCGCTCAGGTGACGCGCTCTGTGCATTTTGGCCCAACCCATTGATTTCTTTGGAAAAACCGCCCATGTCAAAATTTCAGCAGCGCAAGTAATTTCGTTCTGCGTCAAGCATTTAGCACGAGCGCCCCAAGGATGTTCACAAAGTTATCCACAGCATCGCTGGAAAACCGTGGTGTGACGCCTCGGCAGTGGATAAATCCGCCGTGGATTCTCACATGCGCGAGCCTCGTCTCCATGGTTTTTCGGGGTAAACAACGCTGCTCAATTTTTGAGCGCAGCATCGAGCACCCTTTTGAATCAGTCACTTAAGGTGTTTGTCCGGGCAATGTCCACAACCCATCCACAAGACTGTCCCGCGCGGGTGTGGATTTCCTCCTCCTCTGTCGCGGCGCGGGCCCGTTTTTCTCTGGATCAACGCCCAGACCACGTTTGCCTCATTTTTAGGCGCTCCATCGCACTTCCTTTCATATCAAGCACTTAGCGTGCTTGTTGTGGCAATGTCCACAACCCATCCACAACACTGTCCCGCTGCAGTGTGGATTACCCGCTCTTCAGCACGGTCCGCCGGCTGTTTCGCCTGGATTGACACTGAAAAAGCCGGTTGCACATTTTTTGAGCAGGGCACCGAAGTGCCTTTCGCATCAAATACTTAGCTTGCTTGTCCGGGCAATGTCCACAACCCGTCCACAAGACTGTCCCGCCTGGCTGTGGATTGCGCGGCCCGCATCTTTCATGACAGCCCGTTGACCATCGCCTGCGCATGTCACGATGCTGCGCCATCGTGTTGCCGAGGCAGGTCCGACGCGCTAGAGTGCTGCCTGTTTTTGCCGCAACGGACAGCGTTCGGGGACGCGGACGGCACGAGCACACCATCAGAATCACACTCCTTTCACAACGACAAAACGGGTTGTCCAGTGTTTTCCATCATTCAAGCCGCCGGCTGGCCGATCTGGCCGCTGTTGATCGCCTCGGTGCTCGCACTCGCGCTCATCATCGAACGCTTCGTCGCCCTGCAACGCAAGAAGATCATTCCGCCCAAGGTCTATGACGAGGCGCTCGCCGTCGCGCATCAGCGCCGCGCCACCCCGGAAGTGGTGAACACGCTGGAGCAGGGATCCCCGCTGGGCCGCCTGCTGGCGGCTGCGCTGCGTCACGTGGTGCTGCATCCGAACACCTCGCGCGATGCCGCCAAGGAAGTGGTGGAAGAAGCCGGCCAGAACGTTGCCCACCGGCTCGAACGCTATCTCAACGCACTCGGCACGATTGCCTCGGTGGCGCCGCTGATGGGCCTGTTCGGCACGGTCGTCGGCATGATCGAGATCTTCGGCAGCCAGACCGCCGCCGGCACGAACCCGCAGGCGCTGGCGCACGGCATTTCGGTCGCGCTGTACAACACGGCGCTGGGCCTGGTGGTGGCCATCCCGACGCTGATCTTCTGGCGCTACTTCCGTGGCGTGGTCGATAACTACGTGGTCGAGCTGGAGCATCTCTCCACCACGTTCCTCGACGCGATCCTGCCGCCGCGGCGCGGTTGATCCGGGCCACGCCTTACTGGAACCAGCCATGCGCTTCCGCCCGCGCCGTGCCCGCGAAGAGCCGGAGATCAACCTGATCCCGCTGATCGACGTGCTGCTCGTGATCCTCATCTTCCTGATGATCACGACCACGTATTCCCGCTACACCGAACTGAAGGTCAACCTGCCCACCGCCGAGGCTGAAAAAGCCACCGAGCGCCCGGGCCAGATCGTCGTGTCCGTCACCGCCAACGGCGTCTACTCTGTCGACAAGCAAGTGCTCGACACGCGCGATGTCACCAGCCTGGCCGATGCGCTGCGCAATGCCGCGGGCAAGGCCGGCGGCCCCGAGCCCATCGTCATCGTCAACGCCGATGCGCAAGCCGCGCACCAGGCGGTGGTCAATGTCATGGAAGCCGCGCGCGTGGCCGGTCTGTCGCACCTGACCTTCGCCACGCAAACCGGCAACGCCCGCTAAGAGACCGCTTCTCAACCACCATCACGCATGCCCGTCGCCCAGCACCGTCTCGCCAGCTTCGTTACCCGCCAATGGCAGCAACGCGGCTGGTTCGCGTGGGTGATGTGGCCGCTGTCGTGGCTGTTTGGAGCGGTGAGCGCCCTGCGCCGGCTGCTGTTCCGCCTCGGCGTGCTGCGCTCGGTGCGGCTGCCGATGCCGGTGGTGGTGATCGGCAATGTCACCGTGGGCGGCGCCGGCAAGACGCCCGCCGTGATCGCGCTGGCCTCGGCGCTGGCTGAAGCCGGCCTGCGCCCGGGCATCGTCTCGCGCGGCTACGGGGCACAGCTGAAGCATCCGCGCCCCGTGCGCGAACATTCCCGCGCAGAAGACGTGGGCGATGAACCGCTGCTCATCGCCCGCGCCACTGATCTGCCGGTGTGGGTGTTCCCCGACCGCGTGCTGTGCGCGCAGACGCTGCTGGCCTCGCACCCGGGCTGCAACGTGATCGTCTGCGACGACGGCCTGCAGCACTACCGCCTGCGCCGCGATATCGAAATCATCGTGTTCGACACGCGCATGGGCGGCAACGGCTTCCTGCTGCCCGCCGGCCCGTTGCGCGAGCCGATGACGCGCCGCCGTGACGCCACGCTCATCAACGACCCGAACTACCGTGCCACCCCCGACCGCCCGGACGTGTTCGGCATGCACCTCGAGCTGCAGGACGCCTACAACCTGGCCGACCCCGGGCTGCGCCGCCCGCTGGCTCAGTTCGCACGCATCGAAGGCGGTCAATTGCTGGCTGCAGCCGGCATCGGCAACCCCGAGCGCTTCTTCGCCTCGCTGCGCGCCGCCGGCCTCAAGCCGAGCACGCTGCCGCTGCCCGATCACTACGATTTCGCTGACAACCCGTTCACCGACAGCCACGCCGAGGTCATCCTGATCACGGAAAAGGATGCCGTAAAATGCGGCCATCTCGACGACCCGCGCATCTGGGTGGTGCCGACCACACCGGTGGTCGACCCGGCGCTGGTCGAACAGGTCTGCCAGCGCGTGCGCGCCCTGGCCGATCGCGCAACGCTCAAGGCAAGCGCACAATAACGCCACCCTTCCGCTGTACCGGCGCGCCGCCCTCCGCCTTGAGCGGCCGCCACGGAGCCTCTACCGCCATGGACAATCGCCTGCTGGAAATCCTCGTCTGCCCGTTGTGCAAGGGCACGCTGCAACACGACCGCGCCAACAATGAACTGATCTGCCACGTCGACAAGCTGGCCTACCCGATCCGCGACGGCATCCCCGTCATGCTGGCCGATGAAGCACGCCAGACCGTGGAAGGCACGCCGGTCGATCCGGCCTGATACGAAGGTCGCCGCCATGTCGCACGCGCCGTTCATCGCTGTCATTCCCGCGCGGCTGGCGTCCACGCGGCTGCCCAACAAACCGCTGGCCGACATCGACGGCAAGCCGATGGTGGTGCGCGTGGCTGAACGCGCGCATCAGTCATCCGCCGCGCGCGTGGTGGTTGCCACCGATGCAGCGTCGGTCGCCGACGCCTGCATGCAACATCACGTGGAAGCCGTGCTCACGCGTGCCGACCACGCATCCGGCACCGACCGTCTGGCCGAAGTGGCCACCGTTCTGGGGCTGCCCGATGACGCCATCGTCGTGAACGTGCAAGGCGATGAGCCGCTGATCGCACCGACGCTGATCGACAACGTGGCCGCGCATCTGCGCGACCACCCCGACTGCGCCATCGCCACTGCTGCGCATCCGATCCACGACCCGGCCGACGTATTCAATCCAAATGTCGTCAAGGTGGTGCTCGACGCCGCCGATCGCGCACTATTGTTCTCGCGCGCACCGCTGCCGTGGGCGCGCGACACCTGGACGCCCGCCGTCATGGCCCGGTCCGTTGCGGAACGCCCGCTGCCGACCATGCCCGTGCTGCGCCACATCGGCATCTACGCGTACCGCGCCGGGTTCCTGCGCCGCTTCCCGCAATTGGCCGCCGCCCCCATCGAACAGACCGAACAGTTGGAGCAGCTACGCGCGATGTGGCACGGTGAGCGCATTGCCGTGCTGACCACCCATGACGCCCCCGCCGCCGGTGTCGACACCCCCGAAGACCTCGCACGGGTGCGCGCTGCCTGGGGCGAGCTCCTTGCCCAGGACGGCCCCTGAGCCCGCATTTCTCTGAAGTTTGCGCGCGGGGCTGCCAAAACCCAGGCCCCGGCATGGCATAATCGCGAGGACGACAAGCCGCATGACGGCGCCCACGCAGGCGCCACAGCGGCGACAGGGAGACAAATCGAGCCATGGGTGCCGCCGTCCGGCGGACGCCTGATTCCCCAGAGTCCGGTAAGGCTGGCGTCAACTTCGCCCGCTAGGCTGCCTGTTCGCGTCGATTACGTCGCCATGGTTTTATCCGCAGGCGTATTGGGAATCCGCCCTCTTGGACCGATTCCCAACGCGCTTCACACAGCCTGACAGCGCGACAGGATTCGAAAACTTGAGGAACTCGTCACCATGCGGTTGATTCTGTTGGGCGCGCCTGGCGCCGGCAAAGGTACGCAAGCCAAATTCATCTGCGAAAAATTCGGCATTCCGCAGATCTCCACCGGCGACATGCTGCGCGCGGCAGTCAAGGCGGGCACCCCGCTGGGTATCGAAGCGAAGAAGGTGATGGATGCCGGCGGCTTGGTGTCGGACGACATCATCATCGGCCTCGTGAAAGACCGCCTGCAGCAGCCCGATTGCAAGAACGGCTACCTGTTCGACGGCTTCCCGCGCACCATTCCGCAAGCCGAAGCCATGAAGGACGCGGCCGTGGCAATCGACTACGTGCTGGAGATCGACGTGCCGTTCGACGCCATCATCGAGCGCATGAGCGGCCGCCGCGTGCACGTGGCATCGGGCCGCACGTACCATGTCAAGTACAACCCGCCCAAGACCGAAGGCGTGGACGACGAATCGGGCGAACCGCTGATCCAGCGCGACGACGACAAGGAAGAGACGGTGCGCAAGCGCCTGGACGTGTATGAGAACCAGACGCGTCCGCTGGTGGATTACTACTCGCAATGGGCCGCCAACGGCAACAGCGCCGCCAAGGTCGCGCCGCCGAAGTACCGCAAGATCAGCGGCGTGGGCACCGTCGACGAAATCACGGCCCGTGTGTTCGGTGCGCTGCAGGACTGAGCACCCAGCAATACCCGCCAGGAAGAAAGGCGCCTCGATCATGAGGCGCTTTTTTTTTTGCTGGATCGCCGGCCGCTTCGCGCTAACATATGCCGCTGAACTTGACGCGAACGTAAACGTCAAGTAACTCGCAATCCACACACGAGGAGACACGGCATGGAGATTCGCGATCAGGTATTCATCGTCACCGGCGGTGCGTCGGGACTGGGCGCCGGCACAGCACGCACGTTAGCGGAAGCCGGCGGCAAGGTGGTGATTGCAGACCTGAACGAAGCGGCCGGCACGGCGCTGGCGCAGGAACTGGGCGGTCGCTTCGTGCGCTGCGACGTCACGTCCGAAGCGGACGGGCAAGCCGCTGTGGAAGCCGCCACATCGCTGGGCACGCTGCGCGGGCTGGTGAACTGCGCCGGGATTGCCACGGCGTCGCGCACGGTGGGCAAGACGGGGCCGCACCCGCTGGACCAGTTCGCACGCGTGATCAACATCAACCTGATCGGCACGTTCAACATGATCCGGTTGGCAGCGACGGCCATGGCCAGCAATGCGCCTGATGCCGGCGGCGAGCGTGGTGTGATCATCAACACGGCCTCGGTGGCGGCATTTGACGGGCAGATTGGTCAGGCGGCCTACGCGGCGTCCAAGGGCGGCGTGGTGGCGATGACGCTGGCGATTGCACGTGACCTGTCGCGTGACGGCATCCGCGTGATGACGATTGCGCCGGGCATTTTCGAAACGCCGATGCTGCTCGGCATGCCGGCCGAAGTACAGGACGCGCTGGGCAAGATGGTGCCGTTCCCACCGCGCCTGGGTAAGCCGTCGGAATATGCGCAGCTCGCGCGTGCGATCGTTGAGAACCCGATGCTCAATGGTGAGACCATCCGCCTGGATGGCGCCATCCGCATGCAGCCGAAATAAGCGTGTGATCAGGTCATGAGGCGGCTGGCAGCGCCATCCGGCGAATCATCTGCCACGCCGCTTCGGCCGCCGGCGACAACGACCGGTCATGCCGGCGCGCCAGCACGATCGCGCGCGTTTCCTTAGGCGACAACGGTACCGCGACCAATGGCGAAGAAGACGGCAGCGGCAACGATAGCGACGGCACCACGCCCGCGCCGATACCGGCTTCCACCATGCCGAATACGGCGCTGCTGTGACCCATCTCCTGCGCAACGTCCGGGTGAACGCCGTGGCGCAGGAAAATGCGGTCGATGAGCGGGCGGCTGCCCGAAGCATGGTCGAGCAGGACGACTGCCGTCCGATGCAGATCTTTCCAGCGCACACTGCTGCGCTGCGCGAACGGGTGATCCTTGCGACAGACGAGGCAGAAGGGATCGATCAGCAGAGGCTCGGTCCATAGGCCTTCGGTATCGAGGGGTTCCACCACCACCCCAAAATCAGCTCCGCCTGTGCGGATCAATTGCAACGTGTCGACCTGCACGGAGTCACGCACGATCATGCGGATGTCTGGATAGCGCACCGCGCACTCCGCCACGTAGACCGGCATCAATCGGGTCGACACGGTCGGACTGGACGCCACGACAACGCGGCCGCGCCGCTGCTCGCTCACCTGGCGCGCCTGTTGCAACGTGTCGTCCAGATCAGCGACGAGACGATCCAGCGCCGTCGCCAGCGAACGGCCCACTTCCGTCAGCACGACTTCGCGGGTGGTGCGATCGAGCAGCTTCAAGCCCAGTTCGCCTTCCAGCTCGGAGATCGAGCGGCTCACGGCCGGCTGGGTCAGGCCGATGGTGTCGCCCGCCCGGCTAAAGCTGTGCGCGCGTGCCACCGCGAGAAAGACGCGCAACTGGCGCAACGTCACATTCATGCTGATAGCGTATGAATTGATTTGATCAATGCATTTGTATTCTAGATAGGGATGTTGTGCAATAGCGGCTATCCCGCCATCCAACCGCGCCGTCATGTAATGGTGACCGCGCACGCACATGAAGATTCCGCTGTTGTCTCCGTTGTTGTCCCAGATCGATGGGTTTATCCGCGCCATGCTCGTGATGGTCGCGCTCGCCCTGTTCTTCCCCGCGCTAGGCGCGAGCGATGGGCCGCTGCGACTCGACATCGTCACCATCGTCGGCGTATCGCTGGTGTTCTTCCTGCACGGCGCAGCGCTCTCGCGCGAGAAAATCGTGGAAGGCGCGCGTAACTGGCGCCTGCATTTGTTCGTGCAGAGCTGCACGTTCATCCTGTTTCCGCTGATCGGCGCGGTCATTCTGTTTGTCTGCAAGCCGTTCATTCCGGCTGAGCTGTTGTTGGGCGTGTTCTATCTGTGCGCGCTGCCGTCCACCGTCTCGTCGTCGGTGGCGATGACAGCCATGGCCAAGGGGAACGTACCGGCCGCCATCTTCAATGCAACGATCTCGGGGCTGATCGGCATGATCGCCACGCCGCTGCTGATGAGCTTTGTGATCCAGGCGTCGGGCGCGGACCTGTCGGTGGGCAAGGCGCTGCTGGGCGTGGCAGAACAACTGCTGCTGCCGTTCGTGCTGGGTCAGTTGCTGCGCCCGGTGCTCGGCGGCTTCATCAACAAGCACAAGGCGATCATCAGCAAGGTCGACCGCGCGGTGATCCTGCTGATCGTGTTCAACTCGTTTGCCGATTCGACGCACGCAGGGGTGTGGTCGAAGTATCCGTGGGAGACCATCGTGGCCGTGGCGGTCATGAGCAGCGCGCTGCTGTTCGTCGTGCTCGGTGCAACGACATGGCTGTCGCGGCGCGCGGGCTTCAACCTTGCCGACGAAATCACCGCCGTGTTCTGCGGCTCGAAGAAGAGCCTGGCGAACGGCGTGCCGATGGGGAAGATCCTGTTTGCCGGCAACTCCGCGCTCGGCCTGATTGTGCTGCCGCTGATGATCTATCACCAGTTGCAGCTGATCGTGTGCTCGACGCTCGCGCGCAGGTATGCGGATCGCGTGGCCCACGCCGAGAACAGCCCAGCTACCCCGGCGAGCCGCGTGGCTTGATCAAGGCAAGCGCGTCAGATTCTCGAATTCCGCTTCTGGCCAGTGGTAGGTGCGCACCCAAGCGTGCCCGCCATCGGCCGTCTCCAGCCAGTCGCGGCTGACCGACACACCGCCCAGGGCTTCGTAGAAGCCGATCGCGGCGGTGTTCGCCTCGTACACCAGCAGATGTAACTGTGTGATGCCCTGAGCCGCGGCCCAGCGCGCCGCTTCGCCCATCAGGCGCTTGCCGACACCATGGCCGCGTGACGCCGGCAGCAGATGCAGGTTGTCGACCAGCGCGCCCCAGGGCGTATCGTCCCCACGCAAGGCACACAGAAACCCAATGGTCTCGCCGTTCAGATCGGCACACCACACGTATTGCCCGGCCGGGGGTGCAGCCATGCGTTCGTGCCACTTGGCCTGCATCTCCACGTTGGCCACGTCATCGAGATACGCGTCGGTCAGGATGCCGAGCCCGCGATACGCGCTCTGCCAGCTTCGCGTGTGGATGTCGGCGATGACGCTGGCGTCAGACGCACCGCCCTCGCGCAGCACAATTTTCGTCATGCGTCAGACGCCCGGGTTGCGCGACAACGGCGGGTTCTTGGCAAAGTAGGCGCGAATGCCGCGCAGGATCGCCTCGGCAAGCTGGTTCTGGTGCCCCAGGTCGTTGAGCTTGGCTTCTTCTTCCGGGTTGGAGATGAAGGCCGTCTCGACGAGGATCGACGGAATGTCGGGCGCCTTGAGCACCGCAAAACCCGCCTGCTCCACCTGCCCCTTGTGCAGCCGGTTGATGCCGCCGATCTGGTCCAGCACGGCCTTGCCGACCTTCATGCTGTCGCCGATCTGGGCGGTGGTCGACAAATCCAACAGCACGCGCGTGACCTGGGCGTCTTTCGAGCCGAGATTGGCACCGCCGATCATGTCGGCGGCGTTTTCCTTGTTGGCGAGCCACTTGGCCTGCGCGCTGGAGGCGCCGCGATCCGAAAGCACGAACACCGAGGCACCGCGCGCTTCCGGGGTGACGAATGCATCGGCGTGGATGGAGACGAACAGATCCGCCTGCACGCGGCGCGCCTTCTGCACGCGCACGCCCAGCGGGACGAAGTAGTCGGAATCGCGCGTCATCATGGCGCGCATGTTGGGCTGGGCGTCGATCTTGGCCTTGAGCATGCGAGCGATCGACAGCACCACGTCTTTCTCGTGCGTGCCGGCGCCGCCCGTGGCGCCCGGGTCTTCGCCGCCATGGCCGGGGTCGATGGCGACCGTAAGCAGGCGGCGCATGCGCGGGCCGCTCGACGGCGCACGCGGCACGGGTTGCTCGGGAAGGACCTCCAGCGGCGGCGTGTTCGGCGCGTTGGCGAGCGTCGACGGAGAGGTCGTCGACGTGGGAGGCGGCGCCTTGCGAGGCGGTGTACGGCTCGCAAGTGCCGGAGGTTGCGGCTCTTCGATCGCTGGCTTGGTAGGGCTTGCGCTGCTATCGCGGCGTGCCAGCGCGGCGATCGGATCATCGTCATCCGACGGCGCCGGCATGGGCGTGCCGCCGGACGCAGCAAAGCGCTCCTGCTTGCCCTCGGTGGCCTGCACGAGCTGCATCAGCGGGTCGGGCGGGTTGGTCGGGTACAGGTCGAACACCAGCCGGTTCCGATAGCCGGCAATCGGCAGCAGCGTGAACACCTGTGGGTTGACGCTTTCCTTCAGGTCGAACACCAGACGCACGACGCTCGGCCGGTTCTGACCCACGCGCACCTGGCGGATGTACGGATCGTTCGGCGCAATCTTGGCGACCAGCTCGCGCAAGGTCGGGTTCAGTTCGAGCCCGTCGATGTCGACCATCAGCCGATCCGGATCCTTGATGAGCTGATGCGTGGCCTTGAGCGCGACGTCGGATTCGATCGTCACGCGTGTGTAGTCCTCGGCGGGCCACACGCGTACGGCGACGATGTTGGCGCCGCGCGCAATCTGCGGGCCCACCAGGCTCAGGATGACCGTGCCTGCGCCAGCCTTGGCCATGCGCGAGAGCCATTGGCGGCGGGCCTGGCTCGGCAGGTGGGGATCATCCGGTTGGTCGGTCGGCAGATGCTTGATCAGCATGGGAACAGGTGTTGCAGCGACTGTAGAAGTTGAATGCCGGTCTGTGTGCGTGCGCTCAGGCGTGCGGCGCGCGGTGCATGCTCAACGCCGTCATCGTAGGTTTCGTGCACAACGTCGACCGATAAAGCGATGTGCAAGTCAGGCGTGCCCAGCAGCGCCTGCGCCTTCTCTGGCCATTCGACGAGACACAGCGCGGGTTCGGCAAAGCAATCGCGGAAGCCGGCGTCGGTCCACTCTTCCGGATCGGCAAAGCGATACAGATCGAAGTGATAGACCTTCTGCGTGCCCGTAGTTCCGGCAACGTCGTACGGCTCGACCAGCGTATAGGTGGGACTGCGCACGCGCCCGGTGTGTCCGAGGCCGCGCAGGATGGCGCGAGAGAGCGTCGTCTTGCCCGCGCCCAGATCGCCGGAAAGCTGCACCTGCACGGGCCGCGCGCCCAATGCCCGCACGGCCTGCGCGAGCGACGCACCAAAGGCCGACGTGGCCGCTTCATCGGTGAGCGAAAGCGTGCGCTCGGCGAGCGGAGGGGTCAGACCAGAAGGCGCGTCAGCAGGGAGCACGGTGGGCATTGCGTACAATTTGGGCATGTCCGCCACCCCCACGTCATCGCCCGAAACGAACCTGCATGCACGCCTGCCAGCCGATGCGGCCGGCATGCACGCGCTTGTCGCGCAGATTCGCTCCTGGGGTGCCGAACTCGGTTTCGATGCGGTCCGCATCGCCGATGTCGACCTGTCGCACGCTGAAGAAGGGCTCCAGACGTGGCTTGCGCAGGGGTTTCACGGTGACATGGATTATATGGCGAACCATGGCATGCTCCGCGCACGCCCGGCCGAACTTGTTGCCGGAACGGTACGCGCGATCGTCGCACGCATGCCGTATCTGCCACATCTGAACGATCCGCGAAAGGCCGGCAGCGATTGGCGCACCGTCGAGTGGGACCGGCTGCGCCGCCCAGAAGACGCGACCATCTCCCTGTACGCCCGGGGCCGCGACTATCACAAGGTGCTGCGCCAACGCCTGCAGAAGCTGGCGGAAAAGATTGCGGTCGCTGTCGGGCCGTACGGCTTTCGCGTGTTCACCGATTCAGCGCCGGTCCTGGAAGTCGCACTGGCCACGAACGGCGGCCTCGGCTGGCGCGGCAAACACACGCTGCTGCTCGACCGCGATGCGGGCTCGATGTTCTTTCTCGGAGAAATCCTCGTCGACCTCCCGTTTCCCGTTGATCCGCCCGCGGAGCCCCACTGCGGCAATTGCACGCGCTGCATCGACGTCTGCCCTACGCAGGCCATCGTCGCGCCATACACGGTGGATGCTCGCCGTTGCATCTCGTATCTGACCATCGAGCATAAGGGGAGCATTCCGGTTGAGCTGCGCCCGGCGATGGGCAACCGCGTCTATGGCTGCGACGACTGCCAGCTCATCTGCCCGTGGAACAAGTTTGCCGTACCGGCCAACCTGGCGGACTTTGACGTGCGCAACGGACTGGACGCGGCTACGCTGGCTGAGCTGTTCAGCTGGACGGACACCGAATTCAACCAACGGCTCGAGGGCAGCCCCATCCGCCGCATCGGGCACGAGCGCTGGCTGCGCAACATTGCCGTGGCGATCGGCAACGCGCTGCGCGGGCAGCTGCTGGATACAACGCGCACGCTGCTGACGGCCGCCCTGCATGAACGCGCTGAACACGCGTCGGAACTCGTGCGTGAACACGTCGCATGGGCGCTCGCCCAATGACGTGAGCACTCCCTGTGGCGCAACGTACCAGTGCATCAACACTGTGACGCGTGGTTAATCTGTTTTTTACGTTGCTTGCAGATTGTTTTAAAAACAAAACAATACGCGGTTAGCACAAACCCATGAATGCACCTTAATGCTGGCACAGGCAGACCCTTATACCGCCTAGTACGCAAACGCTTGGGCATCAGGGCAGACACCAATTGTTTCTTAATAAAATATCGGGAAAATGGCGGCCTAATCCTAAACCGCTCACATCGATGTTTTCCGCTCTTGTTGATCTCCGTTGCGCATTGCAGGCTGCAATCCGTGTCCGCGCATCCTGGATTGCACGCGCGTGGCGCGACGGCATCCTTGGCGCATTGCTCTGCGCCGCGTGTGTGAGCCCGGCATGGTCCACGGTGAACGTCGAGGGGGTGCCCTTCGACGACGCCGCGCGCGTGGCCGGCCGCGAACTGCTGCTCAACGGCACGGGCCTGCGTTCGGTGTTCGTTATCAAGGGCTATGTCGCGGGTCTGTATCTGCCCGAGCGCGCAAAGAACGCGGCCGTCGTCCTCGGCATGAAAGGCCCGAAGCGGTTGCAGATTCATCCGTTGCGCAATGTGGGCGCCGACACGTTCATCCACGCATTGAACGACGGCATCCATCGCAACCAGACCGAAATTCAAATGCAGAAGCTCGCCGACCGGCTCACGCAGCTGGAAGACGCGATGCGCCAGATCGGCTCCACCAAGCGCGGCGACACCATCAACTTCGACTACGCCCCCGATGCTGGCACCACCATCAGCATCAATGGCGTGGCGCGCACCAAGGCCATCCCCGGCGAAGATTTCTACCAGGCCGTGCTCAGCATCTTCATCGGCAACAGCCCGGTGGACCGCGAGCTGAAAAACGGGTTGCTCGGAAGCTGACAGCCTGACGATCGGCTTTTCAGGGTTTCCCCGGTCGCCGCGTGGTTGGCGTTTGCAGTTGTGCTATTCAGCAGATTCCTACAAGAACGCAGAACGCGCACCAAGCCACAAGGAGGATGACGATGCCCAAGGGACGACTGATCGCCAACCTGATCGGCGCCGCAGGCATGGCGTTGTGCGGTCCAGCAGTGGCCGACAACTATCCCGCCAAGCCGCTCAAGCTGATCATTCCATTTCCGCCGGGCGGCACGACCGACATCGTCGGGCGCAGCGTGGCCGATCAGCTATCGAAGGTGCTGGGCCAGGCCGTGGTCGTGGAAAACAAGGGCGGCGGCGGCGGGTCGATCGGCGCCGATGCCATCGCCAAGGCCGCGCCGGATGGCTACACGATTGGCATCGCCACCGTCTCCACGCATGCGGTCAACCCGGCGTGCAACCCGAAGCTTTCGTACGACCCGCTGAAGGATTTCAAGCCGATCACCAATCTGGCCACGGTGGCCAACGTGATTGCGGTCAACCCGACCTTTCCGGCTAAGAACTACAAGGAATTTGTCGCGGCGCTGACGGCCAACCCCGGCAAATATTCGTTCGCGACATCCGGCACCTGTGGCATCGGCCACATGCTGGGTGAAGCGTTCAAGGTGCTAACCAAAACGCAGATGGTCCATGTGCCGTATCGCGGTGCGGGCCCGGCGCTGAACGACGTGCTGGCCAACCAGGTGCCGATCATGGTCGACAACCTGCCCTCGTCCATGCAGTTCATCAAGAGCGGCAAGCTGCGGCCGATCGTGGTGGCGTGGAACAAGCGCATCGATAGCCTGCCCGACGTGCCGACCTTTGCCGAAGTCGGCCTGAAAGATGCAAACGACCCTGCATGGTACGGACTCGTCGCGCCGGCCGGCACGCCGGACGAGGTCATTCGCAAGCTCAACGAAGCTTCGGTCAAGGCGCTGAAAGAACCGGGCCTGGTCGATCGATTTCGCGGCGCCGGTGCCGAGCCTGTGGGCAACACGCCGCAGCAATACACGGCCGAAATTAAGCGCGAATTCGAAAAGATGCGCACCCTCGTCAAGCAGCAGAACATCAAGCTGGAGCAGTAACGCTGCCCGCCGGGGGCCTGTGCTAGATTCGCGGGATTGTTTTCAGCGCCGGCCTCCGTCATGCGATCCCCTTTCGACGCCGTTCTCGAAGCGCCCTTCGGCAAGCTGGGCGTGCGCGTGGCCAACGTTGCGCTGCGCGAACTCGCTTATCTGCCCGAAAGTACGCCGACTGTCGATTCATCCGACGCGTTGATCGCCAGGCTGGCTCGCCAGCTCGACGCGTACTACAGCGACGCGCGCGCGACATTCGACATCCCGCTCGCACCCGCCGGCACAGATTTCCAGCTCCGCGTGTGGCAGGCCATCAGCGCCATCCCGTGCGGCAGTGTCATCACTTACGGCACCATCGCGCAACAGATCGGCAGCGTGCCCCGAGCGGTCGGGCAGGCATGCGGCGACAACTGGTTCCCCATCCTCATCCCCTGCCACCGCGTGGTGAGCGCGTCCGGTATCGGCGGGTTTTCGCACCACACCGATGGCTACCTGCTGAACATCAAGCACTGGCTGCTGCGCCACGAAGGCGTGATGCTGATATGAGAAAGGCCGCACGGAAAGACGCCGAAGCGCCGTCCCTGTCGCCGCAGAGCGCAGACGCCATCCAGCGCTTCTGCGACGCACTGTGGCTGGAGGACGGCCTCGCCCGCAATACGCTGGATGCGTACCGGCGCGACTTGACGCTCTACGCGCACTGGCTGGCCGAGCGCGGCAAGTCCATCGCCGAAACCGAAGACGGCGACCTGGCCGATTACTTCGCCGCACGCCATGCCGAGAGCCGTGCATCGTCGGCCAACCGGCGCCGCACCGTCTTCAAGCGCTTCTTCCAGTGGGCGCTGCGCGAGCACGTGGTGAGCACCGATCCGTCGCGCCTGCTGCCGACGGCCAAGCAGCCGCCCCGCTTTCCGAAGACGCTGTCCGAAACCCAAGTCGAGGCGCTCATCAACGCGCCGGATGTCGACACGCCGCTCGGCCTGCGCGACCGCGCGATGATCGAGCTGATGTATGCGAGCGGGCTGCGCGTGTCGGAAATCGTCGCGCTGAAAACGGTGGAAGTCGGCCTGAACGAAGGCGTGGTGCGTGTGGTCGGCGGCAAGGGCGGCAAGGACCGCCTGGTGCCGTTCGGCGCCGAAGCGGGCGACTGGCTGCGGCGCTATTTACGCGATGGCCGCACGGCGCTGCTGGGCGAACGTACGGCTGACGCGCTGTTCGTGACCGCGCGCGGCGAAGGCATGACGCGCCAGGCGTTCTGGTACCTCATCAAACGCTATGCGCTGCTCGCCGATATCCACGCCCCGTTGTCTCCGCATACGTTGCGGCACGCGTTTGCCACGCACCTGCTAAACCACGGCGCAGACTTGCGCGTCGTGCAGATGCTGCTCGGCCACGCGGATATTTCCACCACGCAGATCTACACTCACGTCGCGCGCGAGCGGCTGCGCACACTCCATGCGCAGCACCATCCACGCGGATAGCGACCGTTCTTCACTGCCCCGTATGAGCAAGTCAAAGCACGTTTCCGAGACGCCCGCCACCCAGTATCTCAAGGCGCATGGCGTGGTGTTTGCCGAACACACCTACGACTATGTCGACAAGGGCGGCACAACAGAGTCGTCGCGTCAGTTGGGCGTGGACGAGCACCACGTCATCAAGACGCTGGTGATGGAAGATGAGCACGCCAAGCCGCTGATCGTGCTGATGCACGGCGATTGTTCGGTCTCGACCAAGAACCTCGCACGCCAGACCGGCCGCAAGTCCGTACAGCCCTGCAAGCCCGAAGTGGCGCAGCGGCACAGCGGCTATCTCGTCGGCGGCACGTCCCCGTTTGGGGTGCGCAAGGCGATGCCGGTGTATGTGGAGGCGAGCGTGCTGGAGCTTGAGCGCATCTACATCAACGGCGGCAGGCGGGGCTTTCTCGTGAGCCTCGCGCCGAGCGTGCTGACGACCGTGCTGAACGCGCAGCCCGTCAACTGTGCAAACCCCGATTGAAACGAGCACGGCGGCTGGGGCAACCTATGCGGCACGCTACAATCCCGCAGCCTGATTTCATCGATTTCCTATGTCTCCAGTCGTCGCAACCGTCATTTTTGCCCTGGCCGCCTACCTGATCGGCTCGATCTCGTTCGCCGTGGTGGTCAGCCGCGCGATGGGTCTGGCAGACCCGCGTACCTACGGCTCGGGCAACCCCGGCGCCACCAACGTGCTGCGCTCGGGCAATAAGAAGGCGGCCATTCTCACGCTGCTCGGCGACGCAGCCAAGGGCTGGCTGGCGGTGTGGCTGGCACAATGGCTGGCGCCGCGCTTTGGCGTGGACGAGACCGGCATTGCGCTGGTAGTGATCGCCGTGTTCCTGGGCCACCTGTTTCCGGTGTTCCACCGCTTTGAGGGCGGCAAGGGTGTGGCCACGGCAGCGGGCATCCTGCTGGCGTTGAACGTGTGGCTGGGGCTGGCCACGCTGGCAACGTGGCTCATCATCGCGGTGTTCTTCCGTTATTCGTCGCTGGCGGCGCTGGTGTCGGCGGTGTTCGCGCCGTTCTTCTATGTGTTGATGAACGGCTTCGACTGGATTGCCGGCGCGGTTGCGCTGATGGCAGTGCTCCTCATCGCGCGCCACCGCGCCAATATCGCCAAGCTGCTCGCCGGCAAGGAAAGCCGCATCGGCGAGAAAAAGAAAACAGCTTAATTTCGCAGCTCGGCGCGCACCGAATGCGCGCGCCGATGTGCTCCCGGCGGCCGCCCCGTATGCCGCCGGATCAGTCGCCGAAAGGCGGACATGTCCTGATAGCCGCACTGCTCGGCAATCGTCGTCAGGCTCAGCGTGCTGACTTCCAGCAAGTGACACGCGCGCTCCACACGCAGCCGGTGCAGCAATTGCAGCGGCGACATCCCCACGGTTTTCGTGAAATGACGCAGCAGCGTCCGCTCGCTGGTCGAGGCGGCTGCGGCGAGTTTTCCGAGATGAAACGGTTCGTGCAGATGCTGCTGCAGGTATCGCCGCGCGCGCAGCACGACGCTGTCGCGAATGGCCGGTTTGCTGCGCAGCCATATGCCGATGGCCTCGCCGCGCGACGGGTGATCGAGCGCCGTATTGCCCAGTGTGCGCGCGAGCCGCGCATCCGCCAATCGCGCAACCACGCGGTGCATGAGCGCCACGCCATGTTCCATCGCCCGCGCGGTGATGACGTTGCCGCTGCTGACAATGGCCTGTGCCGGCACGACCTTCAGACTGGGAAAATTGCCCTGCACCCACCCGGCAATCAGCCACGTGACGGTCAGGCGCTGGCCGGGCGGCAGTACGTCAGCCAACATCGCCACACCAGTGAACGGCGACGCCACCAGCCGGCCCGCGTCGAGATATCGGCGGACTGTGGCGCGCTCCGCTTCCAGCAAGGCCAGGCGCTGCTCCAGGGTGCCGATGTGGTCGAAATGCAGCGGGGGGACAATCAACGCGTCACCCAACTGCGCGTCGTCTTGCGGTAGGGCCTCACAACGGCAAGCGAGCGTCTCTGCGGCCGCCTGCCAACGCGCAGGGTCCCGAGCGACAAGTCGCCAGCCGAACACCGGCGTCTTGGCGGCATTGGCCCGCTTGCCGGCCTGCATCGAAGCCAGCGCATTGGCCACGCCAAGCGTGTCGGCAGCGGTGGCCAACGTGGAAAAGGCGGCATCGGGAAAGGTCAGCAGGT
Organism: Ralstonia pickettii; assembly: GCF_030582395.1. NCBI lineage: Bacteria > Pseudomonadati > Pseudomonadota > Betaproteobacteria > Burkholderiales > Burkholderiaceae > Ralstonia > Ralstonia pickettii. Next base: position 2,522,953 of record NZ_CP104381.1, read on the forward strand.
CAATTTTCGGCATGCCCGAGTATAGGCGTGCGCGGTAATCTGCGTGGCGGTATTGGCCCCAATTCTGGCGGGAATACCTCTTTCGAATCAGCCCCGCCCGATTGACGATGCGACGGTGGCTGCGCGCAGACGCACCCGCCCATAACAACACCGACATCAGGAGACAACGCACGATGCAGCGATTCATGCAGGGATTCGCACTGCGCAGCGCACTTGCCACGGCCGCACTTGCGGCGCTGGCCGGCTGCGCCAGCACAGACAGCGGCTGGACAACGCCTTCGGACACCGGCCTTTCCGCCGAAATCAGCCGCACCCGCTTCGGCATTCCCCACGTCCGCGCCAACGATTACGCCAGCCTTGGCTTCGGCATGGCCTACGCCTATGCGCAGGACAACATCTGCCTGCTGGCCGACCAGGTCGTCACTGTCAACGGCGAACGTTCGAAGACGTTCGGGCCGGACGGCGCGGTCGTGGTGTCGTTCAAGCCGGTGCCGAACACGCAAGCCGACGCCTTCTTCAAGGGGGCATTCGACGAAGCTGGCTTGCGCGCCGGCTATGCACAGATGTCACCTGAAGCGCGCGAGCTGCTGCGCGGCTATATCGCGGGCTACAACCGCTATCTGAAAGACACGCCGGCCGCAAGCCGCCCGGCCGCCTGCCGCAATGCCGACTGGGTGCGCCCGCTTACGGTGGCCGACATGATGTTGATGGGCGAAGAAAAGGCCATCCAGGCAAGCGCGGGCGCCATGCTGCAAAGCATCGTCGCCGCGCAGCCGCCGGGCGGTGCGCCCGCCTCTGCGGTCGTTCCGCCGCATGCCGTCGACACCGCCGCGCTTGACCGCGAGCTGCAACTGCGCGACATGCCGATCGGCTCCAATGGCTGGGCCTTCGGCAAGGCCGCCACGGGCAACGGTCGCGGTGTGCTGCTCGGCAACCCGCACTTCCCGTGGACGACCACCAACCGCTTCTACCAGGTCCACCTGACCGTGCCCGGCAAGCTGGACGTGATGGGCGCGTCGATTGCCGCCTTCCCCGTCGTCAGCATCGGCTTCAACAAAGACGTGGCGTGGACGCACACCGTTTCCACGGGCCGCCGCTTCACGCTGTTCGAGCTGAAGCTGGCCGAGAACGACCCGACCACCTACCTGATCGACGGCAAGCCGCACAAGATGACCACGCGCACCGTGGCCTTTGACGTGAAGCTGCCGGACGGCCGCCTCGAGCGCCGCACCCACACCTTCTACAACACGGTGTATGGCCCCGTGCTGTCGATGCCCGCCGGTGGCATGCCGTGGACGTCGCAGAAGGCCTACACGCTTCGCGACGCCAATCGCAACAACACGCGCTCCATCGATACGTGGCTGCATATCGCGCAAGCCACGGACGTGGTGGGCATCCGGCAGGCCATCGGCAACCTCGGCATTCCGTGGGTGAACACGATTGCCACCGACCGCAACGGCCGTGCGCTGTTTGCCGATGTGTCGACCACGCCGGATGTATCGGCTGAAGCCCTCAAGCGTTGCGCGCCGTCACCGCTGGCGGACAAGCTCTTCAAGGGGGTGGGCCTCGTGCTGCTCGACGGTTCACGCAGCGCGTGTAACTGGCACGTCGATCCGGCATCGCCCGTGCCAGGCCTCGTGGCGCCAGCGCGCATGCCGGTGCTCGAGCGCGATGACTACGTCGCCAACAGCAACGACAGCTCGTGGCTGACCAACCCGGCGCAGAGGCTGACCGGCTTCTCGCCGGTGATGGGTTCGACCGACGTGCCGCAACGCCTGCGCACCCGCATCGGCATCATCGAAATCGAGCGCCGCCTGAACGGCACCGACGGGCTGCCCGGCAACAAGGTCGATCTGCCGAACCTGCAAGCGATGATCTTCCGCGACGCAAACCTCGCCGGCCACCTCGTGCGCGACGATCTGCTGGCCGCCTGCAAAGCCACGGCAAATCTCGATGCCGATGTCCGCGACGGCTGCGCGGCCCTTGCGCAATGGAACCAGACGGACAACGTCGACGCCCGAGCCGCACACCTGTTCCGCGAGTTCTGGATGCGCGCAAAGGACATCCCGAATGTCTACGCGGTCGACTTCAACCCGGCGGATCCTGTCTACACGCCGCGCAGCCTGCGCATGGCCGATCCATCCGTACGCACGGCCGTGTTCAAAGCGTTGAAGGATGCCGTGGGCGCCGTCCGCACGGCCGGCTTTGCGCTCGATGCGCCGTTGGGCGCTGTGCAGGCGGCACACGCGCCCGGCGGGGACATCGCCCTGCACGGCGGGGAGGAGTACGAAGGCGTGCTGAACAAGTTGCAAAGCACGCCGATCGGACCGAAAGGCTTGCAGGTGTATTTCGGCACGAGCTACATCCAGACCGTCACGTTCGACGATCAGGGCCCCGTGGCCGATGCGCTTCTGACCTACGGTGAATCGACCGATCCGGCCTCACCGCATGCGTTCGACCAGATGCGCGAGTTCTCGGCCAAGCGCTGGAACCGGTTGCCGTTTTCAGAAGCCGCCATCGCCGCCGATCCGGCACTGAAGGTGACCAAGCTGTCGCAGTGAGGTTTGGCCGCGGCAAATGCAAACGCCCCGCTCGTGCGGGGCGTTTTGCTTGGAAGCGCGACCGGCTCAGTCGCGGAAGTTATTGAAATCCAGCGGCGTGTCGCTCACGTCCTTGCGCAGCATGGCGATCACGCTTTGCAGGTCATCGCGCTTGGCGCCGGTCACACGCACCGCATCGCCCTGAATGCTCGCCTGCACCTTGATTTTGCTGTCCTTGATCGTCTTGACGATCTTCTTGGCCAAGTCGCCAGAGACGCCCTTCTTGATCTTGACGACCTGCTTCATCTTGTCGCCGCCGATCTTCTGCTTGTCCTGGTAATCCAGAAAGCGTACGTCGACGTTGCGCTTGGCGAGCTTGTTCATCAGCACATCGTTGACCTGGCCGATCTTGAAATCGTCATCGGCAAACAAGGTCAGTTCCTGCTCCTTGTGCTCGACGCGGGAGTCGGAGCCTTTAAAGTCGAATCGCGTCGAGATCTCTTTGTTGGCCTGTTCCACGGCGTTCTTCACTTCCACCATGTTGGCTTCGCATACCACGTCAAACGACGGCATCGTGTTCTCCTTGCAGACTTGAATCGGGTTGCTGCGGCGCCTGTGTGCGGGGGCCGCGTGCGCCATGGCTTCTATAATCTCGGCTTTCCCAGCAGATTTGGCGCCATGGCGTTGCTCGACACGCATTATCCCCTAGGCCAGCACAACACGTTCCGTTTCGAAGCCACTGCGCGCTACGCCGCCCACGTTCGCACGCCGGACGACATTCCCGCCGCGCTGGCCGACCCGCGCGTGCAGGGCTTGCCGGTGTTGGTGCTGGGCGGTGGCAGCAATGTCGTGCTCACGCGCGATTTCGAAGGCCTGGTGCTGCTGATCGAGATTCCGGGCATCGCCACCGGCCGAAGCATGGTCGATGGCCGCGCAGTCCACACCGTCACCGCAGGCGCGGGCGAATCGTGGCATGGCCTGGTCGCCCACACGGTGGCGCATGGTTTGCCTGGGCTGGAAAACCTCGCGCTGATTCCGGGCACGGTGGGCGCCGCGCCCATCCAGAACATTGGCGCATACGGCGTCGAGATCAAGGACCGGTTCCATTCGCTGCGCGCCTACGACCGCCACGCCGGCGAATTCGTCACCCTCACCGCCGCCGATTGCGCCTTCGGCTATCGCGACAGCCTCTTCAAGCGCGCCGGCGCCGATCGCTACGTCATCACCGAAGTCACCTTCGCCCTGCCGGTCGACTGGCAGCCCGACACGCATTACGCCGAACTCGCGCGCGAGTTGGCCGCGCAGAACATCGCCCGCCCGACGGCGCAGGACATCTTCGATGCGGTGGTCACCATCCGCCGCCGCAAGCTGCCCGATCCGGCTGAAATCGGCAACGCCGGCAGTTTCTTCAAGAACCCCATCGTCGATGCCGCCACGCGCGATGCCCTCGCCGAGCGTTTCCCGAATCTGGTCGGATATGTGCAACCCGACGGCAGCTACAAGCTCGCCGCCGGCTGGTTGATCGATCAGTGCGGCTTCAAGGGCCGGCAGAGCGGCGCAGTGGGCGTGTATGAAAAACAGGCGCTGGTGCTGGTGCACCGAGGCGGCGGCAGCGCGGTCCAGTTGATGACGCTGGCGCGCGAGATCCAGGATGCGGTTCATGCGCGCTTTGGCGTGCGCATCGAGCCTGAACCGGTGGTGGTGTAACCGGGCTGGCGGAGGGCGCGCTGGGCATCTTGCGCCACATCGCACGCCTATGGACCCGAGCAGCACTCGCCTGACGTACCCGCGGTCGGTCCAATGGCCTAAAATGGCTGGTTTGACCCTACGACCACCCTTTTCGCGTTCCATTTCATGACCACCGAAACCTTTGACGGCGTCCGCCTGACCACCAAGGCCAATGTGTACTTCGACGGAAAGTGCGTCAGCCACAGCTTTACCCTGCCCGACGGCACCAAGAAGTCCGTGGGCGTGGTGCTGCCGGCCACGCTGACCTTCGGCACGGCCGCCGCCGAGATCATGGAATGCGTGGGGGGCTCGTGCGAATACAAGCTCGACGGCACCGATGAATGGAAGACGTCCAGCGCCGGCGAAAGCTTCCAGGTTCCGGCCAACTCGAAGTTCGACATTCGGGTGACCGAGGCCTACCACTACATCTGCCACTACGCCTGAACCTGTCCAGGATCCTACTGCGCGGCTCGATCTTGACCTTGTGATGCTCGCCGTACCCGTGTACGGCTGCGCTTCTCCGGCCAACCTCGAACCGCTCGCTACGGATTCTGAACAGGTTCAAAGAACTGAAAGACTGAAGAGACACACCATGGAAACCATCCTGCAACATGTTCCCGTCGGCCAGAAGGTCGGCATTGCCTTCTCGGGCGGTCTCGACACCAGCGCTGCGCTGCGCTGGATGAAGAACAAGGGCGCGCTGCCCTATGCCTACACCGCCAATCTCGGCCAGCCCGATGAGGAAGACTACGATGCCATCCCGCGCAAGGCGATGGAGTACGGTGCAGAGAAGGCCCGCCTGATCGACTGCCGCCCGCAGCTGGCCAATGAAGGCATTGCCGCTATCCAGTCCGGCGCCTTCCACATCAGCACTGGCGGCATCACGTACTTCAACACCACGCCGCTGGGCCGCGCCGTGACCGGCACCATGCTGGTCGCCGCCATGAAGGAAGACGACGTCAACATCTGGGGCGACGGCTCGACCTTCAAGGGCAACGACATCGAGCGCTTCTACCGCTACGGCCTGCTCACCAACCCGGCGCTGAAGATCTACAAGCCGTGGCTGGACCAGGCCTTCATCGACGAGCTGGGCGGCCGCGCCGAAATGTCGGCCTTTATGACGAAGGAAGGTTTCGGCTACAAGATGAGCGCCGAGAAAGCCTACTCGACGGACAGCAACATGCTGGGCGCCACGCACGAAGCCAAGGATCTGGAGCACCTGAACAGCGGCATCCGCATCGTCAACCCGATCATGGGCGTGGCGTTCTGGAAGCCGGAAGTCGAGGTCAAGGCGGAAGAAGTGTCGGTCACGTTTGACGAAGGCCGTCCGGTCGCCGTCAACGGCCGCGAGATTGCCGACCCGGTGGAGATGTTCCTCGAGCTGAACCGCATCGGCGGCCGTCACGGCCTGGGCATGAGCGACCAGATCGAAAACCGCATCATCGAAGCCAAGAGCCGCGGCATCTACGAAGCCCCGGGGATGGCGCTGCTGCACATCGCCTACGAACGCCTGGTGACCGGCATTCACAACGAAGACACCATCGAGCAGTACCGCATCAACGGTCTGCGCCTGGGCCGCCTGCTGTACCAAGGTCGCTGGTTCGACCCGCAAGCGATCATGCTGCGCGAAACCGCCCAGCGCTGGGTGGCGCGCGCCGTGACCGGCACCGTTACGCTGGAACTGCGCCGCGGCAACGACTACTCGATCCTGAACACCGAATCGCCCAACCTGACCTACGCTCCTGAGCGTCTGTCGATGGAGAAGGTCGAGGACGCGCCGTTCAGCCCGGCAGATCGCATCGGCCAACTGACCATGCGCAACCTGGACCTGATGGACACGCGCGAGAAACTGTCGATCTACTCGAAGGCTGGCCTGCTGTCGCTGGGTACTGCCAACGCGCTGCCCCAACTCGACGGCGGCAAGAAGTAACCGCCTGCCGCTTCAAGGCAAAAAGGCCGCTCCGACATCAATCGGAGCGGCCTTTTTCATGGCTGCAGATCTAGGCTGCCAGCCTTAGTAGCGGCCGCACAGCAGGTATTCCATCAGCGCCTTCTGCACGTGCAGGCGGTTCTCCGCCTCATCCCACACGACGCTCTGCTTGCCGTCGATGACAGCTGCCTCGACCTCCTCGCCCCGGTGCGCGGGCAGGCAGTGCATGAACAGCGCATCGGGTTGTGCGCGCTGCATCATCGCCTCGGTGACCATCCAGTCGCCAAAGGCCTTCTTGCGCGCTTCGTTCTCGGCTTCGTAGCCCATGCTGGTCCACACGTCGGTGGTCACCAGATGCGCGCCGTCGCAGGCCTCGAGCGGGCTCTCGAACACATGCACGAACGGCGAAGCGGAGTCAGCTACCATGGCCGCATCCAGCTGATAGCCCTTCGGCGCAGAAAAGTGGAAGCGGAAACCGAGGATCTCGGCTGCCTGGATCCACGTGTAGGCCATGTTGTTGGCATCGCCCACCCAGGTGACGGTCTTGCCCTTGATGGGGCCACGGTGCTCGATGAAGGTGAAGATGTCGGCCAGCACCTGGCACGGGTGGTATTCGTTGGTCAGCCCGTTGATGACCGGCACGCGCGAATGCGCAGCGAAGCGCTCGATGATCTCCTGCCCGAAGGTGCGGATCATGATGATGTCGGTCATGCGGGAGATGACCTGCGCCGCGTCTTCGATCGGCTCACCGCGCCCGAGCTGGGAATCGCGCGTGTTCAGGAAGACCGCGTGGCCGCCGAGCTGGTGAATGCCAGCTTCGAACGACAGACGCGTACGTGTGGAATTCTTCTCGAAGATCATGGCCAGCGTGCGGTCGTGCAGCGGGTGCCATGTCTCGTAGTTCTTGAACTTGGCCTTGAGGATCGCGGAACGGTCCAGCAGGTATTCGTACTCTTCCAGCGAAAAGTCCTTGAACTGCAGGTAGTGCTTGATCGAGCTTGGTGGGTTCATAAAACAACGAAGGCGGCCTGCAGATGACGCATCGGAAACATCCCGTGACACGTCGCCCTAGCCGCCTTGCCTGTTGAAGATTCAGTCCATCATACGGGATCGCCACCCATTTGGCGAGTTTCGCGCCAGTGCGCGCCGCTACCGTAAAGGCCCGGGTGAAAGGCCGATGAAAGTCTTATATAAGATATAATACTGGCTGCCTCGGATGCCCCAGCCGTCCGCAAACCGGCACGACAAGCCGGTCTGCCCAGTTCACGAATCGGCAACCAGGCAGGCGCATCATCCGCACCACAAGTGCACCCTGTTCGAACGTTGCGGCACCCGCACGGTCGAAGTCGTTTGCAAATCTCCACAGCCCCACGCAGTCCATGGCAGCCAACCCTCGCCAATTCTTTATCCAGGGCGTCACCCGCGACGGAAAAACCTTCCGCCCGAGCGACTGGGCCGATCGGCTGTGCGGTGTGATGGCGCAGTTCCGCCCGGCCGGGGATACCGGAGATCCCCGCTTCACCTACTCCCCCTATGTGCGCCCCGTCATGTCGGGCGGCATCCGCAGCGTGTTCGTTGACGAGCGCCTGCGCGACATCGAACCCAAGGCGCTGGATTTCGTGCTGAACTTCGCGCACGACAACAACCTGCAGCTCGTGGAAGCCTGCATCCTGCCGGAAGGCAGCGCTCCCGGGAAAGCCTAATCCCCAAGACCGCCGCACCAAGGTGCGCCTCGCACATTCGAGGCGCACTGAATGCAAAAAGCCCGTCCAAAGACGGGCTTTTTTATCGTCGGAGCGCGACGTTGCTTGTCGCGCCATGCCGGCCAGGCCGGCATCACCCGAACTTAGGCAGCCATTGCCTTGATGGCAGCGGACAGACGCGACTTGGCGCGTGCAGCCTTGTTCTTGTGGACGATCTTCTTGTCAGCGATGCTGTCGATCGTGCTTTGGGCGGTCTTGAATGCAGCAGCAGCGGCAGTCTTGTCGCCAGCGGCCACAGCCTTGCGGACGCCCTTGATTGCGGTACGCAGACGCGAACGCAGAGCCGAGTTGTGAGCGTTCTGAACGACGGCTTGGCGTGCGCGCTTGCGTGCTTGTGCGGTGTTTGCCATGGAAAAATCCCTGAAGAAACGGTAGCAAGCGCCCCGGGAGACACGGAAGGCCGAAGCGCGCAAATTGGTGAAAGACGGCAATTATACGCAGAGTTCTTCCTTCAACGCAAACCCTGTTGTGAATTCGCCCGGATACGTGCAGTTTGGGGCTTCTGCGGCACTTTTAGGCGCGTGGTGAGCCGATCCCTATAATACGGCCGCAATTGTGTCCTCCGGTCACGTTCGTCACGCCGGGCGCGAACCCCGCATGGTGCTGTCGGTCAGACCGCCATCGCCGTGTTTGCCTCCCTGGCGGCGCCCAACCACGCATTCATCTTGAATCTCCTCAAAACCCTCGCCACGATCAGCGGCCTGACGATGCTCTCGCGCATCACGGGGCTCATTCGCGAGACGCTCATCGCCCGCGCTTTCGGCGCCTCGGTTTACACCGACGCCTTCAACGTCGCCTTCCGTATCCCCAACCTGCTGCGCCGGCTTTCGGCCGAGGGCGCGTTCTCGCAAGCGTTCGTGCCGATCCTGGGTGAATTCAAGAACCGCCAGGGCGAAGCTGAAACACGCGCGCTGGTCGACTCCGTAGCGACGGTGATGACGTGGTTCCTGGTAATCATCTCGGCGTTGGGCGTGATTGGCGCGCCGTTGATCGTCACCGCCGTCGCGACGGGTTTCAAAGAGCACGAAAGCCAGGCCTACATCTCGGCGATCTTCATGACGCGCGTGATGTTTCCGTACATCGGGCTGGTGTCGCTGGTGGCGCTGGCGTCGGGCATTCTGAATACGTGGCGGCAGTTCGCGGTGCCGGCTTTCACGCCCGTGCTGCTCAACCTGTCGTTCATCGTGGCGGCGGTGTTTGTGGCGCCGCACCTCGAAACGCCAATCTACGCGCAGGCCTACGCGGTGATGGTAGGCGGCATCCTGCAACTCGCCATTCAAATTCCCTCGCTGCGCAAGGTCGGGATGCTGCCGCGCGTGTCGATCAACGTGCGGGCGGCATGGCACCACCCGGGCGTACGACGCGTGCTCAAGCAGATGTTGCCGGCCACGCTATCGGTATCCGTCGCTCAGATCAGTCTGATCATCAATACGAACATTGCGTCGCGCTTGCCCACGGGCAGCGTGTCGTGGCTGAACTACGCGGACCGCCTGATGGAATTCCCCACCGCGCTGCTGGGCGTGGCGCTCGGGACGATTCTGCTGCCAAGCCTGTCCAAAGCCAGCGCCGAGAACAACCGTGAAGAGTACTCATCGCTGCTCGACTGGGGCCTGCGGCTGACCGTGCTGCTGGCGGTGCCCTCTGCGGTGGGGCTGTTCGTGTTTGGCGCACCGCTCACGGCCACGCTCTTTCATTACGGCAAATTCAACGGCATCGACGTCGAGATGACGCGCCAGGCGCTGACGTCGTACGGCGTCGGGCTGATCGGGCTGATTGTCATCAAGATCCTGGCGCCCGGCTTCTATGCGCGGCAGGACATTCGCACGCCGGTAAAGATTGCGCTGGTGGTGCTGGTGGCGACGCAGCTGTCCAACTACGTCTTCGTGCCGATTTTCGGGCACGCGGGGCTGGCGCTGTCGATCAGCTTTGGCGCGACCATCAATGCAGCGCTGCTGTTCTTCGGCCTGCGCCGACGCGGTTATTACCACCCGCTGCCGGGCTGGAAGCTGTTCATCGCGCAGGTGACGTCAGCCGTATTGCTGCTGGCCGGTGTGCTCCTGTGGCTCGCCCGCAATTTTGATTGGGTTGGACTGGGCGCCAAGCCGCTTGTGCGCATCGCGCTGCTCGGGGCAAGCCTGGTCCTGTGCGCGGTGGTCTATTTCGGTACACTGTGGCTCACCGGATTGAAGTTCTCCACGTTCCGAAAAAAGGCCATCTGATGACCACTAAAGTCCTCGATTACTTTTCGGCCCTGGTCGCGGACGACGACAGCATCCCTCTCACAGAAACCGCCCTGTCGATTGCGCAGGACGCGTATCCGGATCTGGACCTGCAGGCAGAGCTGGCCGCCATTGACGTGCTTGTCGCGCGGATCAAAAACCGCATCGCCGAGGGCACGCCCGCCATCCAGCGCCTGCGCCTGCTCAATCAGTTCTTCTATCGGGAGCTGGGCTTCGGCCCCAATGCAAACGATTACTACGACCCCGAGAACTCTTATCTGAATGCGGTGCTGCAGAGCCGGCGCGGCATTCCGATCTCCTTGGCCGTGCTGCTGATGGAAATCGGGCAGCAGATCGGCCTGCCGCTCAAGGGCGTGTCTTTCCCCAACCACTTCCTGGTGCGCATGAGCATTCCTGCGGGCGAGGTCGTGCTCGATCCGCTAACGGGGCAGACACTGTCGAAGGAAGAGTTGCAGGACATGCTCGACCCGTACCTGGAAAAGGAAGGCATCGAAGACCCGAACTCGGTGCCGCTCGGGGTGTTCCTGCAGGTGGCCACGCACCGCGAGATCATCGCGCGCATGCTGCGCAATCTGAAGGCGATCTACCTGCAGGAATCGCGCTGGCAGCGCCTGCTGGCGGTGCAGCAGCGGCTGGTGATTCTGCTCCCCGATTCCATCGAGGAGGTGCGCGACCGGGGGCTGGCCTACGCCAATCTGGAGTGCTTCCGGCCCGCGCTGGAAGATCTCGAAGCGTACGTCGATGCCCGGCCCGATGCAGCCGATACGGCCAAGCTCAAGGAGCGCATGCCAACGCTGCGCGCCATGAGCAAGCATTTGAACTGACGTCTACTTCGGCGCCACGCCGCGACGGCGCTTGAGCAGCTTCCACAGTCCGCCCAGCGCCAGCGGCACGATCGCCGCGCCCAGGCCGATCAGTACGATCGTGTTCAGGTGATCGCGAATCACGGGCACATTACCGAACGCCTCGCCGGACAGCACCAGGATCGCCACCCACAGCACGGCGCCGATCATGTTGAAGAGCTGGAACTTCGCGAACGTCATTTTCGACACGCCCGCCACAAACGGCGCGAACGTGCGCACCACCGGGATGAAGCGCGCCATCACCAGCGTCTTGCCGCCGTGACGTTCATAGAAGCCGTGCGTTTTCATCAACGCTTCGTGATCGAGGAAGCGGATGTGACCGTCGAATACCTTGGGGCCGATCCAGGAGCCGACGAAATAGTTGACGGTGTTGCCCGTTGTGGCGGCAATCACCAGCAATACGATGAGCAGCCAGGCATCCATCTGACCCGTGGCGCACATGGCCCCGGCAATGAACAGCAGCGTGTCGCCCGGCAGAAAAGGCAGCACCACGAGGCCGGTTTCGGCGAACACGATGGCGAACAGCAGCACGTAGACCCATGCGCCGTATTGCTGAATCAGCAAGCCCAACGACTTGTCGACATGCAGCACGATGTCGACCAATTGCATCACGATATCCAAACCATCCCCCTGAACGAGCGGGAAATGATACCGGATGTGACTTAGATTTCCCCTAGCCCTTGGCGGGGCTTGCGTCGGTGCGCCGCACAGGGCGTGACATTTATAATGCCGCGATGACTTCCGCCTCGACTTCCCGCCGCCCCATCCGCCCGCTTCCCGACCAGTTGATCAGCCAGATCGCGGCCGGCGAGGTGGTCGAACGGCCGGCGTCCGTGGTCAAGGAACTGCTGGAAAACGCACTGGACGCCGGTGCCACGCAGCTCCAGATCAAGCTGGAGGAAGGCGGCGTGCGGCGCATTGCCATCACCGACAACGGCGTCGGCATTCCGGCCGACGAACTGCCCGTCGCGCTGATGCGGCATGCGACCAGCAAGATCGGCTCGCTGGAAGAGTTGGAATCGGTGGCGACGCTGGGGTTTCGGGGCGAGGCGCTGGCCTCGATTGCCTCGGTGGCGGAGTTGACGCTCACGTCGCGCACCGCCAATGACGCCCATGCCACGCAGATCATCGCGCAAACCGGGCGGGCCCAGCCGGCCTCTGGCGGTGTCGGCACCACCGTCGATGTGCAGCATCTGTACTTCAACACGCCGGCGCGCCGCAAATTCCTGAAGACCGAGCAGACCGAGCTGGGCCATTGCATGGAAGTGATCCGCCGCACCGCGCTGGCGCGGCCCGACGTAGCCATCTCCGTGCATCACAACGGCAAGCCGCTGGAGCATTGGAACGCCACACAGGCGGATTCACGCTCCGCAGCCGTGCTCGGCACCGAATTCGCCCGCGCACGCCTGCCTTTCGAGGAATCGTCCGGGGAACTGCGCCTGTTCGGCTTTGCCGGCCTGCCGACCGCCTCGCGCGGCAGGGCCGACCACCAGTTCTTCTACGTCAACGGCCGTTTCGTGCGCGATCGCCTGCTGACGCATGCCGTGCGCAGCGCCTACGAAGATGTGCTGCATGGCGACCGCTTCCCGGCCTACGTGCTGTGCC